>JAJYCS010000011.1 GCA_021778115.1 Deltaproteobacteria bacterium
AGTACTCGACAAAGGAGTTGATCCCGCCTTCATAGTAAAACTCGTGTGACTTTGCCTCGGTACGGGCATCGGTAATGGTGATCCTGACGCCTGCATTTAAGAAGGCCAGCTCACGCAACCGTTGCGACAGCACCTCGAACGAAAAATCGGTGGTCTCAAAGATCTCCTCGTCCGGCATGAAGGTAATCTTGGTGCCGCGCCGTCTGCTCTCTCCCGTCACCTCCAGCGGCGCCTGCGGATCGCCCCGCCGGTAGGACTGCCGCCAGATCTTGCCGTCACGGCGAATCTCCAGCTCAAGCCACCTGGAAAGCGCGTTCACCACCGAGACCCCCACCCCGTGCAGACCACCGGAGACCTTGTAGGAGTCGTTGTCGAACTTGCCGCCGGCGTGCAGCACGGTAAGCACCACCTCGGCCGCCGAACGGCCCTCGGTGGGGTGCATGTCCGTCGGGATCCCCCGGCCGTTGTCCACCACCGTCACCGAACCGTCGGTGTTGATGGTGACCGAGACCGTGTCGCAGTAACCGGCCAGGGCCTCATCAATGGAGTTATCCACGATCTCGTAGACCAGGTGGTGCAGTCCCTGGGCAGCGGTGGAGCCGATGTACATGGCCGGCCGTTTGCGAACTGCCGCAAGCCCTTCCAGGATCTTGATACTTTCGGCCCCGTAATCGGCCGCCTCTGGCGCATTCTGCTCAATCTCGCTCATCTAGGTCCAGTTCCCTCATACGTCAAAGTGCCGGCATCCATCCGGTAGAGACTGCTTGTCTGCAGCATACCGGGGTCAATGCCGACCGTGGTGGTGGTCGTTATCAGCACCTGCACCTCCCGCTGACGCAGGAAGCCTAGCAGGTTATGGATACGCTCCCGGTCGAGTTCGGAGGCGATGTCATCCAGCAGCATCAGCGGCGGTTCGCCAAGGGTCTGCTGCAGGTGGTCAAGTTCGGCCAGTTTGAGGGCCAGCACAAACGAACGCTGCTGCCCTTGGGAGCCGAAGGTCTTCAAGGGGCGACCATCGATCAGAAACTCCAGGTCATCGCGGTGGGGACCGCGTCCGGTGGCTCCGTGACGGAGATCGCTTTCCCGGCACTGTTCAAGCTGCTCCAGAAAATCGGCTTCGTCAACGTCGGGACAGTAGGTCAGGCCGACCGGTTCTCCGCTGCCGGCAATACGGCGATAATGTTCCTGCAACAGCGGCAGCAGGTGTCGCACATAGCGATTACGCTGCCGCATCAGTCGTATACCACTTCCCAGCAGCTGTTCGCTCCAGATATCCAGAGCGGTTGTCGTGCTACTGCGCAATAATGCGTTACGCTGTTTAAGGGTCCGGTAATAGTCGTGATACTCGTGCAAAAAACCGGCGTTGCTGCTGTAGAGCGCCCGATCGAGATACCGCCGCCGGGATTCAGGTCCCAATTTCACCATGGCGGTGTCGTCGGGTGAAAAGACCACCGAGGCCAGTTTACCGTGTAGTTCGGCGGCCCGCTGCACCACTTTGCCATCAACCGTTACCCGCCGGTGCCGTCCCTCCAGCTGCAGTGTGATCTCACTGGTAACACCGGCTGTCTGCACTTGACCCCAGATGGCGGCGTTTGACCAGCCATGGCGAATCAGATCCGGCACCTTGACGTTTCGGAACGGCCTACCGGTACCCAACAGATAGACCGCCTCCAGCAGGTTGGTCTTACCTTGCCCGTTCAGACCGTACAGCAGGGTTATCTGGCTGCTTGGCCGCAGGTCGATACCGGCTATGTTGCGATAATTCTCAAGCCTGATGCCGGTCAGCAGCACTATAGTCTCATCGGCATGATCACCGCCAGGAAGGTGTCACTTGCATCGGGAGTGATAATAGAGGGGGACAGTTCGTTCTTGAACTTCATCACCACCTGCTCGCTTTCACAGACCGACAGTACATCCAGGAGGTAGCGGGCGTTAAAACGGACTGAAAACGGCTCGCCACTGTAACTGATCTCCAGCTCTTCCATGGCGTCACCCAGTTCAGGATTGCTGGAGGATATCTTCACCCCGTTGCCGTTTATCTCCAGCATGATACCCTTGAATTTCTCGCTGGAGAGAATTGCCATACGACGTACGGCATGGATCAGTTCCTCCCGCTTGGCCGTGACGTGCTGGTCGTTGGTGGCCGGTATCACACGGGTGTAATCGGGAAATTCCCCATCCACCAACCGCATCACCAGGGTGGTATCCCCCTTTTTTAGTACGGCGCTGCTGTCGACAAAACCGAACTTGAGCAGTCCATCCCCTTCTTCGGTGATCTTCTTTATCTCGTAGATCCCTTTTTTCGGCAGGATAACCCCTTTGAGCAGCTCCGGGTTAGCCGTGCCACTGAAATCCCCCGAGGCGATGGAAAGCCGGTGCCCATCGGTGGCCACCATCTTGAGCAGTTGGCCGTTTTCACTGGCCTCAACGCGGGTAAAAATGCCGTTTAAGTTGTATTTGGTCTCGTCGTTGCAAATGGCATAGGAGGTCTTCTCAATCATGATCCGCAGCAGTGATGCCTCCAGTTCCAGCAACTGGTCATCCTTGACAACGGCAACATTGGGGAACTCATCCGGAGAAAGGCCGACAATGTTAAAACGTACCTTGCCACAGGTGATCTCAACCCAGTCATTCTCCTTGGTACTGAAGCTGATCTCCTGATTGGGGAGTTCCTTTACGATTTCATAAAGTTTTTTGGCCCCAACCGTAATCCGGCCCTCCTGCTCGACCGTTGCCGGATACCTGCTCTTCAAGCCAACCTCAAGATCCGTCGCTACAATCTCAATCCCGTCACCGGCCGCATCAATCAGAACGTTGGAAAGGATAGGCATAGAGGTCCGTTTTTCGACAATACCTTGTACCTTCTGCAGCGCCTTGAGGAAGTTTTCTCGGTCGATCCTGAAATTCATTTCCCGCTCCTTTGTTCTGGGTGAGAGTGACGCATAACAGGTTTCTGTCTTTGTTTTTAAAAAGATAAAACCTTTATTATTATAGTTAGGCCTGTTGATGGAGTTAATTATGTGTAACTTACTGGTATAATTATTAAATTATGATGCTATCCCTGTTGATGCTTCTGTGTGTTCAAGGTGGTTTTTCCACAGTCAGCTATCTATTCACAGTTACCCACAGGTCATTCAACACCTCTTGTGGAACGGTAGATGTTTTACTGTAGGATGGCATTTCGTATCGTATCTACCGTATTGGCCAAGGTTGGGTCCTCTGCAAGTTGGCGGTCTATCTTTTTAGTTGCATGAATCACAGTTGAATGATCTTTTCCACCAAATTTGTTACCGATATCAGGGTAGGAGGCATTGGTCAGGTCACGGCAGAGCCAAACGGCGACCTGGCGTGCCTGTACAAAGGTCTTGAGTCGTTTGTCCGATTTTAGGTCTGCCACCTTGAGGCCAAAGTGTTCGGCCACATTTTTCTGAATTAGTTCAACGGTAATCTCCTTGCGTTTGTCGACAAGTATGTCTTTCAGGTTCGCCTTGGCCATGGGCAGGGTGATAGGAATATGCTGCAGGCTGCTGTAGGCCCCTAATCGGATAAGCATCCCTTCGAGTTCCCTGATGTTGCGGGTATCACTGGAGGCTAAAAAATGTGCAACCTCATCAGGGAGGTTGATGCGATTCAGTTCTGCCTTCTTCTTTAAGATAGCAGTTTTCGTTTCAAGGTCAGGTGGTTGGATATCGGCAATAAGACCCCATTCAAATCGTGAACGGAGTCGCTCCTCAAGATTTGGCATCTCGCGTGGAAATTTGTCGGAGGTGATGACTATCTGTTTGTGGGATTCGTAGAGTGAATTGAAGGTGTGAAAAAATTCGACCTGGGTTCGTTCCCTCCCAGCGATAAATTGTATATCATCGATTAATAGTACATCTATTGAACGATAACGCTCTCTAAATTCTTCCATCTTGCTGAGTTTAATAGAATTTACCATTTCATAGGTAAATTTTTCAGCTGAACAGTAGCAGATACGTGTCGATGGTGTAGCGGCGAGGACCTCGTGCCCAATCGCGTGCAACAGGTGACTTTTGCCAAGCCCCACCCCGCCATAGATAAAGAGCGGGTTATAGGTGATCGCCGGATTGGTGGCCACTGCCATGGCAGCCGCGTGGGCAAACTGATTTCCTGAGCCGTTGACAAACTGATCAAAGGTATAGCGAGAGTTGAGATGCGTTCGCTCTCTCTCCGTTACTACCTGTTTTGGCGCGCTGTTTGCTGGTGATGTTTCCGGCTCGGTGCCCGATTTTTCCTGATCCGGTGATGCGGACTCACCGTCTCTGACGGCCACACTGACGGTAAGATTTTTTTCGGCTGTTATGGAGAGTGCACTGTTGATCAGGTCTAGGTAATTGTCCTCCAGCCATTCCTTGAAGAACTGGCTGGGAACCGTGACGGTCATACCTTGCTCGTCGCTGTGACTGTACTGGATCGGTTTGATCCAGTTGATATAGTTTTGGGGTGAGATAACCTTTTCCAGGTTGGTAGCGGTCTGGTGCCAGACGGTCAGCATGAGATCTTTTTTTGAGGAAGGCATAATTGAATCGTTACCTGGTGAGCTAAGTGGCGTATCCGGTGTCTGTGTCAACACCCTGCATAGATTGCTTGATTTCTTGAGTCAGTTTTGATGGTTGAACCGTTATCTGAACGTGGTATGAGTACGTTATCAACAGGTATATCAACATCTGTTGATAACTTTATTTCATAATAATATCAAATTGATATATGGTGAATGGCGGCTTTACTCGGGGCCTTTGACTAGGGTTTGCACCTTAACAGAGCCCCCCCTTTTTTTCAATGCTTAAAAACCAGTGCTTGGCCAACAAAAAAGCTTGACACCATAACCACGATCTGCTTAATAATGCCGTTCCTCATCTCAGAAATGCGTTTATAATTAAAATATGCGTGGTTTGCTACTACTCACCCCGCAAGAATTCAGGAGCAAAGCCGTGAAAAGAACCTTTCAACCAAGTAACACTTCTCGTAAGCGGACCCATGGATTTCTCGTGCGCATGTCCAGCAAAAACGGCCGCCTGGTAATCAAGCGGCGTCGTGCTAAGGGGCGTAAGCGCCTTTCCGTGCAGATAGCTTCTAAGTAGTCTGCACATCACATCAGTACCGTCGTGCCATCTGCACGCGCCACCTATGCAAAGTCTGCTCGTCTGTTGCGGCGCTCAGAGTTTACCAAACTCTCGGCTGGCCGGCCCGGTTTTACCGGTCCGGCCTTCTTGGTTGTTTGGCAGCAGAATAGCGCCGGTCAACCTCGACTGGGCGTTACCGCCAGTCGCAAGGTGGGCGGAGCGGTGGTGCGTAACCGTATCAAGCGTCATGTCCGCGAGTTTTTCCGCCTGCATTGTCAGCTGTTACCGCCTCTGGATCTTCATCTAATAGTGCGTCGACGCGCGGCGGAACTCTCTGGTGTTCAACTGCGCGCTGAATTACTGCGCCTCTTTGGGCGCATCGGAACGTGCGATGGCAGCTAAACTTCTTATATTTTGTATCCAGTGTTATCGGTTTGCTATCTCGCCGGTATTACCACCTTCCTGTCGTTTTTACCCCTCTTGTTCTGTATACGCGTTGGAGGCAATCCGTCGTCACGGTTCCCGAAAAGGCGCCTTCATGGCTTTGCGTCGTCTCCTTAAGTGTCACCCTTGGCATCCCGGCGGTCATGACCCTGTAATCTGATCATTTGTCTGATTTGGAGCCTCCTATGGAAAAGCGAACCATTATTGCAGTCATTCTCTCAGTTGCAGTGTTTTACCTGTTCTCCTTTTTTACCGGTCCCCACAAGCAACCACAAAACCCAGTAAATACCCCAGCAGCAGTTACACAGCTCCCTGCTTCGCCACCACCTCCCCAGGCATCTACCACTCTTTCTCCTGTCCACCCTTTGCCTCAGGTGCCACCACAACTGGTCACAGTCGATACACCCCAGTATACTGCCGTCTTCACCACGGCCGGAGCAGCGTTAAAAAGCTTGACGTTAAAGGGCTATAGGGAAATGAACACCCCTGATGCCCCCCTTGTGGTACTCGGTAATCTCGCTGATCCTGCCTTGCCGGTGGCCTCTACCCGCGGCGCCGGTTTTGTGTTGTCCCCCCAGTCGCTCTACTCCCCTTCCGTTCAGCATCTTGTGGTCCAGTCTGGTCAGCAACAGCCCCTTGTTTTCACCTATCTCGCACCCCAGGGGTATCTGGTTCGCAAAACCTATCTCTTTAATGGCTCCCAGTATGGCATTCAACTGGATACCGAGCTGATAAACAACTCTCAGCTCTCTTTGGCAGGTTCTCTGCAGCAGATACTCACCGCTCCGTTTGAGATCAAGGAAAAAAACAGCCGGTATGAGACCCACGGTTCCACCGTGTATACCGATAACTCCTTGCAGGCCGATCCTCCCAAGGCCTTTGACAAGGCCTCCAAGCGGTACGATAAGCGTGTTGAGTGGGCAGGGATCACCGATAAGTATTTTTTAATCGCCTTGTTAGCCGAACATGGCAGCATTGCAGATGTGGAGATTAAAAAGAACAGCTCTGGTTTTCTTGAATCAATCATTGCCAGCCCTGCTTTTTCACTTGCTCCTGGTCAATCGGTTACGGTATCCGATAAACTTTTTGCAGGACCGAAGGATATTGATATCCTTAAGGCCCAGGGCTCCTCTCTCGAACAGTCCCTAAACCTTGGCTGGTTTACGATACTCGCCAAACCTATGTTGCATTCCCTTAAGTTCTTTTACCGCTATGTTCATAATTACGGCTTGGCTATTATTATAATAACCATTATTTTGAAGGCCCTCTTTTTCCCACTGACCCAGAAGAGTTACCGGTCAATGAAGGAAATGAGCAAACTTCAGCCAAAGATGGCGGCCTTGAAGGAGAAATACAAGGATGATCGCGACGCCATGAACCGTGCGGTGATGGAACTGTACCGCGAGCACAAGGTAAATCCGCTTGGCGGCTGTTTACCTATGTTGGTACAGATTCCGGTTTTCTTTTCATTGTATAAGGCCCTAATGTTCTCCATAGAGCTGCGCCACGCCCCGTTTTTTCTCTGGATTACCGATCTTTCAGACAAGGATCCCTATTATGTAACGCCGGTTGTCATGGGGCTCAGTATGTTTGTTCAGCAGCGGATGACCCCCTCTAATATGGATCCCGTTCAGCAGAAAATGATGCTTGCTCTGCCGGTTGTTTTTACCTTTATGTTCCTTAATTTTCCTTCCGGCTTGGTCTTGTACTGGCTTGTCAACAATATCCTGACGATAGGTCAGCAGTTTTACATAAACAAAATGATCAAGGATTCAGAGGTGGTCTGATGTATACTGAGGATACCATTGCCGCAATTGCAACTCCTCCGGGTTGTGGTGGCATCGGTATTGTGCGTGTAAGCGGTTCGCTGGCGGATCAGGTTGGTCGTGCTATCTTTCGCGGTATCCCTGGCGGTGGCTTCGACAGCCACCGTCTTTATTATGGTCACTTTCACCGTTCGGTTGATGGCGCCCTCATTGACGAGGGAATGGCCGTTTTGATGCGGGCTCCTCGCTCCTATACTCGCGAGGATGTTCTCGAACTGCATAGTCATGGCGGGTATCTGGTTGTTCGCGCCATCCTTCAGGCCTGTGTTGCTGCCGGCGCCCGTCTCGCTGAGCCAGGCGAGTTTACCCGTCGCGCCTTTTTGAACGGTCGGATTGACCTGTGCCAGGCTGAGTCGGTGCTTGACATCATTACTAGTCGTACCGAGGCCTCTCTGGCCCTTGCTCAACGTCAGCGCGAAGGGCTTCTTGGGCGTGAGCTTTTCGCAGTCAGCGACCTTTTAACTGGCGCCCTGGCCACACTTGAGGCCTATATCGATTTTCCGGATGAGGATATCGACCCTGCTCTCCAGGTCGCTGTCAGTCAGCGTGTCACCACTGCGCAACAGCAGCTTTACCGGCTAGTTGGCTCATTTCGTTTCGGCCGTGTCTTGCGCGAAGGTGTGTCGGTACTCTTGGTGGGTAAACCCAATTCCGGCAAATCGAGTCTCCTAAACGCTCTTTCCTGTGAGGAACGGGCCATCGTCTCCCCGGTTCCGGGGACTACACGTGATCTGATTGAGGAGATTATATCTGTGGATGGCCTGCCGGTCCGTATTGTCGACGCTGCCGGTATTCGCCGCCATCACGGTGACGCGGTCGAGCAGGAAGGTATCCGCCGCACCGTGGGGAGATTGTCGGAGGCCGATCTGGTCCTTTTTCTCGCCGATGCGAGCCGTCCTTTAGACCATGACGACCTGGAGATTCTTGCGCTTCTTGCTGACAGGCCATACCTGACCGTTCTCACCAAGTCAGATCTCCCCCCATGCTTGGAGCCATCCCAGCTCCCCCCATCCCTGACCACGCTTTCCCTTTCCTGTCTTACGGGTGCGGGGTTGCCCCAGCTGCGTTCAGCCCTGTTTGACTATTTCATGCATGACGCATCCAGCTCTCCAGATGATCTGGTGGCAATTTCAAATGTGCGCCATCGGGATTTACTGCAGCGCGCAGTTGGCGCGCTCGATCGGTTTTCTCGACATGCAGCCCAGGATCTGACGTATGATCTGTTGTCGATTGACCTCAGGGATGCTCTGTCTGCGGTTGGCGAGGTCACCGGTGCAACGACTCCGGATGCCGTTCTGGACCGCATCTTTTCCTCTTTTTGCATTGGCAAGTAAGTGGATGTTTCACGTGGAACAACGGTGTGAGTGATGCATAGCTACGAGACGCGATACGATGTGATTGTGGTTGGCGCCGGTCATGCTGGATGTGAGGCTGCCCTTGCTGCTGCCCGGATGGGGTGTCTGACACTGTTACTGAATATGAGTCTGGACGGTATGGCGGTGATGTCCTGCAACCCATCCATCGGTGGTCTGGCCAAGGGGCATCTGGTGCGCGAAATCGACGCCCTGGGCGGAGAAATGGCCAAAAATATCGACGCCACCGGCATTCAGTTTCGGGTGTTGAATACCCGCAAGGGTCCGGCGGTGCGGGCGGGCCGTGCCCAGGCCGACAAGCAGCTCTACCGCCTGCGGATGAAGCGGGTGCTGGAGCAGCAGGGCAATCTGCATCTCAAACAGGGGGAGGTCACAGCCCTATACCTTGAGCGAGATGAGCTGCACGGCGTGGACACCCGTAGCGGGATCCGCTTTCTGGGCACGACCGTGGTTCTGACCACCGGCACCTTCATGCGTGGACTGATCCATATCGGCCTGATCAATTATGCTGGGGGGAGGGCGGGGGATCTGCCTTCATTAGGCCTTTCCGACCAACTAAAGGGGCTTGGCTTTGAGGTGGGGCGCCTCAAGACCGGCACTCCGGCCCGGCTTGACGGTAGGACCATCGATTTTAGTAGGCTTGAGACCCAGTACAGCGATGACCAGCCGCGACCGTTTTCCTTTAGTACCGAGCGGATTACCATGCCACAGGTGCCCTGTTATATCGCCTATACCAATCCGCGCACCCATGAGATCATCCGCAGTGGGTTGGATCGTTCGCCCCTCTATGCCGGGGTAATCGAGGGGATCGGACCCCGCTACTGCCCATCCATTGAGGATAAGGTGGTTCGCTTCCCGGATAAGGAGCGCCATCAGACCTTTATTGAGCCGGAAGGGCTGGAAACGGTGGAATACTACCCCAGTGGCATGTCCACCTCACTGCCGATCGATATCCAGATCGCCTTCTACCGTTCCATGCACGGGCTTGAACAGGTGGAGATCATGCGTCCGGCTTACGGCATTGAGTACGATTATGTAAATCCGGTGCAGCTGCATGCAACGCTGGAGACTAAGCTGATCCCTCGCCTGTTCCATGCCGGACAGATCAACGGCACCTCTGGTTATGAAGAGGCGGCAGGTCAGGGGATATTGGCCGGGATCAACGCGGCCCTCAGGGCGCAGGGTAAGCAGCCGATCATGCTGGGCCGGCATGAGTCCTACATCGGAGTGATGGTGGATGACCTGGTCACCCTGGGGACCAAGGAACCATATCGGATGTTTACCTCTCGGGCCGAATACCGATTGCTCCTGAGGGAGGATAACGCCGACCTCCGTTTGCGGGAGCTGGGACATGCAATTGGACTGGTTTCCGATGAGTTGTATGCCGGCTTTTGCCGCAAAAGGGAGCAGATCGCGGCGGAACTGGAGCGTGTAGCAACAACGCGTATCGGCATGGGCGAGGCTGAACAACAATGGCTGATGGACCATGATTGCGCCGATGTGCAGAAGGGAACCACCCTTGAACAGCTGCTCAGAAGGCCCGGAATCGGCTATATCGATCTCGCAGGTCTGCCGGGCGGAACCGCAGTACTTACGCCCGAGGTCCAAGAGCAGGTTGAGATCCAGGTTAAGTATCACGGGTACCTCGAGCGCCAGGAAGAGCAGATAGAGCGGATGCGCAAGATGGAGAATTCGGTAATACCCCAAGAGATGGTATACAGTCAGCTGCAGGGGTTAACACCGGAGGTCCGGGAAAAGCTGGAACGGTTCAGGCCGGGGACCCTGGGCCAGGCCTCACGCATCCAGGGAGTCACGCCGGCTGCCTTGGCAATATTAGCGGTGGCGCTGAGGGTAAACGGAGCTCGGCAGTGAACAGCAACCTGCTTCTGCAGGGGGCAGACAGCGTCGGAGTGAATCTTGACGGATCGACCATGGGCCGTTTTCAGCAGTTCATGACGGAACTCCTCCGTTGGAACCGAGCCATCAATCTGACCTCCATCACTAGCCCAGATGAGATTGTGTTGAAGCATTTTGTTGACTCCCTGAGTATTGTGCCGTTGCTCAACCCTGGCGAGCGGCTGCTCGATGTGGGATCAGGAGCCGGACTGCCGGGGCTTGTGGTGGCCCTCGTGCGGAGCGACCTGACGATCACCTCGCTGGATGCGGTCGATAAGAAGGTGCGATTTCAGCGGCACCTCTGCCGTTTATTAGACTTAACGCAGGTGGAGGTTGTTCATGGCAGGATTGAACAATTTTCGGCACAACATGAGGAGGGGTATGACGTCGTCACCTCGCGCGCCTTCCGCGATCTTGATCGGTTTGCCACGTTGACCAAGGGAGCCGTGCGTCGAGGAGGACGTTTGGTGGCGATGATGGCGGGAACTGCGGCAGATGTCGCCACGAGGGTTGACAACGTGAGTAGGCGGGTTGGAATGGAACACCTCGAGACCAGATCCTACAATCTGCTGAATGGCCTGGGGGCGCGCAATTTAGTGGTTCTGCAGCGCAACATGCTGTAGACACGGGATTAAACCCGGGGCTCTACAGGGGTGGCGAAAAACCATTTTTTTGATGACGTGCAGGGTGCCAGCCGTCTTTTTGATAAAAATCGTTTGTGCGGCCTATGGGGTATGGTTTAGCCGATTTTAAACTATCAGGCCGTTTCGGCGTAACTGCTGAGGGGGAAGCGGGTTGCCATGCGGAGCAACTCTGCAGTAGAGTGTGACAAAAGGAGGCCTAAGGATACAGGATGCTGCTGCGCGTCTACTACGAAGATACCGATGCCGCCGGTGTTGTCTACCATTCCAACTATCTGAACTACTGTGAGCGGGCGAGGACCGAATACCTGCGCGAACGGGGCTGTTCGGTTGCTGCCCTTGCTGCCGACGGTGCCATCTTTCCGGTAGTGCGGATGGAGATCGACTTTAAAGCGCCGGCACGGCACGATGAGCTGCTGCAGATAGTCACACGGCCGCTCAAGGTTGGAGGTTCCTCATTTGTCCTACAGCAACAGGTGCGCCGTGATGTCGATGGCCAGCTATTGGTTGAGGCCTTGGTGACGCTGGCCTGCGTGTCGCCTCAGTTAAAGCCAGGCAGGTTGCCAGCGACTGTCAGGGAGATCCTGTCTGCCGAGGTGCATAACCCATGACACCCCTACAACCGATCATACACCGTGAGCAGGCCCTCGAACTGCTGTTGCATGGTGACCTGCTGGCCCTGGGGCGGGAGGCCGATGCGGTCCGGCAAAGATTTCACCCGGAAAACCGGGTAACCTTTGTTGTAGACCGCAATGTCAATTACACCAATGTCTGCTTATCACGCTGCTCATTTTGCGCTTTTTACCGCGATATCGACGCAAAAGATGCCTATCTACTTGATAATAAATCAATATTTGACAAGATAGATGAACTGGTTGAGCGGGGAGGGACACAGCTCCTGATGCAGGGGGGGCTGCACCCCGGGCTGCAGCTGTCATACTTTGAGGAGCTGTTCAGGGAGATCAAGGGGCGCTTTCCACAGGTTCAAAACCATTCATTATCCCCTGCCGAGATCTGCCACCTGGCCGACCGGCACGGCTTGAGCATTCTGCAGGTCCTGACCCGTTTGAAGGAGGCAGGACTTGATTCCGTTCCGGGCGGTGGCGCCGAGATCCTGGTGGATGAGGTACGGCAGGCCATCTCTCCCAAAAAGATCGGCTGGCAACGTTGGGGGGAGGTGATGTTGGCGGCGGCTTCCCTCGGGATGACCACCACCGCGACCATGATGTTCGGCAGTCGTGAAACCCCTGAACAGCTCATTGAGCATCTGTTCAGGGTCCGATCACTCCAGGAGCAGGGAGGCTCTTTCACCGCGTTCATTCCGTGGACGTATCAACCCGGCAATACTGAACTTGGGGGGGAAACGGCCACCGGCGTCGAATACCTTAAGGTGCTGGCGCTGTCGCGGATGGTATTGGACAACATCCCCAGCATCCAGGCCAGCTGGGTGACCCAGGGGGCCAAACTGGCACAGGTCGCGTTGTTTTTTGGGGCCAACGATCTGGGGGGGACCATGCTTGAGGAAAACGTGGTGGCCGCGGCCGGCTGCAGTTTCAGGATGTCCCAGCAGGAGATGATCGACCTGATTCAGGGGGCCGGCTTCACGGCTGCGCAGCGGAGCACCGGCTATCAGATCTTGAGGGAATTTTAAGGGATGGCATGTTTTACCCTGGTGGAAAATGGGCATCAGCTGGCCCGGATCTGTGCGGAACTTCGGCATGAAACGGAGTTGGCTCTTGATCTTGAGGCTGATTCCCTGCACCATTACCGCGAAAAGGTATGCCTGCTGCAGCTCTCCACCCGCACTGCCACCTGGCTGATTGATCCACTTCTGGTGACCGATCTTGAACCGTTGGGGTCATTACTGGCCAGCCCCGACCGGTTGACGGTGTTTCACGGCGGGGACTATGACATCCGATCGCTGCACCGCGACTTCGGCATTTCAGTGGCGAGGATGTATGATACCATGATCGCCGCCCAGTTTGTCGGGAGCACAGAGTTCGGCCTGGCAGCTCTGCTGCGCAGCCATTTTGGTATTGAACTGGACAAGCGTTTTCAGAAGGCCGATTGGAGCAAGCGTCCCCTGACAGCGGAGATGGCGGATTATGCAGCCCATGACACTGCGCATCTGCTGAGGCTTACCGATCATCTGCAAGAAAAGCTGCAGGTGCTGGGACGCACCGCATGGGTTGCTGAGGAATGCGTCCTAGTGGCAGCCAACCGGATAGCGGAGAAGGGGGAGAACCCCCTGTTTCTCCGTTGCAAAGGGGCAGGCAAACTCTCCAGGCGCAGTCTTGCCATTTTGGAAGAGCTCCTCCAGCTGCGCGATGAGTATGCCCGTTCTCTGGACCGACCGCCGTTTAAGGTAATGTCGGCCGAGAGTCTGTTGTGGGTTGCTGAACGGCAGATCCGTACCGTGCGAGACCTGACCGGTGTACCGGGCTTAACGCCAACCCTGATCAAGCGCTATGGTGAACAACTGATGTCAGCCGTGCAGCGGGGGCTGGCCTGGACGGACGAGAATCTGCCGCGGTTTCCTCGGGGGAGGGGTGAACCCAACCCCGGTATCAAGGCCCGTGTAGCGCGGCTTAAAACCTGGCGTGAAACCTATTGTAACCGTCTGGCGTTGGCCACCGGACTGGTAGCCCCTAACTGGCTGCTGGAACGGATTGCAGAGCTGCAACCGATGAACCGTGAGCAACTGGCCACGGTTGCAGGGATTCGGCGCTGGCAACTGGGGCTGTGGGGAGATGAGCTGGTGACCATCATGGCAAAGGAGGCGCAGACCCCATGACAACACCCTACGTCAGCATCGTGGTGCCGGTCTACAACGAGGAAAAATCACTGCAGCCCCTCATGGACCGCCTCTATCCGGTGGCACAGGGACTCAGTCGACCGTTCGAGATCATCTTCACCAACGACGGCTCCAAGGACCGGTCCCTGGAGATGCTGCGGGAGTATGTCCTGCGGTATCCGGGCGTCAAGGTGGTAGAATTTAACGGCAACTTTGGTCAGCATATGGCGATCCTGGCCGCCTTTGAACGGGCCACCGGTGAGATCGTGATCACCCTTGACGCCGATCTGCAGAATCCACCGGAAGAGATCCCCCGGATGATTGCCGAGATCGAAAAAGGGCACGACGTGGTGGGGACTATCCGAGAAAAACGCCAGGACCCGCTCTTCCGCAGGGTCGCCTCCCGGATCGTGAACATCACCACCAACAAGATGACCGGCATGCAGATGAGTGACTACGGCTGCATGCTGCGGGCCTATCATCGCAACATCATCAACAACATCAACCAGTGCGGCGAATCCACCACCTTCATCCCTGCCCTGGCCCAGACCTTCTCCTCCAACCCGAGCGAGATCATGGTGGGCCATGCCGAGCGGACCCTGGGAGAGAGCAAATACTCCTTCTACCGTCTGATCCGGCTCAACTTCGACCTGATGACTGGCTTCTCGGTGGTGCCGCTGCAGCTGTTCGCCCTCTTAGGGATCATCACCTCCTTCCTGTCGGTGGGCTTCGCCCTGTTCCTGTTCATCCGGCGCTTCATGATCGGGGCCGAGGTGGAGGGGGTGTTCACCCTGTTCGCGATCATGTTCTTCTTTATCGGGATCATCATCTTCGGCATCGGCATCGTGGGTGAGTACGTGGGCCGGATCTATCAGGAAGTGCGCAAGCGGCCTCGCTATGTGGTCCGAAAGACCTACGGGTTTGATAAGCCATGAAGATAGTCGTCTGCGCCTATCATAATGTCGGCTATCGCTGCATTGAGGAACTGCTGCGCCAGGGGGCGGCGATCAGGCTGATCTTTACCCATGAGGATTCGGCAACGGAGCAGATCTGGTTCAGTTCAGTGCGTGAACTGGCTGCGCGGCGCGGGATTCCGTATCTGACCAGTTCCATCAACGAGCCGGAGAATATTGAACGGCTGCGGCAGCTGGCGCCGGATTTCCTGCTGTCGTTTTACTACCGCAACATGATCAGGCCGGAGGTGTTGGAGCTGCCGACGCAAGGTGCACTTAACCTGCATGGATCTTGGCTGCCCAGCTATCGTGGCCGGGTGCCGGTCAACTGGGCGGTGATCAACGGTGAGACCGAGACTGGGGCCACCCTGCATTACATGGTTGCCAAGCCGGATGCTGGTGATATCGTAGATCAGGAAAAGGTAGCGATAGCCTTTACTGATACGGCCCACGACGTCTTCGGTAAGGTGACCGAGGCGGCGGTGACGGTGATAAGGCGGGCCTGGCCCCGGCTACTTGACGGCACGGCAGCCCGTATCCCGATGGACTTGAAAGCGGGCAGCTACTTTGGGGGCCGCAGGCCGGAGGATGGCCGGATCGACTGGAACAAGAGCGCGGTGGAGATCTACAATCTGATCCGTGGCGTGACCCACCCTTATCCAGGGGCATTTACCGAGCTAAACGGCGAGAAGATCATCATCTGGTCGGCCTGGCCGGTAGAAGGGGTTGCAGAGCCGGGACTGGTGGTGTCAACGGCGCCGCTGTTAGTTGGTACCGGGAGAGGGGTTTTGGAGGTGCGCAGACTGCAACGCGGCAACGGGCCGGAAGGGGCTGCCTCCGATTATGTGTGGAATGAATCCGATCGATTCGGATAGCAGACAGGAGCAACAGATGAAAGTACTGATTCTTGGCGTCAACGGTTTTATCGGCAACGCACTGACCCACCGTATCCTCACCACCACCGACTGGGAGGTGTACGGCCTGGACATGGCCTGCGACAAGCTGGAGCGCTCGCTGGGGCATGAACGTTTCCACTTCCTTGAAGGGGATATCACCATCAACAAGGAGTGGATCGAGTACCACATCAAGAAGTGCGACGTGGTGCTGCCGCTGGTGGCCATCGCCACACCGGTCACCTATGTCAAGGACCCGCTGCGGGTCTTCGAGCTTGACTTCGAGGAGAACCTCAAGATTATCCGTCTGTGCGTGAAACATAAAAAGCGGGTGATCTTTCCCTCCACCTCCGAGGTGTACGGCATGTCCCCGGACGCCGAGTTCGACGAGGAGAACTCGCCGCTGGTGCTGGGGCCGATCGCCAAGGAGCGCTGGATTTACTCCTGCGCCAAGCAGATGCTGGACCGGGTCATCTACGCCTACGGCAACCATGCAGGGTTCAAATTCACCCTGTTCCGCCCCTTCAACTGGATCGGTCCCAAACTGGACAGTATCCATACCGCCAAGGAGGGGAGCTCACGGGTGCTGACCCAGTTCCTGTATGACATCCTGGCGGAAAAACCGATCGAGCTGGTGGATGGCGGCAATCAGCGCCGTTCCTTCACCTACATCGAAGACGGCATCGACGCCCTGATGCGGATCATCGAAAACAAGGATGGTTGTGCTGACGGCAAGATCTTCAACATCGGCAACCCCGGAAACGACCTGTCGGTCAAGGAGCTTGCCGAGAAGCTGCGGGCCATGGTGGCCACCTTCCCGCTCTACCGGGAAAAGGCCGACAAGTGCCGGATCGTGGAGACCTCTTCGGATAGTTTCTACGGTAAGGGGTACCAGGATATGCTGACCCGGGTGCCGTCGGTGCAGCGGGCCAAGGAATGCCTGGGCTGGGAGCCCACCACCACCATCGACGAGGCCCTGCGCAAGACCCTGGAGTTTTATCTGGTGGATGAGCGGGAGAAGCTCTCAGAGTTTCTCTAGGAGCGGCCATGAGACTCGGCCTGCTTGGCGGCACCTTCAACCCGATCCATCTGGCCCATCTGCGGATAGCCGAAGAGGCCCGCGAAGCAGGGGGGCTGGATCAGGTGCTGTTCGTCCCGGTGGCGGATCCGCCCCACAAGCCGCTGGCAGGTGAGGCGACCTTTTCCCTCCGGTGCCAGATGGTCCAACGGGCCATCGCCGGTCATCCGAACTTCGCCTTAAGCGATATCGAGGCGCGGCGCCAGGGAAAGTCCTACACGGTGGAGACCCTGACTCTGCTTCGCAGGGAACGTCCAGGAGATGAACTGCACTTCATCATCGGCAGTGACTCATTTCTGGAGATTGGGTCGTGGCATCGGTACGACGAACTCTTTGCCCTGGCCTCGCTGATCGTGGTGGCACGGCCTGCAAAGGAGATTGCCGACCCGCTGCTGCAGCTGCCGGAGGCGGTGCGCAGCCGTTTTGTCCAGGAGTCCCCAGGTCTTCTGCGGCATAGCAGCGGGACCGCTGTCCGTTTTATAACCGGCACCCGGCTGGAGATCTCCTCCAGCCGTCTGCGGGAGCAGGTGGCAGCCGGCCAATCGATCCGCTACCTGGTGCCGCCGGCTGTCAAAACCTTTATTACCCAGAAGGGATTGTATCGATCATGACCGAAGCAACAGCAAGCAACCGTACGCTCACAGCTCAGGAGCGGGCCATCCGCTGCGCAGAGCTGGCCGCCGACAAAAAGGGCTACGACATCCGGGTGCTGGATATCACCCGGATCAGCGCCATCGCCGACTTTCTGGTGATCATCACCGGCCAGTCCGACAAGCAGAACCAGGCGATCTGCGACCATATCCGCAGGGAGCTGAAGAGGTTCGGCAAGGTGCAGGAGATCGAGGGGGAAACCGACGGCAGGTGGATCGTGATGGACTATGCCGATGTGTTGGTACATATCTTCCACGAGGAGCAGCGCCGCCGTTACGACCTGGACGGCCTGTGGGAAAAGGCCGAGCTGCTGGAGCTCCCGGCCGCGCTGCAGGCCACCGACGCCGCCAACAAGGCTTCGTTCACTATTTGATCGGACGAACGTATGAAGTGCCGCGTCATCTGGTTTGGCAAGACACGTGAAACCTGGATTAAGGCCGGGATAGACGAGTATGCCGGGCGGGTACAGCGCTACCTGCCGCTCACCGTCGATGAGTTGAAAGACGAAAAAGATGCCGAGGCGGCGGAGGGGCGCCGCCGCGAGGGAGAACGGCTGCTGAAGCAGCTGCCGCCCCAGGCGTTGCTGGTGGTGCTGGATGAGCGGGGGCAACAGATGGATTCGGTCGCGTTTGCCCAGTTCATTGGCCGGCACCGTGACGGTGGCACTCCGGAACTGGCCTTTGCCGTTGGCGGCGCCTACGGCTTCAGCGACGAGGTCCGTCGGCGGGCCGCCAAGCTGCTGTCTCTGTCTGCCATGACCTTTACCCACCAGATGGTGCGCCCCTTTCTGCTGGAGCAGCTCTACCGGGCCTGCACCATCCTCAACAATGAGCCGTACCACCACTGACCATGTCTGATGTGATCAAACTTGACAGAATCCGCCGAGTGTTCGGCGCGGGAGATCAGCAGGTTGAAGCCTTGCGAGGGGTCTCCTTCAGCATCGGCGACGGCGAGTTCGTGGCGATCATGGGGGCATCGGGCAGCGGCAAGTCCACCTGCATGAACACCCTGGGCTGCCTGGACCGCCCCACCAGCGGCACCTACTGGCTGGACGGCATCGACACCGCCGGCATGACGCCGGACCAGTTGGCCGAGGTGCGCAACCGGAAGTTGGGATTTGTCTTTCAGGGTTTCAACCTGCTGTCCCGCACCAGCGCCCTGGATAATGTGGAACTGCCGCTTATCTACGCCGGGGTGCCGGCTGTCGAGCGCCATAGCCGGGCACGGGCGGCCCTGGAGCGGGTCGGCCTGGGGGAACGGGTCCATCACACCAGTGCCCAGCTCTCCGGCGGCCAGCAGCAGCGGGTCGCCATCGCCCGGGCCCTGGTCAACGATCCTGCGGTGATCTTGGCCGATGAGCCCACCGGCAATCTGGACACCATCACCACCCGCGAGATCATGCAGCTCTTCACCGACCTGAACCGTCAGGGGATCACCATCGTGATGATCACCCATGAGCCGGAGGTGGCGGCCTATGCCACCCGCCGGATCACCTTCCGCGACGGCGCGATCATCGCCGATACCGCAGACCAGAACTGAAACCATGCTCCAGCTCGTCAACCTCTCCAAGGACTTTGCCGGACGTACCCTGTTTTCCGACCTCTCCTGGCACCTGCGCAAGGGTGAGCGGGTGGCGCTGATCGGTGAGAACGGCGCCGGTAAATCGACCCTGATGAAGATCATCGCCGGATTGGAGGAGTCCAGCAGTGGTGAGATCCAGCTGGCCAGGGGGGCCAAGGCCGCCTATCTGCCCCAGGACGGCATCGTCACCAGCGGTCGGCTGCTGTTCCACGAGGCCCGCTCGGCCCTGGCCGAACTGTTGGCCATGGAGGAGGAGCTGCACCGGCTGGGCGATGCGTTGGAGCAACTGCCCCACAACCGTGCCGAGCATGACAGTCTGCTCCATCGCTATGGCGAGCTGCAGGAACAGTTCCGGCACCGCGGCGGCTACACCATGGAGGCCGAGATCGGCACCGTCTTGAAGGGGCTGGGATTCAGTCAGGAGGATTGGCACAGGGACTGCGGCCAGTTCTCCGGCGGCTGGCAGATGCGGATCGCACTGGCACGGCTGTTGCTGCAGAAGCCGGACGTGCTGCTTCTGGACGAACCGACCAACCATCTGGACATCGAGGCCCGCAACTGGCTGGAGGGATACCTCTGCAGCTACCCCGGCTCGGTGATCCTGGTCTCCCACGACCGGTTCTTCATGGATCAGGTCTGCTCCCGCATTGCCGAGGTCTGGAACCACGCCATCACCGATTACCACTGCTCCTACTCCAGCTATCTGGTGCAACGGGAGGAGCGGGTGGCGGCCCTGCGGGAGGCCAAACGGCTGCAGGACGACGAGGTCCAGAAGACAGAGGACTTTATCAAACGCTTCCGTTATCAGGCCAATAAGGCCTCGCTGGTCCAGTCCCGCATCAAGCAGTTGGAAAAGATCGAACGGATCGCGCTGCCGCCGGAACGGAAAAAAATCCGTTTCCAGTTTCCGCAGGCCCCCAAGAGCGGCAGGATCGTGCTGGAGCTTGCGGGGCTGACCCGTGCCTATGGCCCCAAGCTGGTGTTGGACAAGGTGGATCTGACCGTGGAGAAGGGGGAGCGCGTAGCGCTGGTGGGGCAAAATGGCGCCGGCAAGTCGACCCTGATGGCGGTGCTGGCCGGCGGTGAATACCAGGGGGGCGGCCTGAACGTCGGGCATAACGTGGTGGCCGACTACTTTGCCCAGGATCAGGCCAATGTGTTGGATGCCGACAAGAGCGTCTACGACGAGCTGTACCGCGACTGCCCCTACGAGATGGTGCCCAAGCTGCGGGATATCCTGGGGGCCTTCCTGTTCTCCGGTGACGATATCCACAAAAAGGTGGGGGTGCTGTCCGGCGGCGAGCGCAATCGGCTGGCCCTGGCCAAGATGCTCTTGCGTCCCTCAAACCTGCTGCTGATGGACGAGCCGACCAACCATCTGGACCTGTTCAGCAAGGAGGTGCTGCTGGATGCCCTGAAAGGCTTCGACGGCACCGTGGTCTTTGTCTCCCACGACCGCCACTTTGTCAACGGTCTGGCCACCCGCATTGTTGAGGTCGGCGATGGCGGACTGACCAACTATTATGGCGATTATGAGTACTATCTGGAGAAGAAAGAAGGAGTAGCGATACAGGGGCAAGCGTCAGGGGCCAAGGGTCAGGAAAAAACGGCGACTAATCTTGCCCCTTGCCCCTTGCCCCTTGCCCCTCAAAAAGAAGAACGCCTGAAAGACAGAGAAGAACAGAAACGGATAAAGCGGGAAGAACAGGCGCGTGGCAAGCAGCAGCAGGCTATCGAGCAGGAGATTGCAGCGGTCGAACGGCAGATTGCGGCTCTGGAGGCCGAGATGAACGGGCCTGGCTTTTTTGATGATCCCGAACGGGGGTTGGAGGCAGGAGAACAGCACACGGCGCTCAACGAACGGTTGGAGACGCTGTATGGCGCGTGGGAACAGGTATCTGCGTAAATCTTCGTGCAATTTTCAGGAGAAACCGGTATATAAGACTAAAGAGGTCCAAAATAATCCGGCGTAATGCTGAGCTAATCATCACAAAGGAGATCTGCAATGCAAGAAAAGGTACAGGCGGTACTGGATCAGGTCCGTCCGATGCTGCAGCGTGACGGGGGCGATGTGCAATTGGTTGAGGTCACCGAGGATAATATTGTCAAGGTGAAGCTGCAGGGGGCCTGCGGCTCCTGCCCCATGTCCACCATGACCCTCAAGATGGGGATTGAAAAGGCGCTTAAAGAGCAGATCCCGGAGATCGCCGAGGTGCAACAGGTCCGCTAAACATTTGCGCGTCCATTGTGTGAACAACGCCCCACTGTCATCAGACAGCGGGGCGTTGTGTTTCATCCCCCGCTCTGGTAGAATCCCCCCGATTTCTGTGGAAATCTGCTGGCGGAAAGGAGATGAGACCGGTCGGCAGGACCCGCGTCATACTGATTGGATGGATTGTCTACACTGACGTCAGGATGTGCCACTGACATCTCCTGACACGATTGACTCACGGGAAACTGAAAGCGGGGAGAGAGCATTATGGACAGCGCCTTGGAACAGAAGAGCGGCTATTTGTATCTGGTTCTTTTTGCTGCATGGCTCGGTTGGGTCTTTGATGGCATGGACGCCATGCTGTACAATATTGTCATGATCCCAGCGCTCCACGACCTGTTGGGGGCGGGTGCGACAAAGGCACAGGTGGGGTATTACGGCGGCCTGGTGATGTCCAGTACCCTGCTTGGCGCCGCCTTTGGCGGGATACTGTTCGGCATCCTGGCGGATTATATCGGCAGGGTGAAGGTACTGCTCATTACCATATTGACCTATTCCCTGATGACGGGGCTTTCAGGGCTTGCACACAGCTGGCAGGAACTGGCCCTGTACCGGGGGCTGACCGGCTTCGGCATTGGCGGGGAATGGGCGGTTGGTTCAGTCCTGCTTGCCGAGACTTGGCCTGACATCAAACGGACCTTTGCGGGGAGTTTCATGCAGATGGGGTGGCCCGTCGGCTTTTTTCTCGCGGCCGCCATTAACTTCCTGGTCGGCACCCACGGGTGGCGAACCGTGTTCTTCGTCGGGGCCTTCCCTGCCTTGATTACGGTGCTGTTCCGGCTGAAGCTGCGCGAACCGGAGAAATGGGTGAAGGACCATGCCAGACGGGCAGAGCTGAAACGAAGCAATAGCTATGCAACGGAGGAGGAGCGCGAGTACCGTCACTTCACCTTCTCCCTCCTGTTCAGCAGGAAGTATATCAAACTCACCACCATCGGATTTCTGCTCTCGGCGGTTGCCCTCTTTGGCGTCTGGGGGGCGACCTATTGGATCCCCGCCATCGTGGAGACCCTCGCAAAATCTGCAGGGGTGGCGGAAGGGGCGATTCATGGCAGGATATTCCTCGCCATCACCCTCTTAAACATCGGGGCCATCGCGGGGGCCCTCTCCTTCTGGCCGATTGCAACCAAATTCGGAAGAAGGGGCGCCTTTCTGTTTTATTTTCTCACCGGTCTGGTCCTCATACCGCCGATCTACATCAATGCAAATGATTTCAACCTGTTTCTGATGCTGCTGCCGATCATCGGCTTTATCGGCAACGGCGTGTTCTCCGGATTCCCCGTCTATCTGCCGGAACTGTTTCCCACAAAGATCAGGGCCACCGCCCAGACCACCTGCTACAATGGCGCACGACTGGTCACGATCCTCAGCCCCTTCTTTACCGGGGTGTTGATCGGCCTGTACCACGGCAATTTTGCCTATGCCGCCGCCACCATCATGTCGGTCTATCTGATCGGTTTGATCACCCTTTTCTTTGCGCCCGAGACGAAAGGGGCGGCGTTGCCTGATTAAATCGCGTGCTGCGCCCGCCGCCCAGGTTTACCCGCGTGCCGGGTGGTCTGAACGGCGAGCGCAGCTACCCACTTCTGAAACGAACCGAGGACAACGGCATCGATGACCCTGCATGCAGCGCTCATACTCTTTGGCGTAGGCCTGGTGGCGGGGTTTGTCAATGTGAATGCCGGCGGCGGCTCGACCATCACGCTGCCCGCCTTGATCTTTCTGGGTCTCGATGCCCCGGTGGCCAACGGGACGAACCGGATAGGCATTGTTATCCAGTCACTGACCGGGAGCTACGCATTTGCCAGAAGCGATCATCACCAGTTTGACAGGAGCTTCAAGCTTGCCGTATTGACGTTGCCCGGCGCCATAGCCGGTGCACTGCTGTCAGTACGGATTGGCAACGAGATGTTCCATAAAATTCTCGGTGTCGTTATGATCGGTATCATCATCACCATGCTGATTCCACGGGCAAAGGGGGTGAATGTTGGCAAACAGGGGACACCGATCACCCCGAAAGTCGTTGCGGCTATGCTCGCCATCGGTTTTTACGGCGGCTTCATCCAGGTTGGTGTCGGTTTTTTGTTGATGGCCGTGCTGCAGTATCTCATGAAGTACAATCTCGTCTACGTCAATATGCACAAGGTCTTTATCGTGGCGCTTTACTCCATCCCCGCCCTGCTCATCTTTATCGTCAAAGGGGACGTGAACTGGTTCTACGGCCTGACCCTTGCGGCGGGGAACTCCCTTGGCGCCTACTGGGCAGCACGATACGCGGTCCGGGCCGGTGAAAAGTGGATAAAAGGCGTGCTTATACTGGCCGTGCTGTTGATGTCGGCAAAGCTGTTCAAACTTTTCTGATCACCCAGACCGATGGGCCGCCCGTGCAGCCGATAACCATGAGCTCAGGAGTTTTCCCGTAACCTGCGATGAAGATTAAACGGATCGAGTTAAGCGGCTTCAAATCCTTTGCCGACAAGGTCGTGCTGGACTTCCAGCAGCGGGTTACCGGCGTGGTGGGGCCCAACGGCTGCGGCAAGTCCAATGTCGTGGATGCCATCCGCTGGTGCATGGGGGAACAGTCCGCCAAAAACCTGCGCGGCAAGGGGATGGAGGATCTGATTTTTGCCGGCAGCGATAGCCGAAAGCCGCTGGGGATGGCCGAGGTCTCCCTGGTCTTCTCCACCGAAGACGGCCGCGCTCCGGCAAAATATCTCGCATTCAACGAAGTACAGCTGACGCGACGGCTGTACCGGGACGGCGAGAGCGAGTATCTGATCAACAAGACCCCCTGCCGCCTGCTTGATATCACTGAGCTATTCATGGATACCGGGGTCGGCACCAAGGCCTATTCGATCATCGAGCAGGGGAAGATCGGCCAGTTGCTGCACGCGCGGCCCGAGGAGCGGAGATTTCTGATCGAGGAGACGGCCGGCGTCACAAAATATAAGGCCCGGAAGCAGCTGGCCCTCAAAAAGATTGAGGGGACGCGTCAGAACTTGATGCGGCTGTCAGACGTGATTGCAGAGATCAAGCGGCAGCTGAACGGCCTGCAGCGTCAGGCTAAAAAAGCCGAAAAATTCAGGGAGTTGCGGGAAGAACTGCGGGAGATCGATCTGCTGTTCAGTGTGCATGCCGCTGCGGGGCTGCAGCAGGGGCGTAGTCAGGTGGAAGTCGAGCTGGCGGCCTTGGACGATCGTATGCGGGAGCGGTCCGGAGCAGCCAGCAGCGCCGATGCCCAGGTCGAGCAGTGCCGCCTGCGACTGGCCGAGGCCGAACAGCAACTAGCCACGGTGCAGGAGCAGAGCTACCGGGTGCGCAGCGATGCTGCTGCAGCCGAGAGTGGCCTTGGATTTCAGCGTAAGGAGTTCGAGCGGCTGGGAGAACGGTTGGGGCGGCTTGAGGCGGAACTAGTAGTGATCCGGCAGCGCCGCGAGGAGTTGCAGATTCAGCAGGAACGCCTGCAGGAGCAGCGTACGAGCCTGGCAACAGAGCTGGCCGACGCCGAAGCCCAGGTGCAGAGCGCACAGGAGCAGCAGGCTGCGTTGGAGCAGGACTTTGAAGCCGCTAACCGTGCTTTGGAGGTGCAGCGTCGCGAGCTGTTCAGCGCTCAGGGCGCTGCGAGCCAGTGCCGCAGCCGGATCGAGCAGGCCGACAAGCGGCTGGCCGCAGTGACCGAGCGGGTGGAGCGCCAGGCGCGGGAGCAGCAGCAGCTGACGGCGCGGCTGGCGGAAGCCGCTGACCGTCGTGCGGCCTTGGAGGTTGCGGCCCGGCAGAAGGCCGCCGAGCGTGACCAGGCCGAGCAGGAGCTGTCTCGGCTGGCAGGGGAGGAGCAGCATCTGGCAAGCCAGCTGCCCGATGCCGAACAGGCCTGGCAGACGGCCCGTGATGAGCTTGCCCGGGTTGCCTCGCGGCTGAAGGCGCAGCAGGAGCTGGAGGCGCAGTTCGCCGGCTATGGCCCCGGGGTGCAGGCGCTTTTGAAGCAATCGCCCGGCAGGACAGCTCTACACGGCCTGCTGGCCGACCGGCTTGAGGTGCCTGAGGCGTATGAAGCAGCGCTGGAGGCGGCGCTGGGCGACCGGTTGCAGATCATCCTCTGCGAACAGGAGCAGGACCTGCTGGGAAGCCTTGAATATTTGCGTCAGCAGGGGGGCGGGCGCGCACTGCTTGCGCTGCCGCTTTCCCTGGCCCCTCAGCCGACGGCCATCGCCGGGGCGGAGCCGATGCTGCGCTTCGTGACGGCCGACCCTGCCGTGCAGGGACTGATTTCGCAGCTGCTCGCCAATGTACAGGTCTGTGCTACACTGGCTGAGGCCTTGCCGCTCTCACGCCGGTACCCTGCGGCTCAGTTCGTCACGCAGCACGGCGAGCTGGTCTCCCTGGGAGGGTTGGTGGCGGGCGGCTCCAGTGAGCCGGTGACCGCCGGGATCATCCATAAGAAGCGGGAGATCAAGACCCTTGAGGCGCAGGTAGCGCAACGTGAGCGGCAGGTTTCCGACCTGCAGGCTGAGCGTGACCGCCTGCGGCAGGCCCAACAGGATCTGGCCCGCAACCTGCTTGCCGCCCGTGGCGGGTTGCACCGGCTCGAACTGGAGCAGGCAGGCCTGCAGAAGGATCTGCAACAGGTGGAACTGGAAGCCGGGCGGCTCCAGGAACGGGTCAAGTTGCAGACGCTGGAGCAGGCTGCCCTGGATGACGAGCGTACCGCCCTTGCGGCGGAACAGCGGGAGGCGGCCAGCGGCCTTGAACGGGCAGAGGCCACGGCCAGTGAATTGCAGCAGGCAGGCCCGGGCCTTGCCGCTGGCCTTGAAACCTGCCGCAATGTCCTGGCGTTGGCACGGGAACGCCTGACGACACTGCGGGTGACCGCCGCCACCCTGAAGGAACAGGGTGAATCGCAGCAGCGCAACGCCACCATGGCGGTGACCCAGCTGGCCGACCTGGAGACCCGGCTGCACCAGGGTACGGCCGAACAGCAGGAGTACGCGGCACAACGGGAACAGTTGACCAGCCAGCTAGGGGCCACCGAACAGCAGTTGCAAACGTTGTTGGCCGGTCAGATTGAGCTCGACCAGCGGTTGCAGGGGGTGCGTGAGGCCTATGAACAGTCCGGTGGCCAGCTGGTCGAGGCCGAAACAGCGGCCCGCAGCCGCCGCGAGGAGTGTGAGGCCATCCGGCAGCAGCAGGCCGACCTGACGCTGCGCTTTTCATCCCTGACCCTGCAGCTGGAACACCTGGAGCAAGCGTTGCAGGATCGGCACCGCTGCCCGCTGGTGGAGGCCCAGCAGCGGATGGCCGGCCGCCACCTGGATGAGGCGGCCGCCCGCGCACGGCAGCAGGATTTGGAGCGGCAGTTGGCAGAGCTGGGTGAGGTGAACCTGATGGCGATCGAGGAATATGCCGGCATGGAGGAGCGGCACACCTTCCTGACCGCGCAAAAGACCGATCTGGAGTCGTCATTGCATGACCTGCAACAGGCGATCCAGCGGATCAACCGGACTACCCGCAAGCGCTTTCTGGAGACCTTCCACCAGGTGAACGACCAGTTCCGCGAGGTGTTTCCCCGCCTGTTCTGCGGCGGTCGTGCCGAGTTGCGCCTCACCGACGAACAGGATCTGCTGGAGACCGGGATCGAGATCATCGTCCAGCCGCCGGGCAAGAAGCTGTCCAATGTGATGCTCCTGTCGGGGGGAGAAAAGGCGTTGACCGCCGTGGCGCTGATCTTTTCCATCTTCCTGATCAAGCCGACCCCATTCTGTCTGTTGGACGAGGTGGATGCCCCGCTGGATGATGCCAACATCGGTCGTTTCAATGAGATGGTCAGGGAGATGAGTGCGGTCTCGCAGTTCATCATCATCACTCACAACAAGGCCACCATGGCCGTTGCCGATACACTGTATGGTGTTACCATGGAAGAGGCGGGAGCCTCCAAGATCGTTTCCGTCCGCCTGAACTAACTGAAGGAGCTGGCAGATGCCATTTCAGACCATCTTGCAGGAGCTGGTGGAGACCGTGCCCCATGCCGTGGGGGCCATTCTGGTGGACTGGGAGGGGGAGGCGGTGCAGGAGTACTGCCACTGTGACCCCTACGACATCCGTTTTATGGCGGCCCATAAGGGGATTATCCTCTCCCGACTGCGGGAGACCCACGGTGACAACCAGGGGGGACCGATTGAGGAGGTGATGGTCACTGCTGAAAAGCAGCATCTGCTGATCGGTGCCGTTGACAAGGATTACTCCCTGGTGTTGCAGGTTGGACGTCCGTGTCCGCTGGGACTCGCCCGATTCCATTTCAAAAGGGCCCTGCTCCAGGTACGGGAGGAGTTGTGATGGCCAGCCTGTTTGAACGGTTGAAGGCTGGACTGAAGCGAACCACCGATGGGCTGGTGGGGCGGATCGATACCCTGGTGCTGGGTAAGAAGACGATCGATGCCGACACGCTGGAGGAGCTTGAGGAGATCCTGATTACTTCGGACATCGGGGTTAAAACCACCGTCGAATTGACGCGGAGCCTTGAACAGAGGCTTTCACGAAATGAACTGAAGGATGGTGCGGCGTTGCGTGCAGCGTTGAAAGAGGAGCTGCTGATCAGGCTGCGTGCCCATCACCGGTTGCTGGAGGTCACCGCACGACAGCCGTTCGTACTGCTGGTGGTGGGGGTGAACGGCGTCGGCAAGACCACCACCATTGGTAAACTGGCCGCCCGCTATGCCGCCGAAGGGCGCACGGTGGTTTTGGCGGCAGCCGATACCTTTCGGGCTGCTGCCGCTGACCAGCTGGCGGTTTGGAGCGATCGGGCCGGTGTGGAACTCATCCGCCATCAGGAGGGGTCCGACCCCTCGGCGGTTACCTTTGACGCCTGCAAGGCAGCTGTTGCCCGGGGTGCGGACCTGCTGATCGTGGATACCGCCGGGCGTCTGCACACCAAGGTCAACCTGATGGAGGAGATGAAGAAGATCCGGCGGGTGATTGATCGGGAGATCCCCGGCGCCCCCCACGAGACCCTGCTGGTGCTGGATGCGGCAACCGGCCAGAACGCCCTCAATCAGACCAGGATATTCAAGGAGGCTGCCGGTGTGACCGGTCTGGCCCTGACCAAGCTGGACGGTAGCGCGAAGGGGGGGGTGGTGGTGGCGGTTTCTCATGAGTTTGGCCTGCCGGTCCGGTTCATCGGCGTCGGTGAAGGGGTCGACGACCTGCGTGATTTTGATCCGCAGGAGTTTGTGGATGCCCTCTTCCAGCGTTAGACAGCAACGGTCGGTTCTGGCGCATCGTCAAATGCCGCTTGACTTTGTCAAGGAAAATCAATATATTAATGCACCTTTGCAAGGAGTTTTGGTGATGAGTGATGTGTTGTTTGAAAAACTCGATAAAAAAATCAGTGAGTTGCTGGATAGGCAGGTTGCGCTGAAAGGCGAGAACCAGGCTCTGGCAGAGGAGAATAAACGGCTGCTGCAGGAGCGTGAGGGCTTGAAGGGGCGGATTGATGCCATCCTCAGCAGACTCGAGGGCGTCTGATCAGATGAGGCAGACCCACCTGGTGACCATCCTGGGGCGGGAGATACCGGTCAAGAGTTCGGCGCCGGAGGCGGCGGTGCGGGAGGTCGAGACCTTTGTCAATCAACGTATTCATGAAATAAGCGGCAGGATGACCACCGCAGACCCGCAGTTGTTGGTTACCTTGGCGTTTTTGAATCTGGCCGAGCAGTATTTGGCCCAACGGGCGGTTCAAGCCGCGGCGACAGCCCTTGATGCCAGGCTGGCCGTCCTGGTGGACCGCCTTGATGCCGCCCTTGGGGCACACGGTCTCTTCAGGGAGACTTGATATATATCCAAACGCGTAACTACGGCAGTACCACCAGTCAGTCCCAGCAGGCGCAGCAGTTTTTGCCGCCCCTGTAGCTGCTCTGCCGCACCGGTTATATATCCGCACCATCGGGGGCGGCCGATTATTCCGTAATCGCGCTGCGGCAGCCATGCCGGTCATCCCTCCCGGTCCCACCTGAAGTGACCACCCGCCCGGCATCCCCGGGTTATTCTCCAGTTGTACGCCGTATCGCAAGAGGGCGTTATGCCCAAACAACAGCTACGAGACAGCATGCTCATCCGGCGCGCTGTCCTGACGGATGGGCTCTGGCAGACGAACAGCCAGGCGGCTCAGCAGCGTTTGTTAGCGCTGGATCTCTTCCAGAGGGCCGCTCGACTGGCGTTGTATGCACCACTCAAACATGAGATCGATACGGCGCTGCTATTTGATTCGGCCCGGCAGGCCGGCAAGCAAGTGCTGTATCCTTTGGTCTGTGGTGACCGCCTGACGTTCCACGAGATCGAGACCCTGGGGCAGTTACAGCGGGGCAGCTTCGGTATCCTTGAACCCTGTTTACTTGCCACTGCCGCTGCCTCTCCTGATTTCGATCTGATGGTGGTGCCGGGGGTGGCCTTCGACCTGCAGGGGCATCGGATCGGTTTCGGTAAAGGGTACTATGACCGCTATCTCGCGGGGTTGACACATCTGCCGACCCTAGTCGGGTTATGTCACGATTTTCAGGTTTGCTCTGAGCTCCCTGCCGAGGGGCATGATATCCGGATGCACTATCTGGTGACCGAGGCGCGGCTGCTGGAGGTGGCGGTAACCGATCGTCCGTGACGGTCGGTTGATCATATATGAAGGAGGTAGCTGATGGTAACAACCAGTATTATCATGGCCTTGGTGATCGTTGCGGTCGCCGTGGCGGCTTATGTCACCGGTAGTCGAACCGGACGCAGGAGTACCGATGGGATTGTGAAGCAGGCCGAGGAACTGGCGGCCAAGGTGCTGGATGATGCCCGCAGAGAGGCGGATACCATCACCAAGGAGGCCGAACTGACCGCCAAGGATGTGGCCCTGGAGGCCAAGGAGGCGGCGGAAAACGACCTGAAAGAGAAGAAGAAGGAGCTGGTGGGGCAGGAACGTCGGATTCAGCAGAAAGAAGAGAACCTGGATAAGAAGGCGGCCCTGTTTGACCAGAAGGAGATGGAATTCCTGAAGAAGGAACAGGCCAACAGTCAGCGTGAACAAGCCCTCGCCAAGAAAGAGGAGGAGTTTGACCGCTCCATTGCCGAACAACGGGCCAGACTGGAGCAGATATCCGGTATGACGGCCGAGGAGGCAAAAAATAGCCTGATGGAGGCGATGGAGAGCGAGGCCCGTCACGATGCCGCCAAACGGATCAAGGCAATTGAAGATGAAACGCGTGAAACGGCCGATAAAAAATCAAAAGAGATCATCGCCTCGGCCATCCAGCGCTATGCCGGCGAGTACGTCTCCGAGAAGTGCGTCTCGGTGGTGCCGCTCCCCTCCGATGAGATGAAGGGTCGCATCATCGGGCGGGAAGGCCGCAATATCCGCGCCCTGGAGGCCGCCACCGGTATCGACCTGATCATCGACGACACCCCGGAGGCGGTGATTCTGTCCGGCTTCAACCCGGTGCGTCGCGAGGTGGCCCGTCTGTCGCTGGAAAAACTACTGGCTGATGGTCGGATTCACCCCGGCCGGATCGAAGAGGTGGTTTCAAAATCCGAAGAAGAGGTTGAAAAGGCGATCAAGGAGGCCGGCGAGCAGGCCGCCTTCGACCTGGGGGTCCATGGTATCAATCCCGAGATCCTCAAATTGATCGGCCGTCTCAAGTACCGCACCTCCTACACCCAGAACGTCTACCAGCACTCGTTGGAGGTGGCCTTCCTGTGCGGCATCATGGCCGCCGAGCTGGGGATCAACGTCAAGCAGGCCAAGCGGGCCGGCCTGCTGCACGACCTGGGCAAGGCCGTTGACCACGAGGTGGAGGGCTCCCACGCCGTGATCGGCGCCGACCTGGCCCGCAAGTACGGGGAGTCCCCCAAGATCGTGCATGCCATCGCCGCTCACCATGAGGATGAGAAGCCGACCACGATCCTTGCGGTCCTGGTGCAGGCTGCCGACGCCCTGTCCGGTGCACGGCCCGGCGCACGGCGCGAGATGATGGAAACCTACGTCAAGCGCTTGGAAGATCTGGAGCGGATCGCCACCTCCTTCCAGGGGGTACAGACCTCCTTTGCCATCCAGGCCGGCCGCGAGATCCGGGTGATGGTCTCCAGCGAGCAGGTCTCCGACGAGCAGTCGGTGCTGCTGGCCCGCGACATCGCCAAGAAGATCGAGAGCGAGATGACCTATCCCGGCATGATCAAGGTCAACGTAATTAGAGAGACCAGAGCAACCGAGTACGCCCGATAATGTCTGTTCGGATTCTGTTCATAGGCGATGTGGTCGGCGCCCCCGGCCGCGCCGCCATCAACCGTGAGCTGCACCGGCTGGTGGATAAGCACGCCGTGGACCTGGTGATTGCCAACGGCGAGAACGCCGCCGGCGGCTTCGGCATCACCCGCGAGACCGCCGACGAGCTGTATCGCCAGGGGGTGGCACTCCTGACCAGCGGCAACCATATCTGGGACAAGAAGGACAACAGTGGCTATCTGGACAGCGAGACCCGCCTGATCCGGCCACTGAACTACCCGCCCGGCACGCCGGGCCGCGGCAGCGCGGTGATCGAGACCCCGGCCGGGATCAAAGTAGGCGTGCTCAACCTGGAGGGGCGAGTCTACATGAAGAACCTGGACTGCCCGTTTCGCGGTGCCGACAGTGAAGTAGCGCTGCTGCAAAAAGAGACTCCGATCATTCTGGTGGATATCCACGCCGAGGCAACGTCAGAAAAGGCGGCCCTGGGTTGGTACCTGAACGGTCGGGTTTCTGCGGTGGTCGGCACCCACACCCATGTCCAGACCGCCGATGAGCGGATTCTGCCAAACGGCACCGCCTACATCACCGATGTGGGGATGACCGGTTCCTTCGATTCGGTGATCGGCATCGACAAGGACCAGGCCATCAGGCGTTTTCTGACCCAACAACCGGTCAAGTTCGACGTGCCCAAGAAGGACCTGCGGATCAACGCCGTGGTGATCGGGGTCGAGGCGGCCAGCGGCAAGGCGGTCAGCATTGAACGGATTAACGTACCCTGTTGAATAGACGAAGGAGTAGCAGCATGAGTATGACCGTTGCCGAACAGATGGCCGTGATCAAACGCGGCTGTGTCGAACTGCTGGTAGAGAAGGAGATGGAAGACAAGCTGGCCTCCGGCCGACCGTTGATCATCAAGGCCGGCTTTGACCCCACTGCGCCCGACCTGCACCTGGGCCACACCGTGCTGATCCAGAAGCTGCGCCAGTTCCAGCAATTGGGCCATGATGTTCACTTTCTGATCGGCGATTTTACCGGCATGATCGGCGACCCCACCGGCAAGTCCGAGACCCGCAAGGTGCTGACCCGCGAGGATGTGCTGCGCAACGCCGAGACCTACAAGGAACAGGTCTTCAAGATCCTCGACCCCGAAAAGACCAGGGTGGTCTTCAACTCCTCCTGGCTGAACGACCTGGGCTGCGGCGGCCTGATCGCCCTGGCCTCCAAGTACACCGTGGCCCGCATGCTGGAGCGGGACGACTTTCACAAGCGCTATACCGGCCAGCAGCCGATCGCGATTCACGAATTCCTCTACCCCCTGATCCAGGGCTACGACTCGGTGGCCATGAAGGCCGACGTGGAGCTGGGGGGCACCGACCAGAAGTTCAACGTGCTGATGGGGCGCGAACTGCAGCGGGAATGGGGCCAACCGCCCCAGTGCGTGTTGACCATGCCGCTTTTGGAAGGTCTGGATGGCGTCAACAAGATGTCGAAGTCGTTAGGAAACTATATCGGCATCAGTGAGCCGGCAGACGAGATCTTCGGCAAGGTGATGTCGATCTCCGATGCATTGATGATCCGCTACTACGAGCTGCTCTCCGACATGAGCGTGGCTGAGTTTGAGAAGCTGAAGGCCGGCATGGCCGACGGGTCGGTGCACCCGATGGCGGCCAAGAAGGCCCTGGGCCGGGAGATCGTGACCCGTTTCCACGGCGCCGGCAGCGGCGAGGCGGCCGAGGAGAACTTTGTCAGGCGCTTCAAGGAAAACGCGATCCCGGACGAGATGCCCCAGGTCAGCTACGGCACGGCCGATTGCCCGGTCTCGCTGGCCAAGGCGTTGACCGAGGCGGGCCTGACCAAGTCCAACGGCGAGGCCCGTCGTTCCATCGACCAGGGCGGGGTCAAGTTGAACGGTGAGAAGATCAGCAATACCAACCTGGAGCTGACCGCCAGCGGCGAGTACATCGTGCAGATCGGCAAGCGCCGCTTCGCGCGGATCGTGATTGTCTAAAGAAACACAGCACGCAATGTATGAAGCCCCGCAGGACAGAATCCTGTGGGGCTTTGTTTTGTAACGGGGTGACAGAACAGCGGCTTGACCGCTGCTTCTGGCTGGTTATACCAGTCTTCTCAGGTTTAGCTACACTCCTTGGCTTCCCTTCGGGGAGAGATAGGGGAAGGTAAAAACATGTCAGATACATTTGTACCACCAGCGCCAAGCGATGATTATGTGTTGTTTCTCTTGCGAACCAAGGACGGTCATGAATACAAACTCTACTTAAACGGCATGGGCGAAGGCTTCCCCGAAGGCACCTTAGTCATTAATCGTGCGGCGCCGTTGTATGGCTTTTTGTATTCTTTCTGGAAAAAAGGCTTGCCAGCATCTAAAATCCCCGCAAGTGAGCTGCAAGTTGTCCCCTGACGGTTTCGCGCATGGGGTTGCATTAAATTTTTCAGCTAGAGCGCGGGCAGAGGGGGTAAAGTAAGCAGTTTCGATGTTAGTTCTTGAATTTGTTTCCGTGAAAATAGCAATATAGCCGATATCCTTCAATGTCAGGCAATAATAGAAATAAGCATCATGTATTTGCGTGTTCTTGGGAATTGCAGTTAGTATGTCTCCAAGCTCAACAGAATACCAGGTTTCTTCTGACATGACAGGCTCCTTTTGAGTTTTATTACTTCAAGAACTCTTCTTCTGAAATGTCGTATGTCTTGAAATTGCCGTAGGGTACTTTGTGCAATGTAATTGACATTCTGGACGCTCTTGTATGTTTGATGACGCCGTCGTCTGTTTCTTCGTCCCATGCTGATTCAGTTATGTCGAACGATTCGCTTTTGCCAAAGGAACGCTGAAAGTTAAATCGCTTCCTTTCATTATCCCAATCGTTGCCAAAGGCAACCTTGAGAACGTAGTCACCGGGCGGAATTTGATTTGCAGTAAATTTTCGGTCGTTGGGAATGAAGAAACTCCGTACAGTTTGATTTGGTTCACCGAGTCGGATTACTCTTACAACCGCGTCAGTGCTCGTTCCGTTGTCGATAGTGAGAGTTGATCTTCCACTTCGTATCCCTTTTCCGAAAGGAGAGGCCCCAAGAGGAAGTCTATTCGGATTTGTTGGTTCTCTTGCTGGTTCGGGTTGGCTGGTTGGTTCTGGCGGCGTTTCGATGGTATACCTTGCGGTAGATGTGGGTTGTTCATGTGGGTCGCTTTTATATGAGGTTTTGTTTGAAATGAAAACCGATGACAAAATGATAAGAAGCGCAAGCGCTCCAACAGCTATTGCTACTTTGTAGTGCTCTCTGAATTTGTTACGGATTTTGCAGATTGTTATAGATTTTTCGGCTTTGGTCGGTTGAACAGAAACGGTCGTGGAAGAACTATTGATAGCGGTCGGGACGTTCTCCTGAACGACAATGGTGTTCATGCACTTCTTGCACAGAATGTACTTCCCGATATGCTGCCGGTTGGAATGATAAACCTCTCCGCACTCGCAAGTTAGTTTTATCATGGTGTATTCCTTTGGCTGTATAACGTGGAAAGGCACACCGGCTCTGCGGGGGCTTTTTCCCGCTGACCGGTGCTGCCGTTTGTTGGGAATTTGGTGTTCTCGCCGTTGGTTATAAGGTTAGCTTATCTGATTAGATTCCATCTTTTTCCAAGATAACAAATGTTTCAACCTTATCTTTAGGGATAGACAGGATGTTTCTGCTATTACTAACATGGCAAGAGGTGCAAGTTTTTACTTCCACAACATACTCTGTCCCAATTCGTGTTAATAATTTCCCGCTGTATTCATTTCGTCGTAATGGAAGTTGTGATGTAGAGCTATTCATTTTTAATGACTTTACATAGTCTTTATTCAAGGTCATAGACACATCTATGTTTCCCAGCTTGAAGTTAGTCATGATTGATTTTGATAATGTATTACCAGAAGGAGACTCCCAAATTAAAAGAAATGACAATGTCCCAATTATTGTGCCAGCTACAACCCCTGCTTTTGTTTTTTTGCCGAGTACAATTCCCGTGAATACTGTACAAGTTAAAGCTGTTATCATTAAGAATGTGTCAACATTATTTTTAAGTGGTAATCCTGTGACAGGCTTTCGAAATAAAAAGGAGGATATGTCATAGTCGAGGCTTACGACAGCACCAACAGCTATGAAATACAGAACAAACAATCGGCAATATTTTTTCACCTCTTTCGGCAGCCATGGATACAATAAAAAAGACCCAGCTATGGAAATAGTGATAAAGATACCCACATAAATTAGCCGATCTAGGGGATGTCTAAAGTAATAATAGTAATATATTGGCCATAGAACCCAAGGAATTGATAAATATAATCCGTTGATCACACTAAACTTATCCAATTTCTTGCGGAGTTCGTCTCTAGCGGATTCGTTTGCGTGACCCAGAAGCCAATCAATAACGAATAAAGCGTAACTTGGTAAAAGCACAACTGTACATGCAGCGACAGTTATTACAAAGCCAGATGCAAATACAAAAAGTACGGACCAAAAAATTATTGATACTTCTATGGTAGGCAGATAATGAATGCTTGAAAAATATTGGTAAAATATAACTCCACCTGCTGCAAGAGAGATGAAATATAATGTCGTAAGGTAGGCAGTTCCATCTTTAAATGAAAATTTCTCTGGCGCTGTGACACTCTGCGGTACTCTCTTACCAAGATATTTCGGTCGCCTCATTAATAATCTTCCTTCCTCTAAAATCTCACATTCGATTTTGACCAACTCGTTATTGATCGGTTACGGAAAGCATCTAATATTAGATGCTGGTATATATATGTAGATGCTTGCATCTATATGTATATGCCGAGGCAGCATCTACAGGTATATGCTTTGATCTGAATTTGTAGTTCTTGTGTCTGACTGATCGGCATCTACTACTATATGCTTTTCCAACTCAGTTCCTTTTATTTTGCCATAGGCAATAAACCAGACCCGCTTTTCAGGGTTCCAGCGGCCCCCTGCCATCTTTGCGCTACTTTTTAGCTCGTTTTCTGCAAAGGAAATCTGCACCGGCACAAGTGTGTCGTCAGAAAATTTGGGTTGGGGTGGTGTCCAGTCTGTTTTTTCTACGATGATTTCAACGGTTTTTATACGTGTGCGGCTTGCTTCGTCGTAGCGGTAGCGGACGCAGACTAGCGTGTCACCGTAAATATCAACCAGGGCTTTGGTTCCTCTTTGTCCGGGATTCAGTTTTAACCTGGTTTTCACGAGTAAGCTCCGCTAAGTGGGCAGGGGTTCGAATTCATATAGCATGGATTTGGTCCATGTACAGCCATCAATGATTGCCGGAAGTTTCTTCCTGAATGATGCTGTGGTAGTATCTGGCACTGCCAGATGGGGAGGAATGCCAGTATGCTTGAAGTTCCAGAAACGGTTCGTGAACGGTATAAACAGTTCCTCAGCGCAAAAGGCATAGCTGCGGATTGCCATCACAACTATCTGAAATGGCTACGGTATTTTCTTGATTTTGGCGCCAGGTATCACCTTCCTGCATCTAAAACAGAGCAGATCCGAAGGTTTAGTGAAAAGTTGCGGACAAAACAGCAATCCGAACTTCAGCGGCAACAGGCAATACATGCGGTTTTCCTGTTTTTTGAGCTCCAGAGCACAATTGAAGCGGCTGCAAACCTGCCTCCCCGACACGACAACACTGAAATACAGGCTTTTCACATCAGATCGTCGCAGCGAAGGTCACAGTTTTCTCTTGCCGGCTACGAAGAAACGTCAGACTCGCCGGAATGGGATGCAGTGCTTGAAACCATGGCAGGTGAGATCGACGCCATTCTTGCCCAGCTTTCCTATCCGTTTGATCTGGTGGTGAAGTTGCTGTTTGGTTGCGGGTTGCGGCAGTTTGAATGCCTGCAACTGCGGGTGCGGGATTTCAATTTTGACGCCGGTATCCTGACGGTGCATGGCAAAGGGAAGAAGGACCGTACGGTGCCGATTCCCGAGGCGATACGGCCTGAGCTGCAGGCACAGATCAAGGCGGTAGGTGAGCTGCACGACCGGGACCTGGCTGACGGTTACCATGGTGTGTTTCTGGATGATGCCGTGGAGAAGAAGTATCCCAAGGCCCCCAGGGAGTTTCTGCATCAGTGGTTTTTTCCGCAGAAGAGCTTGACGACGGTTCAGGAAACCGGAGAACGGCGGCGCTGGCATCTGCACGAGTCTGAACTTCAGGAGGCGCTCTACCCTGCCGTTCGTAAGGCGAAAATTCCCAAGCGGGTTACCTCGCACACCTTTCGTCACTCCTTTGCCACCCATCTGCTGCAGGCTGGGTATGATATCCGGGTGATCCAGAATCTTTTGGGGCATTCCAGTTTAAAAACCACCATGATCTATACCCACTGCGTGCAGGTCAGGACGGTGAAGGAACCCAGGAGTCCGCTGGATATCTGACTTATCAGTATGATGTGACACTATACGTACAATACATTGGAGTAGCACATGCAACAACGAATCGTAGGACCGGAGACGGTCAGGATGCTGGAGCTGGGCCATCCCTGGGTGATTAGCGACAGCTTCACGAAGCGCTGGGCCAAGGGACAGCCTGGCGAGCTGGTTGTGCTGACCGACGAGCGGGGCAAGCGCTTGGCCACGGCGCTACTGGACCCGGCCGACCGGGTGGTGGCACGGGTGCTGTCATACACACCGATGCAGCTGGACCGGGCCTGGCTCAAAAAACGGCTGCAGCCCGCCATCAGCCTGCGCGAAAATTATCTGCAGCTGAACGAAACCAACGCCTATCGGCTGGTAAACGGCGAGGGAGACGGTCTGCCCGGCCTGACCGTGGATCGCTACGCCGGCTATCTGCTGGTGCAGCTCTACTGCGAGGGGTGGCGGCCCCACCTTAAGCTGCTGACCTCCGTGCTGCAGGAGCAGCTGCAACCGGTTGGTATCTACGAGAAGACCCGCCCCCAGAATACCCGTGAACTGGAGGCGGTCAGTGATTCGAAGAAGTACGGCCGGCTGCTGGCCGGCTCCCCTGCCCCGCAGCGGCTGGAGGTGCAGGAGAACGGCCTGAACTTTCTGGTCTCGCTGGAGGAAGGGCTGAACACCGGGCTGTTCCTGGACCAGCGCGAGAACCGCCGGGCTCTGATGCCCCGCATGGCCGGCAAGCGCTTCCTGAACCTGTTTGCCTACACCGGCGCCTTTTCGGTGGCAGCTGCTGCGGCCGGCGCCAGTCAGGTCACCTCGGTGGATGTCTCGTCGGGCTACACCGACTGGAATCGGGCCAATTTCGGCGTTAACCGGCTCAACCCCAAGCAGCACCGCTTCCTGGTTGGCGATTGTATGGCCAAACTCGCTGAACTGGCAACCGCCAAGGAACGCTTTGAGGTGATCCTGATGGACCCGCCCTCCTTTTCCACCACCGGCAAGGGGCGCTTCACCACCAGGGGCGGAACCTCCGATCTGGTGGCCGTCAGCCTGCCGCTGTTGAACGAAGGGGGCCTGCTGATCTGCTCCTCCAACCACCAGAAGACCGATCTGGCCGACTACCTAAAGGAGTTGCGGCGCGGGGCACTGCAGGCCGGGGTCGAGCTGCGGGTGATCGAGCACAAGGGGCAACCGGCCGACTTCCCCTACCCGGTTACCTTCCCAGAGGGGCGCTATCTGAAATATCTGGTCTGTGTGAAGGGATAACCGGTGCAGACAACCGACATTCATCGTTCGCCGGAACCCTGGCTGCGGCAGCAGGCCCGCACGGTGCGTGGGCAGCTGGTGACCGCACTGCTGTGGGGACTGGCGGGCGGTCTGCTGATCATCCTGCAGGCTCGGCTTTTGGCCGTGATCTGCCAGCGGGTGGTGATTGACGGTCAGGGGCTCGCAGCGGTGCAGCCGCTCCTGGCGTGGGTCGTCTTGATTATCCTGCTACGTGGTAGTGCCAGTTACCGGGGGGAGCATGCCGCGGTACGGGCCGCGGCCGAGGTACGCCAGCAGGTGCGCAGCCGGCTGTACCGCAAACTGTTGCTGCTGAAACCGGCCGGACTGGCCGGCGAGGTGGGGCCGCTGACCGAGGTGGTGACCGCCGGGGTGGAGGGGCTGGAGGCCTACCTGGCCCGATTCCTGCCGCAGATGGTGCTGGCCGGCCTGCTGCCGCTGGCCATGCTGCTGGTGGTGTTGCCCACCGAGTGGCGTTCCGGGCTGGTATTGTTGTTTTCAGCCCCCTTTATCCCGCTGTTGATGGTGCTGATCGGCAAGGGGAGCGAGGCGTTAAACCGTCGGCAGTGGGAGCGTCTGGCCAGCATGGCCGGGCACCTGCTGGATCTGGTGCAGGGGTTGCCGGACCTGAAGATCTTCGGACGGGCCAAGCACGAGGCCGAGCTGGTGGCTTCAGTTTCGGAGGAGTACCGGCAAGGGACCATGGCGGTACTGCGGGTGGCCTTCCTGTCTGCCTTTACCCTGGAGTTCTTTGCCACGGTCGGCACGGCGGTGGTGGCGGTGCTGATCGGTTTTCGGCTGTTGGCTGGCAACCTGAGCCTTGTGGATGGTCTGTTTGTGCTGCTGCTGGCGCCGGAGTTTTACCTGCCGCTGCGTAACCTGGGGCTGGCCTACCATAGCCGGATGAACGGGCTGGCCGCCGCCGAGCGGATCATGCCGCTCCTGGAACAGCCGATACCGGAGATGACGCAGGCGGACGGCGTACTGCCTGCGTATAGAGCGCCGGAGATCCGCTGCGCAGCAGTCACTTTCCGCTACGGCGGTGAGCGGGGCGGCGTGCAGGATATCTCGCTGACCATTCCGTCTGGCGGCCTGACCGCTTTGGTGGGGGCCAGCGGCAGCGGCAAGTCGACCCTGGCCCGTCTGCTGCTGGGGCTGGCCCGGCCCGAATCCGGCAGCATCACCGTGGACGGGATCGATCTGGCAGCGCTGAACCAGACCGCCTGGCGCGTGCAACTTGCCTGGGTGGCGCAGCAGCCGTTCTTTATGGTCGGCAGCATACGTGCTAATCTGCTGCTCGGTGCTGACGCCGCAGACGAAACCGCCATCCGCGATGCACTGGAACAGGCGGCGCTCTGGCCGGTGATCGCCCGCTTGCCCGCCGGTTTGGAGACCGTGCTGGGCGACCAGGGGGCAGGGCTGTCGGGCGGCGAGCTGCGGCGGCTGGCCCTCGGGCGGGTACTCTTGCGGGATGCGCGGCTGGTGGTGCTGGATGAGCCCACTGCCGGACTGGATGCCGACAACGAACGGCTGGTGCTGGAGACACTGAAACGGCTTGCCGTGGGCCGCACCGTGCTGGTTATCTCCCACCGTGAGGCCGCCATCGCCTGCTGCGACCGTGTGGTCGAGCTTGCCAATGGGCGTTTGGAGCGGGTGGTAACCCCGCAGCAGTACCTGGGGGGGGCGCCATGAGGGAGCTCATGCGCATCCTGCGGCCGGCTCGAGGCCAGCGGGGCTGGATGCTGGCCGGCGTTGGGCTGGGGGTGGCGGTGATTGCGGCCAACGCTGCGCTTATGGCGGTATCCGGCTGGTTTATCGCCTCCATGGCTGTGGCCGGGGTGACGCAGGCCTCCTTCAACTATTTTTTTCCCTCGGCCGCCATTCGGCTCTTGGCGATCCTGCGCACCACCGGGCGCTATGGAGAGCGTCTGGTGACCCACGAAGCGGCCTTCCGCATCCTGGCGGACCTGCGCAGCTGGCTGTTCCGGCGGCTGATCCCGCTGGCCCCGGCCGGGCTGGAACGGTATGCCAGCAATGATCTGGCCGGACGCCTGCGCGCCGATGTCGACAGCCTGGAAAGCCTCTATCTGCGGATTATTGCGCCGGTTTGTACCGGTCTGGCCAGCATCCTGCTGGCTGCGCTGTTTGTTGCCTGCTTCAGCGTCACTGCCGCCCTGGCAGTGCTGACTCTCCTCGTTTTGGCCGGCCTGCTGGTACCGATATGGACGCGCCGGTTGGCTCGGCAGCCGGGGCAACAGTCGACGGAACTGGCTGCGGCGCTGCGCAATCAGGTGGCACAAGGGCTGGAGGGGGCCGAGGAGCTGCTGCTATTGGGCACAACCGACCAGCAGACAGCGGAGGTGGAACGGCTGTCCGCGGCGCTGATTGAGCGGCAGGTCAGTCTGGGACGCCTGGCCGGGGCGACCGGGGCCGGGGTGGTTGTCCTGGCCGGGGCTGCTCTGGTGCTGGTGGCTCTGTTGGTGATTCCGGAGGTGCACCAGCAGCAACTCAGCGCACCCCTGCTGGTGATGCTGTTGTTGTTCACTGCCGTCGTTTTCGAGGGGGTTGGTCCGCTCTCTCACGCCCTGCAGCTGGTACCGGCCACCACCCAGGCGGTAAAACGGATCCGCGAACTGGCCGATGCCCCCCCTCCCCTGCCGGAACGGGAAATCTCCAAGACGCCGCAGGGGTGTCGTGTTGAACTGCAGCAGGTGACCTGCGGCTATGATGGGGGACCTGCCGTGCTGGAACGGTTTTCGTTGGTGGTGGAAGAGGGAGAACGGGTGGCGCTGGTGGGCCCCAGCGGTAGTGGCAAGTCGACTCTGGTGGAGCTCTTGCTCCGTTTTCGACCCTATCAGGGGAGTAGTACCCTCGGTGGCATTGAGTTGGCCGATAGTGCCGACGATGACGTCAGCCGCTGGATTGTGGCGCTGCCCCAGCAGCCGCATCTCTTCAACACCACCATCCGGAACAACATCCTGCTGGGCCGGGAGCTGGTAGACCAGGAACTGGCGCAGATTCTCGATGACTGTCAGCTGAGCAGTTGGATCGCCAGCCTGCCCCAGGGGCTGGATACTCCTGTGGGAGAGGGCGGCAGTGCCGTATCCGGCGGCGAGGGGCGGCGGATCGCCCTGGCCCGCACTCTGGTGGCCGATACGCCGGTTGTGCTCCTGGATGAGCCGACCGAAGGTCTGGATGGGGCGACGGAACGGCTGGTGGTACAACGTCTGGCACAGCGACTGGCGGGCAAGAGCGTACTGGTAGTGACCCATCGTCCGGCGGTGCTGGCCCTGGCGCAGCGGGTCGTTCGGCTGGAGGGGCTGCACCGATGACCATCGAGATCAACGAGACCGATATTGTGGTGGAATGCTACCGCGGCTCCGGCCCCGGCGGACAGCACCGCAACACCACCGATTCGGCGGTGCGGATCAGGCACTTGCCCACCGGCATCGTGGTGCATGCCGCAGAGAGCAGGTCGCAGCTCAGAAATCGGGAAGTGGCCATGGAGCGGCTGCGGCTGGCGCTGGAGAAACGGGCCAGAAAGCAGAAACCGCGCATCGCCACTAAGGTCTCCAGGGCCCAGAAGGAAAAGCGGTTGACGGAAAAGCGGCTGGTTTCGTTGCGGAAGCGGCAGCGAAAACCTGATGAATAACGAGCCTATTCAGGCTTGGTGGAGCTGATGGCGGTAATCGTGACGTTGATAGTGCCGGACGGCTTGCGGATCACCACCTCGTCATCGACTTTTTTATGCAGCAGGGCCTGTCCCACCGGTGAATCGATGCTGATCCTGCCGGCGGCTACATCAAACTCGTCCGGACCCACCAACTGGTAGCAGCGCTCGTTCCCCTCCTCATCCTCATAGCTGACCCAGCAACCGAAGCTGACCTGTCGGGGATTAAGCGGCAGGTTGGCCACCTTGACCAGCTTGAGACGGGTGCCCAGATGTTTCAGCTGGCGGTCGATCTCCCGCAGCCGTTTCTTGCCGTAGATGTACTCGGCATTCTCGGAGCGGTCCCCCTCGGCAGCGGCATCGGCCACGCCGCGCACCACCTTGGGACGCTCCACCCGCCAGAGCTGGTCGAACTCCTGCTCCAGCCGTTTCATGCCGGCTGCGGTTATCAGATTCGTCTTCTGCATAGTTACATCAGGAACGAGGCAGCCAGCGACTGCGCCTCGCCCTTTTCTTTCGTCACCATGCGATGGCGCTCATCGGCCGGGATCAGGGCCGCCAGGTGTTCACGGGCACTGTCCGGGCTGCCGGCAATGGCCGAGGCCATCTGGAACAGAATCTTGATCGGCAGACCGGCCCGGTAACCGGCCACCAGTTTGGCAATCTCGTCACGGCGTTGGTCATCTGTCCAACTCTTATAGATATCTGCCCCGATCTGATCGAGCATCACGCCTCCCCATGCACCTTGTGCAGGTAGTACTGATAGTTGCCTTCATAGGTCCGCATCTCGCCGTGGTCCACCTCAATCACCCGGTTCACCAGGCAGCGCAGGAAGTGGCGATCGTGGGAGACCAGCACCACCGTGCCGCTGAAGCGCTGCAGGGTGTCCAGCAGGATCTCGCGGGAACGGATATCCAGGTGGTTGGTGGGCTCGTCCAGGATCAGGAAGTTCACCGGCCGGGCAAACAGGGTGGCCAGCACCACCCGGCTCTTTTCGCCGCCGGACAGGTTCTCGATCCGCTTGTCCACCGCGTCGCCGGAGAACAGGAAGGCCCCCAGCAGGTTCATGATTACCCCGCGGTTGGCCAGCGGCAGCACCTCCTGGACGGTTTCAAAGATGGTCTTCTTCGGCTCAAGC
>JAJYCS010000012.1 GCA_021778115.1 Deltaproteobacteria bacterium
GTAAAGGCGCACCCCATGACGGCACCCATCTGTCCGCCCATGCCGAGTCCCATGCCGACACCGACCCCGGCCGCCGCCAAGCCGCCGGGGTTGTTGGCCGCATCCTTGATGGCGCTGGCGGCCTCGTACTGGGTATACATCTCCATATTGCCGATGGCCCGCATGGCCCCTGCCTTATCGATGGCCTGTTCCACCTCTTCCGGCAACCCCACGTCCTGCACCTGGATCTCGGTCAGGGCAAGCCCCATCTCTGCAAAGGCCGGCGCAATCCGTTCCTTGAGCATCTCACCAAGGGTATAGACCTTGCTCTCCAGGTCGATGACCGGGACCTTGAGCTCCGGCATCACCTCCTTGATCCGCAGGCCGATCTTCCCTTTCAGGTTGTCCTCGATCTCCTCGGTGGTGAACTCCCCATCGGTGCCTGCGATCTCCCGGATAAAGAGTGCCGGGTCCTGCATCCTGATGGCGTAGATCCCAAAGGCGGTCACCCGCACAGCGCCGAACTCGGGGTCCCGCATGGTGCAGGGGCCGGGGGTGCCCCACTTCAGGTTGGTGAACTGGCGGGTGGAGCAGAAGTAGACCTCGGCCTTGAAGGGGGATTCAAACCCGTATTTCCACCCCTTGAGGGTGGCCAGGATCGGCAGGTTCTGGGTGGTCAGCGCAAAGGTGCCGGGTCTGAAGATGTCGGCGATCTGCCCTTCGTTGACGAAGACCGCCATCTGCCCTTCCCGCACCACCAGTCTGGCGCCGTGTTTGATCTCGTTGTTGTAGCGGGGGAAGCGGTAGATCAGGGTGTCGTTGCTGTCGTCCAGCCACTGGACGATATCTATCAGTTCGCCCTTTAGTTTGTCCCAGAGTGCCATGACCAAACCTCCTGACAGGAACTATTGTTGAGTTTTCCAGTGTAGCCAGTTTTGGAAAACTTGCAACTAGTGAAAAGCCTCTGTCAGCGACCCTTGGTGCGTACCCCCAGCACCGGCGGAATCTGGTGCAGGTCATGGAACAGCTCGATCCCCTTTGGTTCGGCTGACGTCATGGGTGATATTCCGTGGTAAGGGATATTTGTCTATGTGCTAGGAACGGTGGAATGCTGTAACGCTGACGGTAGAACAGGAGGCTAGAGCGACTCAAGCCCCAGTTTCTTTAAGGCCGATTTGAACTTCTGGTCAAAGGTAACAACGGTGGCCCCTTTGAATGACTGTGCAGTGGCGGCGAGCAAGGCATCACCAAAATCAGTGATTCTTGCGGGCCACAGCGAGAGCACAGAATTGAAATCAGTCGGTTGATGCAGTGCAACGCCCGGCATGGCAATAAAATCCCGGACCATGGCGTTGACGGTCTCTTTGGGGGCTCCGTAGACCCTGTCCATAACGAAGACAAATTCAGTCAGCACGAACTGATGACAGATAAGGGTGCATTTCAGGCGGGCAGCTGCCTCAAACAGGGGGACGACCATTGCCTGCTGATCAGGATTCCTTTCCGTGACAAACGAGATGAGTGCGTTGGTGTCAATGATGTATTTTTTCATCGATATTGTTCCATTCGTTTGTCCCGTGAAGCCTGAATATCAGAGGCGATATCGCCTGTACCGGTCTTTATGCTTCCCCGGTAGGCAAGAAAGTTGCTATGAACCGGTCTGACAACTGCCTTTCCCTTTTCAACCACCCACTCCAGCGCATCGTTGATTGAGATACCCAACTGTTCCCGTACAGCTTTGGGGATGGTGGTCTGGTATTTTACGGTTACGGTTGAGTTCATTGATTGGCTCTCCCTCAAGTTCCTTACAAAATGATGATAGTGTAAGGAGGGTGTGCTGTCAACGTAGTTAACGAGTTTGCCGGATAATGACGCCAACTGCTTAAAATGCATAGCAGCTTACCCCGCCTCCCGTAGCAGCTCCATCAGGTCATCGACAGAGACCCGTGCCGCTGTTTCAGCCCCCTCCAGGAGCGAGTTGGCCAGATCTCGTTTCTGCCCATGCAGGGCCACGATCTTTTCTTCAATGGTGCCTGCCGCCACCAGGCGGTAGACGGTGACCGGCCGTTGTTGGCCGATCCGGTGGGCGCGATCGGAGGCCTGATCTTCCACCGCCGGGTTCCACCACGGATCAACATGGATCACGTAATCGGCTGCAGTCAGGTTAAGGCCGGTGCCGCCCGCTTTCAGGCTGATCAGAAACAGCTCCCCCTGGCCGGACTGGAAGGCGGCTACCCGTTCCTGCCGTTCCTTTTGCGGGGTGGAGCCGTCCAGGTACTGGTAGCTGATCCCCCCACTGTCCAGACGGTTTCGCAGGATGCTTAGATGATCCACAAACTGTGAAAAGACCAGGGCGCGGTGGCCGTTGTCCCGCAGCTCGGCCACGATCTCAGAGAATGCTGCCAGCTTGGCGCTGCCGATGCCACAGTCCGGCATGACCAGCTCCGGGTTGCAGCAGGCCCGGCGCAGCCGCATGATCTCGGCCAGGATCCGGATCTGGCGTTCGCCGGGTTGCTGCCCTTCACTTGCCGCAAGTTTTTCCAGCGCGCTGCGGCGCAGCGCCTCATAAAAGGCTGCCTCTTCACCGGACAGCTCGACCCGTTGCACGATGTCGGTGCGGGGGGGCAGCTCTTCCAGTACCTGACTCTTGGTGCGACGCAGGATAAAGGGGCGGATCAGCTTTTTCAACAGGCTGCGGGCGGTCTTGTCCTGATTCCGCTCAATTGGGGTGCCAAACCGCTCCGTAAAGGTCTGATGGGAACCCAATAGGCCGGGATTGAGAAAACGGAACAGGTTCCAGAGTTCATCCAGCCGGTTTTCCACCGGGGTGCCAGTGGTGGTGATCCTGAAACCGGCCTTTAGCTGCATGGCGGCCTGTGAACGTTTGGTGGTCATGTTCTTGATCGCCTGGGCCTCGTCCAGCACCACGGTTTCCCAGGTAACACCGGTCAGCAGCTCCGCCTCCTGCTGGAACAGCGTGTAGCTGCAGATGGTCAGATCAAACGGCTGCAGCGAGGCGATGAACGCGGTCCGGTTGCCGGGGCCAAACATGCGGGGATTCAGGGTGGGGGCAAAACGGCGGGCCTCGCTTTCCCAGTTGAGGCAGACCGAGGTGGGGGCCAGCACCAGGGCTGGTCCGTTCGGGGCGCGGGTCAGCAGCAGGGCCAACGCCTGGACGGTCTTGCCCAGCCCCATATCGTCGGCCAGACAGGCGCCCACCCCCCAATGGGCCAGACGGCAGAGCCAGGCAAATCCCTCCTGCTGATAATCACGCAGTTCTGCCTGCAGGGTAGGGGGGATGAGCGGTTGCAGCTCCTGGGCAGCCTTGAACCGCTCCAACAGCTGCTTCCAGCCTTTGTCCCCCTTGACGGCTGCAGCGCCGGAGAGCGCCTCGTCCAGCAGCGGGGCAGCAAGCTGATGGATCCGCTGCTCACTCTTGCCATGCCGTTCTGTTATCCGCTGCAGATCATCCAGCCTCTTTCTGAACTCCTCGGTCAGGGCGATAAACTCTCCGCTTTCCAGCTGAATGAAACGTCCTCGCTGTTCTCTGGTCAGTTCAAGCAGTTGCTTAAGCGTCAGGACTTCATCCTCGCTGATGCTCAGCTCTCCTTCGATGCTGAGCCATTCCCTGCCGGATGATACGTTTGCCTTGAGTCTGTTCCAGGAAGCATGTCCCTTTAACTTGAAACGCTCCCCCTCCGGCCAGTGCAGCACAAAGGCGTCAGGCGAAGTGGTGATCGCCTCCTGCAATTCTTCAAGCAGTTCCAGTGTGCCGTCAGGGTTTTCGATCCGCCAGATCTCATGTTCCTGTTCGTACAGGTCAAAGGTGCTGCACTGCTGCAGCAGCAGGTGATAATTCTGTTTTTCTTCCGGCAGATTTCGGCGGCAGTGCAGTTTTTTGCCACCCACCTCTGCAATAACGGTGCTGCCCCCCTGGCCAGGCGGGAATTGCGGTCCCTGCTCCCCAAAGGGGCTGACCCGTAACGCTGCCTGTATGCCATCGCCGGAGGGGCGCAGCAGGATATTCAGGCGGCTGTCGGTCTCTACGCTAATCGCCTCGTCGCTGACGGTGACAAGATCGGACTGCACCATCATATGGGGGGATACGGCGGTCACTGCCGCTGTCACCTGCTGTTCTGCAGACTGGGGAATGGTCAGGCCGTTGCCAATGATGCCGGCAATCCTTTTCTGTTCGGTGGTGGGGCCATACACCAGCAGGCGGTTCTCGCTTTCCCACCAGTAAAACGGCTGACTGTCAGCATCCAGTGCCGGTGTCATGGAAAGAGTCAGCTGAGTTCCCTTTTTCTTGACTGAAAGAATAAATTCACCTTTGGCGATGGTCATCGGCTCGTTGTGGTGGTTAAATAACAGCGGATGTCCAATCAGCGCCTGAATTGTCTTGATGGTGTTAAAATCATAGCTGGTCTGGGTGTAGTAACCGTAGCTCCTCTCTTTACGGATGCAGGCCGCCGCTGCCAGATCCTGCTTGGTAAGGAACGGCAGCTTGCCCGGTTCTTCAGCCATCCGCTTGAGCGCTACATTTCGTCCACGGCTCCAGCCTTTGGAGGACAGTTTCTGCTCAAGCGGCTGGATCTGTGCAAAATTGGTGCGGATGTCGCCGTCAATCAGCCAGATCAGCCGCGAATCGTTCTCTTTTGTTGTGGCAGGTGTGCTCTCATCACTCTTCCCCAGCTTCAGCAGCGCGTTGAGGGAACGCTCCCAGTCCTGCTGATCATCCCGGGCAAGCGTGGTAAGGCTGGTCATCTGAAGCTCTTTGGCTATCTTTTCAGCCCAGCCGGCGTCGGGAGTGCCGATCGGGTCAATGGCTCGACTGGTCAGCAGCAGTTCTGCCGCCAGCCAGCGCAGCCCTGTGCCGCGAGCTTTCAGCGCATAGCTGCGTAAGGTTTTCAACTGTTCCTGCGGTACCGGCAGTTGCTGCCACCAGCCGCACAGGCAGCGGATCAGCTGGCTGAGCGGAGTCAGTTCATGGGTCTGGCGGCAGGCCTCTTTCAAGGTTTCGGCTGACCTGGTGTTGCCGCTACGGGCCTCTGCCGTCCGCAGGATAAAGCTGTAGTCGATCTTGTCGGCATATTCATCCCGTTTTAATCCTGTCTCGGCCAGCTCGGCAGCCTGTTTCAACTGCTGCGGCAACCCTCCGGCAAGCAGGGCAAGGCAATGCATCAGCCCAAGTATGCCCGGCAATACTATCTTGCGTTTGCCGGTCTGTTTTTTGAGGATAACCAGTTCCTGCGCAAAACAGCTGATCGCCTGGTCGACCTTGCCCTGCAGCAGGGCAAGCATGCCGCGATGTCCCTGATACGGCGCCATTTTCAGGCTGGTAAGGGCTGATTCCAGCTCGTTAAAACGGCCTTGCAGCAGCAGATAGACCGGGTAGTTGTAGCAGAGATCAGAGGTGAGTTTGCCAGCCTCTTTCAGGTGATCCAGCAGGGCAAACACCGAAGTTGGTTTCAATTTGGTGAAGGACTCTGTCAGCAGCGGGTTGACCAGGGTTGCCAGTAGTAAGGGCGGCAGATCGGCTACCCAGTCTATGTCCAGGGGTTCAGGAAAGATGACGGCCATGATTGAGGCATCATGACTGTAGTAACGCCGAAGAACAGTGAGCGCCGTGATTACCTTGTCCGGCTTGTGCATGAAATAGCCAAGCCTGAGAAACTGCAGGGCATGTTCCTGGCTTCGGTAGTAATCGTTTCCCATCTGTTTGGCAACGAAGGAGCAGTACTCGCTAAAGCGGCCTTCAAGCTGGCACTGGCGGATCAGCGGAAACTGAATCTCCCGTTGGCAGCGAAAATTGCCATGCTCCTCTACCGTCAGCCCCAGCCGTCTGGTTTTGGCAAAAAAATCCGCCAACTCTTTGACGTTTATGGCCCGTGTTGGAGTAAAACGGACACGCAGCAATGAAAGCATGGCTACCAAAGGAGTTTTTGCAATTGGTACAGCAAAAAAAGCCAGCAGTTGGAGCGTCTGCCGTTCCGGCAGGGGAAGAGAACGACAGGCGGAGAGTAGTTCTTCGGTTTTGGTTTTGGACATGGGGGAACTCCAGAAAAAACCGACGAGGAGTGCTCCTCGCCGGTTGTCTGTTTCTATCGCTATCCGTTTATTACCTATCCTGATTAGCGCTCAAATTCAGCAAAAACAGAAAAGTCCCCTCTCCCTCTGGGAGAGGGTTAGGGTGAGGGCGGGCGCCGTCTGCCCGGGCTCCTGCGGTTTCCCCTCATCCGGCCTTCGGCCACCTTCTCCCAGAGGGAGAAGGGATATTCTGAATTTCAGTTCTTATCAGGTTACCTATTCTGATCCTTCCAGGTGCAGTTCCTTGATCGCCATCTCCCGCAGCTTGAACTTCTGGATTTTGCCGGAGGCGGTCATCGGGTAGCCGTCCACGAACTTGACGTATTTGGGGATCTTGTAGTTGGCGATCTTGCCCCGGCAGTACTCCCGCACCTCCTCCTCGGTCATGGTCTCCCCTTTTTTTAGGATCACCGCCGCCATCACCTGTTCGCCGTATTTGCGGTCCGGCACGCCGTAGACCTGGATGTCGGAGATCTTCGGGTGGGTGTAGAGATACTCCTCGATCTCCTTAGGATAGATGTTCTCACCCCCCCGGATGATCATCTGCTTGATCCGGCCGGTGATCTTGCAGTAGCCGTTCTCGTCCATGATCGCCAGGTCGCCGGTATGGAGCCAGCCATCGGCGTCGATCACCTTGGCGGTCTCCTCCGGCATCTTGTAATAGCCCTTCATCACCATGTAGCCACGGGCGCAGAGCTCCCCCTGCTTGCCGGGCGGCAGTGTCTCGCCGGTTTCGATATCGATGATCTTGACCTCTGCCCCCGGCAGGGCCCGGCCCACCGTGGCGACCCGCAACTCAAGCGGATCGTCGGTGCGGCTCTGGGTGATGCCGGGAGAGGACTCGGTCTGACCGAACACGATGGTGATGTCGGTCATGTGCATATCCTTCACCACCCGTTTCATCACCTCGATCGGGCAGACCGAGCCGGCCATGATGCCGGTCCGCAGGGTGGAGAGGTCGAAGGTCGGGAACGCGGGATGCTCCAGCTCGGCGATGAACATGGTGGGTACCCCGTGCACCGCCGTGCACCGCTCCGCCGCAATGGTCTGCAGCACCTTCAGTGGATCGAAGATCTCCACCGGCACCATGGCGGTACCGTGGGTGACCGAGGCCATCACCGCCAGGACCGAGCCGAAACAGTGGAAGAACGGCACCGGGATGCAGAGCCGGTCGTTCTCGGTGAATTTCATGCATTCGCCGATCTGAAAGCCATTGTTCACCAGGTTACGGCTGGTCAGCATGACCCCCTTGGGGAAACCGGTGGTGCCGGAGGTGTACTGCATGTTGATGGTGTCGTCACAGCCGATGGAACCCTCCACGGCGGCCAGCTCGGCGTCGGAGATCTGGTCGCCCAGTTCGGCGATCCGGGCGAAGTTGAGCATCCCGGCCGGGGTGTCGTCACCGATGAAGATCACATGCTTCAGGAACGGCAGTTTGGGACAGCCCAGGGCGCCGAACGGCGCCGTGGCCAGCTCCGGCGCCACCTCACGCAGGGTGGCCACATAGTCGGTATCCTTCCAGGAGTTGACCATGAACAGGGTGGTGGCGTCGGACTGTTCGAGGATATACTCTAGCTCGGCCGATTTGTAGGCGGTGTTGACCGTGACCAGCACCGCGCCGATCTTGGCGCTGGCAAACATGAGGATCACCCATTCGGGCACGTTGTAGGCCCAGATGGCGATATGGTCCCCCTTTTTGATCCCCAGCCCGAGCAGTCCCTTTGCCACCCGGCGGCAGAGCTGGTTCAGCTCCTCATAGCGGTAGCGTAGCTTCCGCTCCGGATAGACCAGGGCGTCATGGTCGGGAAAACGGGTGGCGATCTCGTCCAACAGGCCGCCGATGGTGAGGGTGATCAGGTCTGACATGGTCGCCTCCTTTGGGGGGTGCCGGATAGTGGTTGATGGTGTGTACTTTTTTTACTCATGTAAGTTGTTGCATAACGTCTGCCCGGTGGCTGTTGCCAGGGCAGGAAACGGCGATTGCCGGCTGCTGCAGGGGTAGGGAGTGCACTATAAACAAGTTGCTACCGTGATAACAAGCAGAAAAACGGATCGGCAGCGCTGTCGGTGGCGTTTCCATGGCTTGGCACGACGTTTGCTAACTTTCTGTGCCTGTTTCCGTCAGGCAGCGGTAGTGAACGGCAGCGGAAATCCCGAGATCCGGGGGAGGTTGAACGTGCTTTACAAATCGGTCAATGAGTCATTTAACGAGTTTATCGTCGAGCGCAGCGATCCCAAATGCATCCGCTGCAAGGTCTGTGAGCGGCAGTGCGCCTACGAGGTCCATCGCTATCTCGAGGAGGCCGACTGCCTAGTGGAGGACAGCTCACTCTGCATCGGCTGCCGCCGCTGCTCGGCCCTCTGTCCCACCGGCGCCATTACCATCACCAAGAACCCTGAGGCGTTCAAGGATAACGCCTCCTGGTCCACCTCCCATATCCGCAACCTGTACGCCCAGGCCGACAGCGGCGGTATCCTGCTGGCGGCCATGGGCAACCCGCAGCCGTACCGGATCTACTGGGACCATCTGCTGCTGGACGCCTCGCAGGTGACCAACCCCTCCATTGACCCGCTGCGGGAGCCGATGGAGCTGCGCACCTACCTGGGTAAGAAGCCTGATCAGCTGGAGGTGGTGACCAACCCCCAGACCGGCAAGCCGGAGCTGAAGACCCAGCTCACCCCCCAGGTCAAGATGGAGTATCCGTTCATCTTCTCCGCCATGAGCTACGGGGCGCTGAACTTAAACGCCCATCGTGCCATGGCCATGGCCGCCGCCGAGTTGGGTACCCTCTACAATACCGGTGAGGGTGGTCTGCACAAAGATCTCTATCACTACGGCGGCAATGTGATGGTGCAGGTGGCCTCGGGTCGTTTCGGGGTCTCCGAGCAGTACCTGAATGCCGGAGTGGCGATTGAGATCAAGATCGGCCAGGGGGCCAAGCCCGGCATCGGCGGTCACCTGCCGGGCGAAAAGGTCAATCCGGCCATCTCCGAGACCCGGATGATCCCGGAGGGTTCCGATGCCATCTCGCCGGCGCCGCACCATGACATCTACTCCATCGAGGACCTGCGTCAGTTGATCTACGCCCTGAAAGAGGCCACCAACTACACCAAGCCGGTCTCGGTCAAGATCGCCGCCGTGCACCATATCGCTGCCATCGCCTCCGGTGTTGCCCGGGCCGGTGCCGATATCATCACCATCGACGGCTTTCGTGGGGGGACCGGCGCGGCGCCGCAGGTGATTCGCGACAACGTCGGTATCCCGATGGAGCTTGCCCTGGCCGCGGTGGACGCCCGTCTGCGGGATGAAGGGATCCGCAATCAGGTCTCCATCGTGGTGGGTGGCGGGGTGCGTAACTCCGGCGACGCCATCAAGGCGATAGCCCTGGGGGCCGATGCCATCAATATGGGGACCTCCACGCTGCTGGCCCTGGGCTGCACCCTCTGCCAGCGCTGCTACACCGGCAAGTGCCCCTGGGGGATCACCACCAACAATCCGTACCTGGCCAAGCGTCTGAACCCGGAGGTGGGGGCCGAGCGGCTGGTGAATCTGGTCAAGGCCTGGAGTCATGAGATACAGGAGATCCTGGGCGGCATGGGGTTAAACGCCCTGGAATCACTGCGGGGGAACCGCTACAAGCTGCGGGCGGTCAACCTCACCGAGAAAGAGATGTATCTGCTGGGCGTGATCCCGGCTGGAGAATAGCTATGAAGAGAATCTATGCCATTGAAGAGGCCTGTATCGGCTGCCACCTGTGCGAGGTGGGCTGCATTACCGAACACTCGCTTACCAAGGATCCGGTCAAGGCGTTCCTGCACGAGGCGGAGCGCCCCATTGCCCGTTGCACCGTGGAGGAGCTGGACGGCGGGGTGCTCTCCATCTCCACCACCTGCCGGCACTGTGATGCCCCTGACTGCCTGCAGACCTGCATCTCCGGTGCCATCCAGAAACAGGCCGACGGCCGGGTGCTGATCGACACCGCGAAATGCGTCGGCTGCTGGTCCTGTGTGATGGCCTGCCCCTTTGGGGCGGTGCAGCGCAACCTGAAGAAGAAAAAGGCCAACAAGTGCGACCTCTGTCCGGACCGTGACCTCCCAGCCTGCGTCTCGGCCTGTCCGAACCGGGCACTGGTCTTCAGGGAGGGGAACTGATATGAACTACGTCATCGTCGGTAACTCCGTGGCTGCCGTGGGGGCGATCCGGGCCATCCGAGCCCAGGATCAGCAGGGGACCATCACCGTCGTCTCCCGCGAACGGCATACCGCCTACGGCCGGCCGTTGATCTCCTATCTGCTGGGGGGGGTGATCACCGAAAAAGGGATGCCCTACCTGCCGGAGAACTTTTATGACCAGCAGCGGGTCAATCTGCTCTTGGCCACCGAGGTGGCCTCGGTGGATACCGTGGCCAAAAGGGTGCTGTTTACCACCGGTGAGTCGCTCCCCTACGACAAGCTGTTGCTGGCCACCGGCGGTGACCCGTTCCTTCCCCCCATCGAGGGGATGGCCGACCGTGACCGGGTCTACACCTTCACCACCTGGGACGATGCTGCCAAGCTGAAGGCGGTCTCGGCTGATATCCAGCGGGCCGTGGTGATCGGCGGCGGCTTGATCGGCCTGAAGGCGGCCGAGGGTCTGAACCTGCTGAACAAGAGCGTCACGGTGATCGAACTGGCCGATCGGGTGCTGTCGTCGGCCTTTGACCGGCCGGCTGGCAAGATCGTGGCCCGTAAGATGCGCGCCAACGGTATCGACGTGATCACCGAGGATACGGTGGTGCGGATCGAAGGGGAGGGGGCGACCATCACCGGTGTGACCCTGAAGTCCGGCGATTTCATCCCGTGCGACACCGTGGTGGTGGCGATCGGGGTCCGTCCTGCCGCAGGTTTTCTGAAGGGAAGCGGCGTGGAGGTCAACCGCGGCATCGTGGTGGACGACCGGATGCAGAGCTCGGTGCCGGATATCTTTGCCGCCGGCGATGTGGCCGAGGCCCGCGACTTCTTCAGCGATCAGAAGAATCCGATGCCGATCTGGCCCGACGCCTATATCCAGGGCGACATCGCCGGCACCGCCATGGCGGGCGCTGAGAAGGGCTACGAGGGGGGGCTGGCCATGAACTCCATCGAGTTCTTCAAGGTCTCCACCATCTCCATGGGGGTCACCAATCCCCGTGACCCGGTTGAATACGACATCCTGACCTTCCTCGACAGCGACAACTATCAGTACCGCAAGATCGTCCTGGACAAGGCGGGCCATCTGGTCGGCGCCGTGTTAGTGGGGAACGTTGACCGGGCTGGCATCTTCGCGGGCCTGATCCGTAACCGGGTAGAGGTGACGCCGTTCCGCGAACAGCTGCTCACGCCTGAGTTCGGCTTCATCCATCTCCCCCCCGCCATCCGCAAGGAACGGTTCGGCCAGCGCGGCTATTCCTGGCCCCAGCCCTGTTTTGACGGAAATGGCGGCGGACACTGATCGTAACCGATTTCAGGGCGGGCAACCGGACTCGTTGCTGCGACAAAGGAACCACGATGACACATCACAACCAGTTGTTTTACGAAAAAGAGATATCCAACTGCGGTCTGACCGGCTTTATCTCCAAAAAAGGGCGTAGAATCGGCGGTGAGACCATCATCAAGTCCATTACCCTGATGCACGACCGGGGTAACGGCCTGGGGGGCGGCTTCGGCGCCTACGGGATCTATCCCGACTATGCCGACTATTACGCGTTCCACCTGATGTACGAGAACGGCATGGCACAGCAGCTGACCGAGGAGTACCTGGAGGCCAACTTCCGTGTCGAGCAGCAGGAGGAGATACCGACCCGCCGTATCCGGGCCATCGCCAACCCGCCGGCCTTTAAGCGCTATTTCATCACGCCGCTCAAAAACGACGAATACCTGGAGGCGGTGGACTACCAGGGGCTGACTGAAGAGGACGTCATCGTCCGTCACGTGATGGCCATCAACCATGAGATCGAAGGGGCCTTCGTGGTTTCTTCCGGTAAGAACATGGGGGCCTTCAAGGGGGTCGGCTTCCCTGAAGAGATCGCCGAATTCTTCCGCCTTGAAGAGTACGAAGGGCATATCTGGACCGCCCACAACCGGTTTCCCACCAACACCCCCGGCTGGTGGGGCGGGGCCCATCCCTTTACGCTTCTGGACTGGTCTATCGTCCATAACGGCGAGATATCCTCCTACGGCATCAACAAGCGCTATCTGGAGATGTACGGCTACCTCTGCACCATGTTGACCGACACCGAGGTGGTGGCCTACACCCTGGATCTGTTGATCCGCAAGCACGGCCTGCCGGCCGACCTGGCCTGCACCGCCCTGGCACCGCCGTTCTGGAAGCTGATCGATCAGCTGCCGGAAGAGGAGCGTCGCCTGTACACCGCGGTCCGTCAGGTCTACGGTAGCGGACTCTTGAACGGTCCCTTTGCCATCCTCTTTGCCAGCAACAAGGGGCTGATCGGCTTGAATGACCGGGTCAAACTGCGGCCGTTGGTCTGCGCCGAGCATGAGGATATGGTCTACATGGCCTCCGAAGAGGCGGCCATCCGCGAGATCTGCCCCAACCCCAGCCGGATCTGGGCGCCGCGCGGCGGTGAACCGGTGATTGCGCTGATGGAGAACTGATATGAAGATAGACGCCCAAGGATTGTACTACAAAGAGCTGAATCAGAAGATTCGCGAGGCCGTGGCCGGCGGTGCCACGACCATTGAGCTTGAGCATGTCAATGGTCAGTATTTTATCGCCGACGGCATCAACAAGCCGGTCACCATCACCATAAGGGGTGTGCCGGGCAATGACCTGGCGGCCTTCATGAACGGCGCGACGGTGGTGGTGAACGAAAACGCCCAGGACAATATCGGCAATACCATGAACGCCGGCAAGGTCGTGGTGCATGGCCATGCCGGAGACGTGCTGGGCTACGGCATGCGTGGGGGGCGGCTCCATATCAGGAAGGATGTGGGGTATCGGGTCGGCATCCATATGAAGTCGTACCAGGAGAACAAGCCGGTGGTGATCGCTGGCGGCAAGGCTGGGGATTTTTTCGGCGAATACATGGCCGGCGGGGTGCTGGTGCTCTTGGGGATGTTCACCGATGACCCGGCCAAGCCGAAGCACGGCTATCTGTTCGGTACCGGCATGCATGGCGGCGTGATCTACGTGCGTGGCGGGGTGGACGTATCCCGGCTGGCAAAAGAGGTGGGTGCCTACCCGTTGGAGGCTGCCGACCAGGTCGAACTTGAAGGGTTGCTTGCCGACTATTGCAAGGATTTTGGCCTTAACCTGCAGGAGGTCATGTCCGAGCCGTTCGTCAAGGTACTCCCCAAGAGTAAACGCCCCTATGGGAACATGTACTGCCCCATGCCAAAATAATTCACCTCCACACGTTTCCTTTCCCCTGTATGAGAAGGGCGGCAGCTATGCCGCCCTTTTTTTGGGCAGGCCCATCCCCGCTCGTCACGCTGCATCTTGTGTATCGCTTCACGAGCGGGTACTATGACAGCTCAAACTGCACGAGGAGGCTCTCCATGCCTTACCGACTGAGTGTGGCAAAGCTGTTTATCGCCGGCGTGATCGCTCTTCTGCTGTTGTCCGGATGCGGCACACCCGCCACCACCCCGACCGGTCTGACCGTTACCTCGACCAACCCCATCACTTTGAGTTGGAACGCCGTATCGAGCGCCACCAGCTATACGCTGTACCGTGGGACCTCATCGGGGGATATCAGCGCCAAAACCGTCCTGGCTGCCACGATCGCCGGCACAACCTATACCGACACCTCGGCACTGACCGGCACGACCTATTACTACCAGGTGCGGGCCGTGAACGGGGACGGTGCATCCGGGGGATCGAACGAAGTCGAGGCGACCGCAAGCGGCGGGAGTTTCAGCCTGGTGGGGAATATCTCCGGCGCCACGGTTCAGCTTACCTGGTCGGCCATCACCGGCAGCAGCGGGTACAACCTGTACCGCGGCATCTCCCCCATCACCACGAGCATGACCAAGATACGCGCAAATCTGGCAGCGACCACCTATACGGACAGCGGTCTCACCCAGGGGACAACCTACTACTATCAGGTTGCCGCCGTTGACGCAGCCGGGACGGAGATCCAGCTCTCATCCGTCAGTGCGGGTCTCACTCCGTAGGCGACCAGACGACGACATACGGTTCCAGATCCTGTAAAGGGGCGGCTGCAATGCCGCCTTTTTTTCGTTTTGCATCCGCATCCGTAGTCCCGTTTCGAGGTGGGAACGGTGTTGAAACGGCCGCTCACGCTGTAACTGTTTTCACTTAAATAAAACAATGGTATCTGATATTTTGAATATCTCTATTTTTACCTGTTTTTACGACTTTGATTTTTATAACTAACTGAAATTATATAAATATATTTTTTGTCTGAAAATTGTATCAATATTTTTATTGACGCGTTTTAGAACGACGTGATAAAAAATAACCAGATGAAATGGCGTTATTTTTAGAACGGCGCACTGCATTTCGAATCGTTAAGGGGCGCGGCATGGAGCGGGACAAGGGCTCATACTCGGTACAGGCGGTCCTCAAGGCCTTTGAGCTGCTCGAACAGCTGGCTGCCGACGATGCGGGCGCCTCGTTGCCGGCCCTTGCCAAGCGGCTGGACCTCTCCCGCAACAAGGTATTCCGGCTCCTGGCCACCCTGGAGGCCAAGGGGCTGGTGCAGCGGGATGAGGTGGGCGGGTTTTATCGCCTTGGTCTGGGGGCCTTTGAGATGTCCCAGCATATCCTGAAGGGGGCCAGTCTGATCCGTCTGGCCCATCCGGTGATGGAGGAGCTGGCCCGCAGGCATGATGAGGCGATCTACATCACGGTGATGAATAACGACGAGGTCCTGTTCCTCGACATGGTCGATTCATTTCAGCAGATAAAGACTGTACCTCTGGTGGGGCAGCGGTTTCCGTTCTTTACCAACGCGGCCGGCAAGGCGATGAAGGCCATGGCCTCCCTTGATTTTCTCGATCGGATGGCCAAGCGCAGGGGAAGGAAAGAGCCGTTCCCCGACATGCAGAAGCTTGAGGCCGAGCTGCGGGAGATCCGTCAGAAGGGGGTTGCGGTGGATGTGGGGGGCCTGGGTGAGGGGATCTGCGCCGTGGCCGTGGCCATCCGCGATTACGCCGGCAAGGTGGTGGGGGCGTTGACGCTGCTTGCCCCCTCCTTCCGGATGCTGCAGGAACGTCTCGAACAGGAGATCATCCCCTCCATGCGGGAGGGGGCCGACCTTTTGTCCATGAAATTCGGTTACATGAAGATACCGGCTTGACAGGGGATAGACAGAGCGACGAAAGGAGGGATGCACGAGGCGGTTTAGGTTTGGCGTTGGTGGTACCATTCCCACATTTCATGGAAAGGAGTAACTATCATGGCGGAAAAGACGTATGACTGGGCGGCGATAGCCAAGAACCCCAAGTTTGTCGAACTGCACCACAAGAAGACGGCCTTCCTGTTCGGCTGGTGGATATTCTCCACTGTCTACTACTTCCTGCTGCCGATCGGGGCGGCCTATGCGCCGGGTCTCTTCAAGATTCAGGTGTTGGGGCATGTCAACTTCGGCTATCTGTTTGCGTTGTCGCAGTTCTTTGTCTCCTGGGGCATCGCGATCTACTATGCCCATGTGGCCAACAAGGATTTCGACCGGCTGACCAGGGAACTGGTCAGTGAACTGCACTAGGAGGTGATTCCATGAAGAGACTGTTCGTTGCCATCGGATGCGCCCTCTGCCTGAGTGTCGCCGCCTATGCCGCCGAGCCTGCCAAGGCCCCAGCCGCTCCTGATGCCAAAGCTGCTGTTGCAGCCCCGGCTGCCACACCTGCCGCCTCTGCCGTAGCAGCTCCAGGCGATGCCGCCAAACCGGCCGCCGCCCCTGCCGCCGCCCCGGCCAAGAAAAAAGAAATAAAGGCCGACAAGACTATCACCATCACCATGTTCGCCATCATCATCGCCATCACCATGGGGATCGTGGTCTGGGCCGCCAAACACACCAAGACGGCAGCTGACTTCTACGCCGCTGGCGGTGGGATTACCGGTACTCAAAACGGTTGGGCCATCGCCGGCGACTACATGTCGGCAGCCTCCTTTTTGGGGATTTCAGGTTTGATCTCCCTGTACGGCTATGACGGGTTCATGTACTCGGTGGGGTGGCTGGTGGCCTATATCACCGTGCTCCTGATCGTGGCCGAGCCCTGCCGGAACGCCGGTAAGTACACCTTGGGGGATATCCTCTCCTTCCGAACCGAGCCCAAGCCGGTGCGCGCCGTGGCCGCCCTCTCCACCGTAACTGTTGCCACCTTCTACCTCACCGCCCAGATGGTCGGTGCCGGCAAGCTGATGCAGCTTCTGATCGGCATCCCCTACAAGACCGCCATCATCGGCGTCGGTATCCTGATGGTCGGGTACGTGGTGTTCGGCGGCATGACCGCCACCACCTGGGTCCAGATCATCAAGGCCGCCCTGCTCATGTCCGGCGCCTTCCTGCTCTCCATCCTGGTTATGGCCAAGGCCGGGTTTAATCCGATCGGTTTCTTTGACGAGATCGTCAACAACCCCGCCATCCAGGATTACACCTCCAAGCTGGTGCTGAAGGATGGTATTATTCTAAATGGACTTGATGCCGGACAACGGTTCATCGAGCCGGGTCTGTTCTTGAAGGCGCCGCTTGACCAGATCTCCCTCGGTATGGCCCTGGTGATGGGTACCGCCGGCATGCCGCACATCCTGATGCGCTTCTTCACCGTCCCCACCGCCCAGGCTGCCCGTAAGTCGGTCATCATCGCCATGTTCCTGATCGGCGGCTTCTACATCCTCACCACCCTGCTGGGCTTCGGCGCCGCCATTCATCTGACCCCCCAAGGGATCAAGGCCGTTGACGCCGGCGGCAACATGGCCACCATGATGTTGGCCCAGAAGATGGGGGCCGACATTTCACCGATCATCGGTGACATCTTCCTGGCCTTCCTCTGCGCCGTGGCCTTCGCCACCATCCTGGCCGTGGTCTCCGGTCTGGTGCTGTCGGCCTCCGCCGCCATCGCCCACGATATCTACGTCAACGTGGTGAAAGACGGCCATGCCGACCAGCATGAGCAGGTCATGGCCGCCCGTATCACCTCCCTGGTGGTGGGCGCCGTCGGTATCGTGATCGGCATCCTGGCCGAGAACCAGAACGTGGCGGTGCTGGTGGCCCTGGCCTTCGCTGTGGCCGCATCCGGCAACCTGCCGGTGGTCGTCATGTCCCTGTTCTGGAAAAAGTTCAACACCGCCGGGGTCATCGCCGGTCTGCTGGTGGGCACCATCGCCGCCATCGGCCTGTTGATGGTCTCCCCCAACATGACCTATCCCAAGGCGGTCGCCGCCGGCGCCAAGAAGACCATCGAGGCCTTGGAGAAGAAGCAGGCCGCCCTGCCTGCCGGCGCCGTGCTGGAGGAGAAGGACGCCAAGGCCTTGGAGAAGGCGCAGAAGACCTACGACGCCAACAAGGACGGCTCTTCCATGGTTGGTCTTGACAAGCCGATCTTCCCGCTCAAAAACCCCGGTATCGTTTCCATCCCGCTGGGCTTCCTGGCTGCCATCCTCGGCACCCTGGCCTTCCCCAGCCGGAAGTCCGAGGAGATGTGGGACGAGATCTACGTCCGCCAGAACACCGGCATCGGCATGGCCAAGGCCATCGACCACTAACCCTTTTCAATCCCATGCGGTGTGGTATACATCTGGGGGAGGCCGAGGCCTCCCCCTTTTTTACGAATCACTGAGGAGCGGGTATGCAGATTCTGCCGGAAGAGAGCGCCGCCACTCCCCGCAACCTGCCACAAATCGCGCAGCTTACCAGCGTCTGCACCGTGACGGAAATCGATCAGGTGCTGGCAGCCCTGCGAGAGGCCCTGGAGGAGCCGCAACGGCGCCTGGAGGGATGGGATCGGGAGGCCGCCGGGCTGCTTGCGCGGATTCCCGCCGCCGACCGCCGGACCTTGGCGGAGATACACACGGCCTTGAACCGGATTGAGCTTGAGCGATTTCTCTTGGCCGGTTCGGTTACCGCCCTCCATCGCTCCTGCACCGAATACCGCGACATGCTGGCTGAGCGGGCGCTTACCTGTGTGCTTGATGAGATGGCGTCCGAGGGCGCCCCCCCCCCTCCGTTCTCCTTTGCCCTGCTCAGTATGGGCAGTGACGGCCGCAAGGAACAGACCCTCATCACCGATCAGGATTACCTGCTGGTCTACACCGACGGCGGCGGGGAAGAGGTAGATCGGTGGTTCGCCAACTTCGGCGCGCGCCTGGTCGATTGCCTGGAGGAGGCCGGGTTCAAACGCTGCACCGGCGGCATCATGACCAGCAACCCGACGTGGCGCGGTTCTCTGCCCCAGTGGCGCCGGCGGCTGTTTGCCATCGTCCGTTACGAGGTGGAGGACCTGGCCAAGAATATGATGGACCTGATCGTCCTTTCCGATGCTCGTTTCGTCTCCGGCGACCGGCGGCTGGGTGAGCAGCTGATCGAACTGATCCGGGATATGGAGAAGGAGCACTTTCAGGTGCTCTGGGGGATGGCCCGTGCCGCCACCGAGATGAGGCTTGCCCTGGGGTTCATGCGCAGGCTCTGGACCGAGCCCGGCGGCGAGCATAAAGGGGAGTTCAACATCAAGCTCCTGGCCTGGGCGCCGCTGGTGATGAACGTCCGGATCTTGGCCATCAGCCAGGGGTTGGCCGCCACCAGCACCATGGAGCGGATCAGGATGCTGGAACAGGAGGGGAGCCTCTCCGCCGGTGTGACCCAGGGGCTCCTGGAGGCCTATGAGGTCCTCACCCGGCATCGTATCCTGTTGCAGATCAAGGTCATCAAGGGGATTCAGAAGGATTCCTACCACCTTGATCCGTTGCTGCTCACCCAGGAAGAGCGGGAGCGGATCCGGCAGGCGATCATCAGGATCGAGGACCTGCAGAAGTCGATCCACACCACCTTCAACATCATGTAGCGCTTGACACCGACCCGGCGCTCTGCTATTAAACTCCCCTCACGGGCGCTTAACTCAGCGGGAGAGTGCTACCTTCACACGGTAGAAGTCACTGGTTCAATCCCAGTAGCGCCCACCATAAGTACACGCGGGGTCGGAACGCTGTTCCGGCCCTTTTTTGTTTCATGGCCGGCAATCGGTCAACCGATCCTGTCGTTGCGTACACGGTCGGACCGGGTGGGCGCGCACCGCCTCTTGTCGTATGTCGCGTGTCGTGGTATACAGCCATGCATACACCCTGTCTATCGACCGGAGCGACAATGACCCAGACCGAGACCACTCCTTCCTTCCAACCCGATCCCGACGGCGAGATAAACCTGCTCGACCGTGCCCTGGTGCCGTCCGTGCCTGGGCCGTTGCTGCGTATCTGGGAGCGGGTGAGCAGCAGGGTCATCCCCCGTTAAAGGGGTGCCTGTCCCCCTCCCCGCGCTCCTAATATGAACGCAGCATCATCTGGAACGATGCGGGCCTGGCCATCGACTGGCCGCTCGCCGGCAGCCAGCCGATCCTGGCGGCCAAGGATGCGGCGGGGGCACTATTGACCGGAGCGGAGCTGTTTGACTGATGCAACAACTGCCTGATGCTATCGTCCACCAGGCGTTTGATTACAACGAGTAGGCCACGTTATGCGTTTAAAAGAATCTGAAATAATGGCGATCAAAGCTGTTGTCTCAGCGTATGATCCCCAAGCCAAGGTATACCTGTTCGGGTCGCGAGTTGACAACGCCAAGCGCGGGGGGGATATCGATCTGTTGATTCTGTCAGATCTCCTCATCACAGCGGATCGCGGCAAAATTCGCTGGAATCTCTGTGAAAAACTCGGTGAACAGAAGATTGACATACTGATAGCCAAAGACACCACCGACCCCTTTGTACAGATCGCCTACAAAACGGGCAGACAACTATGACTGAAGACCTGAAAAAATTGTTGCGCAGTGAACTGCAACTGCTTGAAGATGCCAGCCAGGTATTAGACTATTCCTTCACAAAATGCAGCAAGATCGGCATTAAGCCTGACTACTCTCCAGAAGAGCTTGAAAGCTTTGAATCTCTGTGCAGTCGCTTTGCACGACTGAGCGACATCATGACACAAAAAATATTCAGACTTTTAGCCGAAATAGCCCTTGAACAGCCAGGCACCGTACGTGACCGGATCAACAGAGCAGAAAAATGGTGCCTGATAGAAAGTGCTGAAACCTTCGTAGACATTAGAATAGTACGTAATGATATCGCCCACGAATATCTGCCCGAGGCGCTACGTGACATCTTCAAGAAGGTACTAGCATTGACACCTGCCCTACTAAAAAGCGTGGATCTGACAAAAAGCTACTGTAGCAGATTGTAGAGGCGTCCCGAATGTCCACTGAAAACGGGCGGGATCAGGCATATATCACGTACTCAATCGAGGCAACGGGCAGCAGCGGGTCTTCCAGAGGGATGGCGACTACCAGGCGTTTCTTCTGCTGCTTGGGCAGATGAAGGTGCAGTTTGGCATGGATATATACGCCTATTGCCTGATGCCGAATTATTTTCACCTGCTGCTGAAGGCACAAAAAGGAGATGACCTCAGCCGGGGTATGCAATGGTTCATGACGACGCATGTCAGGCGCTATCATCGCCATTATCGCACCAGCGGGCATCTCTGGCAGGGGCGCTTCAAGAGCTTTGGCATAGTCGATGATGATCACTTTGTGACGGTGTCCCGCTATATCAAAGGAAATCCGGTGCGTGCTGCTATGGTCGAGAGGCTCCCTCATCCTGGCCTGCGGCCACCTTCTCCCAGCGGGAGAAGGGATATGCTGTATTTCAGTTCTGATCAGGTAAGGTTTTGTAATGGCCGATGACCATTATCAGCTGGTGAGCATACAGGATGGCAAGTCGGATGCCGATGCCATTGTGCAGACCCTGTCCGCCATGCAGGAGGGGCGTCTCAAACCCGACCTGGTCCTGCTCAATTACTGCAGTGAGATACCGGTGAGCTACAGCGCCACGGTGCAGGCGGTGGACAAGGACAGCGTGGAGTTGGCGGTGCATGAGCACCAGGCGGTGCTGTTGAAGCAGAATAACAGTACCCTGCTGAAAAGCAGGCATTTTGACAAGGGGCTGGCGGTACACTGCTACGCAGCCTATGTCAATATCCCGAAGAAGGCGGCGATCCTGCATAACTTCGCCTACGCCCAGATCAGGGCTGAACGGCGGGAGGCGGTGCGGGTCAAGGTGAACGGCGTCATCCCGGTCTCCTTCACCGTCGACGGGGTGACCATCTCGGGCAGGCTGCTGGATATCTCGGCAAGCGGCATATCGTTTGTTGCCGACAGCCCGATGCCGGCCACGGTGGAGGGGACCGGCCAGTTTGTCTTTACCCTGCTTGATACCCCGCTCACCGTGCCCGGCGTTTTTGTCCGGGTCAAGACGGATGCCGAAAACCGCCAGATCGCCATCTTTACCATGACCCCGGACCGGGCCAGCGATACTGTTATCGGCAAGTACATCTACCAGCGGCAGGTGGAGGTGATCCTCGCCCTTAAGGAGGGGCTGTTCGCCGGTTGACCGGGGTGAGGGCCGCCAGCAGCCAGAGGTGGTCGGTCGGCGCCCGTTGCAGGGCATCCTGATACGGGCGCAGCAGCTTCCAGGCCTGCCGCTCCCACGCCATATCGTCCGTTGTTGCCGCCAGCCGGCGCAGTACCATGACCAGGACCGAGGCGCCACCGGGGAGGGCTCCGTCATGATGGTCGAACAGGGGGAGCGGTAACGGTTCGACATCATTACCGACAGTCTGCATCCGGCCGTCCACGGTCTGGAACAGGCGCAGCGCCTCACGGCAGAGCCGGGCCGCAGCGTCGCAGTCGGCCGGATCGTGGGTGGCGTGGTACAGTTCCAGCCGCCCCCAGGCCAGAAAGGCATAATCCTCCAGAAACGCCGGAATCTCCGAGCTGCTGCCGTTGCAGCGGCTCCGCAGCAGCCGGCCGTCCGGGCGGGTCAGGTTGCTGCTGATGGCGGCTGCCGTCCGCCGGGCCGCTGCAAGCCAGCACCGGTTGTCGCGTATAGCCGCCCCCCGGGCCAGGGCCGCCAGCATCAGGCCGTTCCAGCCGGTAAGGATCTTGCTATCCCGCAGCGGTTGCTCCCGTTGGTTGCGGAGTAGCAACAGGCGCTTACAGGCCTGCCTGAGCTGCTCCGGTTCCCCTGCCTCCGGTCTGGCGAGGAACAGGATCTGCTCACCCGGTTCTTCTCCGTTTCCCCCCGCCGGCACCCCAAAACGGGTGCAGAACCACGCGGCATCTTCTCCCAGCGCCTCTTCGATCTCCGCCCTGCGCCAGAGGTAACAGGCCCCTTCCTCGCCTCCGGCATCGGCATCCAGGCCGCAGTAAAACCCCCCTTCCGGCGCCGCCAGCTCCCGTAGCGCAAACGTCAGCAGATCGTCGGCCATCTCCCGATAGCAGCGCTCCTGCGTAAGCCCATAGGCCGCAAGGGCCGTATAGGCCACGAGGGCCTGATCGTAGAGCATCTTTTCAAAGTGCGGGATGCGCCAGCGGCGGTCGGTGCTGTACCGGTGGATGCCGCCCCCCAGCTGGTCCCAGATGCCGCCGTTCCGCAGCGCCCTGAGGGTGGCAAGGGCCATTTCCCTCTCTGCGGGATCCTTTCTCCCCAGCAGAAACAGGAGGCGGGGCGGCATCGGAAACTTGGGAGGAGCGCCGAAGCCGGCGTTGCTCTGATCGTAGAGGCGACGCAGATCGGCAGCGGCCTGGTCAGCCAGGGCTGCAGGATCGAAGGTGAGGGGCGCCGGCCGGGGGGTGTTCAGTTGTTCGAGGGCCGTCATGAGTGACCGAGCGTTACGTTCTAGCGCGTTCTGCCGGTGCTGCCAGAGCTGGGCGATGTTTTCCAGCAACGCCAGTAAGCCGGGCACGCCGTGGCGTGATTCCCTGGGGAGGTAGGTCACGGCGTAGAACGGGGCGCCGTCCGGCTTGAGGAAGCAGTTGAGCGGCCAGCCGCCACTGCCGGTGAGGGCCTGGCAGGCGGCCATGCAGAACTGGTCCAGGTCAGGCCGCTCCTCGCGATCCACCTTGACCGGTATAAAGGCATGGTTGAGGATATGGGCCACCTCATCGTCCTCAAACGATTCGTGGGCCATGACGTGGCACCAGTGGCAGGTGGCGTAGCCGATGGAGACGAACAGCGGCAGGTTGCGGCTGCGGGCCTCCGCACGGGTCTCAGGGTTCCATTCACGCCAGTCAACCGGGTTCTGCGCATGCTGCAACAAATAGGGTGAGTTGGCAAAGATCAGCCGGTTGTAGAGCGGGCCGCCGTCGGGGGGAAGCTTGGTGCGCTCAAGGGCCAGCAGCGTCTGCAGTTCGTGGTTGGTCATGACGTAAGCCTAGCATATTTTCAGGAAAAAACTTGCCGAGCCACGGGACGGATAGTACTCTTTGTCGTGTAGAAATCTCCTCTGCAGGAGTTGATGCATGTTCGACTACAGTGAACGTTCCGATCTGGCGCCCTATGCCTGTAAGAGCGCCGAATCGCGGGGACGCAAATGCCATGAGGCGTCAGGCGATCCGCGGCCGATGTTCGAGCGGGATCGGGACCGGATCATTCATTGTGCCGCCTTCCGTCGCCTGGAGTACAAGACCCAGGTTTTTCTGAACCATGAGGGGGATTACTACCGTACCCGCCTTACTCACTCGCTGGAGGTGGCCCAGATCGGCACGGCTATCGCTCGCCGTTTGCGCCTGAATACGGACCTGACCGAGGCCCTGGCTCTGGCCCACGACCTGGGGCACACCCCCTTCGGCCATACCGGCGAGGAGGTGCTGAACCAGCTGATGCAGGGACATGGCGGCTTTGAGCACAACTACCAGTCGTTCCGGGTGGTGGATCAACTGGAGGAGCGGTATGTCGAGTTCGACGGCCTGAACCTCTCCTGGGAGGTGCGGGAGGGGATTCTGAAGCACTCCTCTCCCCATGACGTGCCGACGAATATCCTGGATGAATTCCTGCCTGCCACGGTGCCTTCCATCGAGGGGCAGTTGATCAATTATGCCGATGAGATCGCCTACAACAACCATGATATAGACGACGGTCTTAAGTCCGGCTACCTGACGCTGGATCTGTTGAAGGGGGTTGCGCTGTGGCAACGGATGGCCGACCGGGTCAGGCTACGGTATCCGGCCATTGACGATAAACGGCTGGTGGCTCGCACGGTCAGTGCCCTGATCGGTATGCAGATCACCGATATCTGCGAAACTACCTGGTCCAACATCCAGCAGTTTGGGATCCATTCGCTGGATGACCTGCGGCGGGTGAACCGGGTCCTTGTCCACTTCAGCCCCGAGGTGGAGGCGGAGAATCTGGCCTTGAAGCGGTTCCTCAAGGAGCGGCTCTACCGTCATCACAAGGTGGACAAGATGCGGGTCAAGGCCGAGCATATCCTGACACGACTCTTTGAGACCTATCTCCGGCGTCCCAATCTGCTACCTCCCAAGTACCATCGCCGGATTGAGAAGAACGGGGTGGAGCGGACCGTGGCCGATTATCTGGCCGGGATGACCGACCGCTATGCCCTGGACGATTACAAGACGCTGTTCGAGACTTTTGAGCGGGTCTAGGGGGACGAAAAACTCCCCGTTTCCTGATGATATGACGTAATCCTGATACATGCTTAAGGCAGGCGCCATGAAAAAACCTGAACAACCGCCCCGTTACGACTTCTTCGCCTTCCTGGCGCGGATGCAGTACATCAACCGCTGGGGGTTGATGCGCAACACCCAGGCCGAGAACATCAAGGAGCACTCCCTGGATGTGGCCATGCTGGCCCATGCCCTGGTGGTAATCCGCAACACCTATTTCGACGGCACGCTCGATCCCGGTCAGGCGGCGTTGTATGGCATTTTTCATGATGCCAGCGAGATATTCACCGGCGACATGCCCACCCCGGTCAAGCACTTCAACCCCAACTTCAAACGTTCTTTTCATCAACTGGAAGACCGCGCCCGGCGCAAGTTGCTGGCCATGTTGCCGCCGGAACTGGCCCAGGTGTATGAACCTCTGTTTTTCTTTGAAGAACAGGATGCCGAGTACCGGCCGATCATCAAGGCGGCCGACAAGATCGCGGCCCTGATCAAGTGCCTGGAGGAGGAAAAATCCGGCAACCTCGAATTCAAGCGGGCAGGGGAGGAACATCTGGAAAACCTTCGCAAGAGCCCCCTGCCGGAAGTCATCTGGTTTCTGGACCAGTTCCTGCCCGGCTACCGGTTGTCGCTGGACGAACTGCAGCTGGGTTGAGGCGGCCGGGGGAAATGCTTGCCCTCAGATACCGGCAATGGTACTCTTTCGCCCCATTCTGAGCAGAATAGGAGTTGCGGTATGCGTTATCTGACAGCCGGTGAGTCCCACGGCCCCCAGTTGACCGCCATCATCGAAGGCCTCCCGGCAGGCCTGGAGCTTTCCCCGGAGATCTTGAACCGGCAGCTGGCCCGTCGCCAGCAGGGGTACGGCCGTGGCGACCGGATGAATATCGAACGGGATACGGCGGAGATACTCTCCGGTGTACGCTGGGGCGCGACCCTCGGCTCGCCGGTAACCCTGGTGGTGAAAAATCGCGATTGGGAGAACTGGCGGGAAAAGATGTCGCCGCTGGCTGAACATCGGGGACAGGCGGAGTCGGTGACCCGCCCCCGTCCCGGTCATGCCGATCTGGATGGGGCCATGAAGTATGGCCATCGCGATGTCCGCAATATCCTTGAGCGCTCCAGCGCCCGCGAGACTGCAGTGCGGGTGGCGGTCGGCGCGGTGGCGCGGCAGTTTTTACAGGTGCTCGGGATCGCCATCGGTGGCTATGTAACCGAGCTGGGGGGGGTCGCTGCTGGTGCTGTCGCTGCGCCGTATCCGGGATTATGGGAACGGGCCGCCGCCTCTGAGCTGTTCTGCTGCGATCCGGCAGCCGAGGCGGAGATGAAGCGCCTGATCGACCACACCAAGGCGGCCGGCGACACGCTGGGCGGGGTTGTGGAGGTCCAGGTGCTGGGATTGCCGCCGGGACTGGGCAGCCATGTGCAGTGGGATCGCAAGCTGGATGCCCGTCTGGCCATGGCGTTGATGAGTATCCAGGCCATCAAAGGGGTCGAGGTGGGGCTCGGGTTCGAAGCGTCCCGGCGTCCCGGTTCACAGGCGCACGATGAGATCACCTATGATCCAGCCGCCCTGGAGCGTGGTGCTGCTACGGCCTATGTGCGCCCCACCAACCATGCCGGTGGTCTGGAGGGTGGCATGACCAACGGCGAGCCGCTGGTGGTACGGGCCGCCATGAAGCCGATCCCAACCCTGTACACCCCCTTGCGTTCCGTGGATATCGTCAGCCACGAACCGTACGAGGCATCGGTGGAACGCTCCGATACCTGCGCGGTGCCGGCGGCTTTGGTGGTGGCCGAGGCGGTGGTGGCCATTGAGCTTGCCAACGCGCTGCAGGAGAAGTTCGGTGGTGATTCCATGGCCGAGCTGCAGCGTAATCTGCAGCAGTACCAGACCACGTTACGGACCTTCTGATGCGCCGGGTGATCGTTTTGACCGGCCCCATGGGCAGCGGCAAGACCAGTGTGGGGAGGCTGCTTGCGGCCCGCCTCGGGTGGGAGTTCGTCGATCTGGACCATCTGGTGGAGCAGGCGGCAGGCAGCTGTATCAACGATCTCTTTGCCGAACGGGGGGAGGTGGTCTTCCGGCAGCTGGAGCATCAGCAGCTCGCCTCTCTGGTGGGGCGTCATCGGATGGTGCTCTCCACCGGTGGCGGGGCGGTACTCAGCCGGGAGAACCGCGTCCTGCTGCGGCGCCTCGGTGCGGTGGTCAACCTGACGGCGCCGGTGGCGGAACTGGCGCGACGTCTGGCGGCGGCCGACGATCGGCCGCTGCTGCGGGGAGGTGAGTCGCTAACGGCAACGATCGCTCGACTGCTGCAGGAACGGGAACCGTTCTACGCTGAGAGCGACATAAGAATTGACACCACCGCGAAATCAGTGGAAGATGTGGCCGCAGAGCTGCTGAAACGGCTCGCTGAGGGGCAGTGATGGCGCACATTCCGGTCCAGTTGGGGCCGCAGAGCTATACAATCACCATTGAGGCCGGTCTGTTGGCCGATCTGGGGGCGCGTTGCCGTGACGCTGGGCTTACCGGCCGCGCTGCGGTGGTGACCAACCCGACCGTTGCCGCCCGCTATGCCGCTACCGTGCTGGACTCGCTGGCGGCGGCGGACTATGAACCCATCCTGGTGGAGATACCCGACGGCGAGGCGTACAAGACCAGTCAGACCCTGAACACGGTCTACGACCGTCTGATTGCCGGTGGACTGGATCGACGCTGTTTCGTCGTGGCACTGGGGGGCGGGGTGGTGGGGGACCTGGCCGGCTTTGCCGCCGCCACCTTTCTGCGGGGGATACCGTTCGTGCAGCTTCCCACGACCCTGCTGGCCCAGGTTGACAGCAGCGTGGGGGGGAAGACCGGCATCGATCATCCCGCGGGGAAAAACCTGATCGGCGCCTTTCATCAGCCCCGTCTGGTGCTGGCCGATGTGGCCACCCTGGCAACGCTGCCGGAGCGTGAATACCGTGCCGGACTGGCTGAGGTGGTCAAATATGGGGTGGTGCTTGACCGGCAGTTCTTTGAGCTGCTGGAGCGCAACGCGCCGGGGTTGTTGCAGCGGGAACCGTCGCTGATTATCGAGGTGGTGGCCCGCTGTTGCGCCCTCAAGGCCTGGGTGGTGGAGCAGGATGAGCAGGAGGCGGGGCTGCGGGCGGTCTTGAATTACGGTCATACCCTGGGACATGCCTTCGAGGCCCTGGCGGGATATGAGGGACTGGTGCATGGCGAGGCGGTGGCCATCGGTATGGCGCTGGCAGCGGGGATTTCGCTGGGCCAAGGGCTCTGCACGCGGGATGAGCATGACCGGATCGTGGGGCTGCTCAGGGCCCTGGGGCTCCCGACGGAGGCCCCTGCAACCGGGCGTGATCGGCTGCTGGCGGTGTTGACCCGGGATAAAAAGAGTCGTGCCGGCGTGATCCGCTACATCTGCAATCAGGGGCTGGGGGGGCATCTCGAACGGGAGTTCACCCCGGCTCAGCTGGCCGAAACCTGTGGAGCGGGGAGGTGACAGGGGATATGCTGCGGTCAACCGAGGCGTTACAGCAGGAGATCCAGGAGCTTGAGGCGCGTCTGCAGCAAGCCCGCCGCGCGTTGCAGGAGTTGCAGGCCGGAGGCGGGCATGATGCCGAACTTGAGCTGATTGAGCTCAGTGAGAGTGATATCGTTGACGAGCCGCTCTCGGATCGAGCGGGTGCACGGCAGCTGTATGAAGAACCGCCGGTGCTTGACCCCTGGGCCGGTCTTGGCGTGAGCGTCACCCCCTCCTCTCCTGGGCCGCAGCCATCCCTTCCCCCCGCCGTCGAGGCGCCGGTCTGGCCGGGGCAGGATCCCTCCCGCGATCCGCTGCTGACCGGCACCATGGCTGAGCTGTATCTCTCCCAGGGGGTTGTTGAAAGGGCCCTCCAGATCTATCGAGATATCCTGGCGGTCGATCCGGACAATGCCTCCGTTGCGGCACGGCTTTCGGAATTGGAGTCGCAACACCCGGCTGAACCGCTTTTGGAACCGTCTGCCGATCTCTCTGAAACGGTCTCCACCCTGCCGTCCCATGGCAGCGCTGATCAGAGCAGCGCCCTGGCGGTGCTGGAGGGGTGGCTGGAGAACATCCGGAGGTTACGGGCATGTCGTTAAGAACCTTACTGACCGGCATGATTCAGCAGGTTGAGGGGGGGTATGCGGTGATGCTGATGGGGTACGACTGCATCGCCATCGATGAGGTCCAGCAGGGGACCGCCCCTTTTGATGTGCAGTTGATGACCGTTGAATATGCCACCGTCATTAGGGAGATCGGCCGCACGGTGCAGGTGGTGGGGGCCGGCGAGATGGAGGAGGTCACCATCACCACCCGGGAATCCTGTATGCTGATCAGGGTGCTGAACAACGAACTGTTCGCGGCCTTTGTCCTCGCCCGTGACGCCAATCTGGGCAAGGCCCGCTATTTGCTGCGCGCAAACGCTCTGGCGCTACTGCAGGCTGTGGAGTAGGCCGATGCGGATCTTCGTCCTGCATGGCCCCAATCTGAACCTGCTCGGGCAGCGGGAGCCGGAGGTGTACGGCAGCCTGCGTCTGGAGGAGCTCAACGAGGCGTTATGCCGGCTGGCGGATGAACTGGGATGCAGCCTGACGATCCGTCAGTCAAATAGTGAAGGTGTCCTGGTGGATGCCATTCAGGGGGCCTTTGGCCAGTACGACGGCATCCTGATCAACCCGGCCGCCTACACCCATACCAGTGTTGCCCTGCGTGACGCCCTGGCGGCCGTAGCTCTCCCCTTTGTCGAGGTCCATCTCTCCAATATCCACCGTCGTGAACCGTTCCGGCACCACAGTTATCTTGCACCGCTGGCCATAGGTCAGATCTGCGGTTTCGGCCTGGACAGCTATCTCCTTGGCCTGCGGGCGCTTTTCAATCAGATTAAAAACGCATGTCGTTAATTCTTCCCCTGGATGGGCCGAACCCTGAAAATTCGGTTGAGGAGCCGCTTTCAGTTATGCTAAAAGACAGGCGCTCCCGGCTCTTCCCCTTTTTCGTCCGGGAGCGGCTGGACTGTCTGGTGGTGGCATCGTTGCCTAACCTGCGCTACCTGACCGGTTTCAGCGGTTCCACCGGCTGCCTGCTCCTGACCCGTGACCGCGGCTGGTTTGTCTCTGATTCCCGGTATACCCTCCAGGCGGCGGCGGAGGTGCCCGATCTGGAGCTCCTTGAGCATGACCGGCCGTTGCAGGCCCTGGCTACGCTGCAGCAGGAGCAGGGATGGCGCAGGGTAGGTTTTGAGGCGGCTCATACCACGGTCAGCGCTCTGGATGAGTATACCCGGCAGCTGCCCGGTGTTGAGCTGGCGCCGTTGGGGCCTGAGCTGGATGCAATCAGGGGCTGTAAGGACCCGTTGGAGGTGGCTGCCCTGGGACGGGTGGCCAGGCTGGCCTCCGATGCCCTGCTGCAGCTGCTGCCGCAGATCAGACCGGGCATGAGCGAGGCGGCGCTGGCCCTCGAGCTTGAGTTTGAGATGCGCCGCCGTGGCGCTGAAGGACGGGGGTTTGAGTTTATCGTCGCCTCCGGCGAGCGTGGCGCCATGCCCCACGGCCGTGCCGGCCAGCGGTTGTTGCAGTCAGGCGAGCTGGTAACCATCGATTTTGGCGCAATGCTGGGTGGGTACCACTCCGATGAGACGGTGACCGTTGCGTTGGGCACGGTGAGCCGCCGTCACCGGGATCTGTACGAGGTGGTCCTGACCGCCCACGATCGGGCGATTGCGGCGGTTCGCCCCGGTATCGGCTGCCGGGAGCTGGACGCCGTGGCCCGGGACTATATCCGGGAACAGGGGTATGGTGACTACTTCGGGCATGGAGTTGGGCATGGAGTCGGGCTTGAGGTGCATGAAAAGCCGACCCTGTCCCCCCGCAGTGACGGCGTGCTGGAGGAGGGGATGGTGGTGACCGTGGAGCCCGGTATCTATATACCCGGTTGGGGTGGGGTGCGGATTGAGGACACGGTGCTGGTGACCGCCTCCGGCTGCCGGATCCTGACCGGCGTCCCGAAGAGTTTGATGGTGCTGTGACGCTGCGGTCCGGCCGCAGTCGCGTATGATATCCGGAGAGAACCTGAAGGAAGGAGATGGGGATGGAAATCAAGGACCTGAAGTTGCTGATAAAGATGATTACCGAGACCGATATCACCGAGTTTGAGATGGACAACGCCGACGAGAAGATCGTCATCAAGCGTGGTCAGCAGTCGGAGATTATCCAGATGGCGGCGCCGGCGGCCTATATGCAGGCTCCTGCTGCCGTAACCTCCGTTCCGGCTGTTGTCGCTCCTCCGGCGGTGAGCGCTGCACCGGCTCCGGCGAGTGGCGATACCATCAACTCCCCTATCGTCGGCACCTTCTACCGCGCCCCCTCGCCGGAGGCGGTCCCCTTTGCCGAGGTTGGTCAGGTGGTGGAGAAAGGGCAGGTGATCTGCCTGGTGGAGGCGATGAAGCTGTTTAACGAGATCGAGGCGGAGTTTAAGTGCAAGATCGTCAAGATCTGCGTGGAGAATGCCCAGCCTGTGGAGTTCGGTCAGCCGCTCTTCATTGTGGAAAAACTGTAGGAGCCACCATGTTCCATAAGATTCTTATCGCCAACCGTGGCGAGATCGCCATTCGGGTGATCCGGGCCTGCAAGGAGCTGGGGATAAAGACCGTCGCGGTCTACTCGACGGCAGACGCCGAGTCATTGCATGTCAAGCTGGCCGATGAGTCGGTCTGTATCGGCCCCCCTCCCAGCAGCCAGAGCTACCTGAATATCAACGCCATTATCAGCGCCGCAGAATTGACCGACGCCGAGGCGATCCATCCCGGTTACGGCTTTCTCTCGGAAAACCCCAAGTTTGCCGAGGTCTGCGAGCAGTGCGGCATTACCTTCATCGGTCCCTCTGCCGAGAGCATGCGGGTGATGGGGGACAAGATCTCGGCCCGTCAGGCGGTGATCGGCCACGGCGTGCCGATCCTGCCCGGCACGAAGGAGAGCGTCCAGAGTGTTGACGAAGCGGTCAAGATCGCCAAGGAGATCGGTTTCCCGGTGATCATCAAGGCCACCGCCGGCGGTGGCGGGCGAGGCATGAAGATCGTCCACTCCCAGGCGGCCCTGGCGAACGCCTATGCCACTGCCCGCGCCGAGGCCCAGGCAGGTTTCGGCAACCCGGATGTCTATATCGAAAAATACTGCGTCGAGCCCCGTCATGTGGAGATCCAGATCCTTGCCGACAAGCATGGTAACTGCATCCATCTGGGGGAGCGGGACTGCTCCATTCAGCGGCGCCATCAGAAGATCATCGAAGAGGCCCCCTGTCCGGTGCTTGCGCCGGAGACCCGGGCCGCCATGGGGGCAGCGGCGGTGAAGGCGGCCAAGGCGGTCAACTATTCCAGTGTCGGTACGGTGGAGTTCCTGCTGGATAAGAGCGGCGCGTACTACTTTATGGAGATGAACACCCGTATCCAGGTGGAACATCCCATCACCGAGATGATTACCGGCGTTGACCTGATCCGGGAGCAGATCCGTTCTGCGGCCGGTCTGCCGCTGCGGTACAAACAGAAGGATATCAAGATCACCGGCCACGCCATCGAGTGCCGGATCAACGCCGAAGACCCCTTCAAGTTCACCCCCTGCCCCGGCAAGATCACCGCCTATCACCAGCCGGGCGGCCTTGGGGTACGGGTTGACGCCTTTGTCTACGATCAGTACAGCGTGGTGCCCCATTACGACTCCATGATCGGTAAGCTGATCGTCCATGCCGAGAGCCGAGAGGACGCCATCCGCCGAATGGCCCGCGCCTTGGACGAGTACATCATCGAGGGGATCAAGACCACGGTCTTTTTCCATAAACGGATCATGACCAACAAGGACTTCATCGAAGGGAACGTGGATACCTCGTTCCTCGACCGGATTGTCTTGGAGTAGCCCATGGACCTGCCTGACGAGCTTAAGTATTCACGGGAGCATATCTGGGTCAGGGTTGAAGGGGAGTACATCGTGGTGGGGCTTACGGACTACGCCCAGGATGCGCTGGGAACCATCGCCTCCCTTGAGTTGCCGGAGTCGGGGGACGAGGTGGAGCAGGAGGACTCCATGGGCGCCATCGAGGCCCGCAAGACGGTGGCCGAGCTGTATGCCCCCGTGAGCGGTACGGTTCGTGCGGTGAACCATGAGCTGTTCGACAATCCCTCGCTGATCAACGATGATCCGTACGATGGGGGCTGGTTATTGGAGATCAGTCTGGATGACCCGGATGAATTGAAAGGCCTGATGACGTCCGACGACTATATGGATTTCGTTGAGAGCAAAGAAGCCCTATAAAGCCGTATAGCGCTGTGGCATACAGGGCGGGAGCGATCCCGCCCTGTTGCCGTTTTCGGCCCGGGCTGCTGATGCTGTATGAGGTGGAAATGTGTTGAGAACCATTGTCCTGTCGCTGGTAGTGGTGGCCGTTACCGGCCGGGTGGCCCTGGCCGGGGGGGTGGCGCCGGTCCCGCTGACCCTGGCGGATGCCGTTAAATGTGCGGTGGAGAAGAACCTGGACCTGCGTGTTGAACGGTATACTCCGGCCCAGCAGGTGGCCGAGTACCAAAAAAGCCTGGGAATCTATGACCCCAACCTGCAGCTCTCCGCTACCTACAGCGATACGACCGCCAACAGCTCCTTCTTCCTCTCCCCTCCAGCACGTCAGGCCAGTCAGGATACCCTGCTGAATGCCGCAGTGAGCCAGCTCTTCTTTACCGGCGCCACCGCCACGCTGGGGTTCACCAACAACTATGCCGGCGGCTCGGCAAACAGCCTGAACGGACTGCCTTCCTATTGGCAGTCCAGCCTGGCGTTTACCGTCAGCCAGCCGCTCTTGAAAAATTTTGGCCGGGAGACGACCGAATTCTCCATCGAGTCGGCGCGGCTCGGCACCTATGCCGCCCTTGAACAGTTCAACGCCACTCTGAATGCCCTGGTGGCGCAGGTCAGGACCGAGTATTTCAATCTGTACAGTCTCCGCGAGGAGCGGGAGGTCAAGCGGGTCTCCCTGTCGCTGGCGAGGAAGATCCTGGCTGAGACTCGGGGGAGGGTGGCTGCCGGTGTGATGCCGGCCATGGAGATCCTGAACGCCGAGTTTGGTGTAGCCACCCGTGAACAGGAGCTGATCGATGCCGAACGGGCGGTGCAGGACCAGGATGATCTCCTCTGCCGGCTCTTGCAGATCCGCACACCGGGGGAACTGCTACCTGTTGACCCCCCATCCACCGCGCCGTATGTCGTCTCAGAACAGGATGCGGTGGACCGGGCGCTCTTCGGCCGTCCAGAACTGCGGGAGCTGCGGCGCAACCTGGAGCTGCTGGAACTGCAGACCAGGGTTGCCGCCAATCAGACCCGGCCCGATCTGACCCTGTCCGCCTCGGCCGCCACGATCGGTCTGGCCACTACCTACCCGCATACCATGGATCGCCTCACCTCCGGCGAGTACCCTGACTGGACCGTGGGCCTCTCCCTGACCATCCCCCTGGGGAACCGGGTCGCCGAGAACCAGTACCGGAAGAACCGTCTGCAGGTCGAACAGGCTCTGTTTAAACTGCGCAGCCAGGAACAGGTGGTGACAAACGATGTCCGTTCCGCCATCAGGGCACTTAGGGCCAGCTACAAACAGCTTGAGGTCACCGCCCGGGGACGTTCGTATGCCGAGCAGCGTTTTACTGCCTATGTACGTAAATCAGCGGTCGGCCTGGCGACCAATAAGGATGTGCTGGACGTAGAAAACGATCTGGCCACGGCAAAGGATAACCAGATCAAGGCGCAGGTTGCCTATGCCAATGCGATGACCCAGCTCTGGAAGTCAACGGGAGAGCTGTTGGAACAACAACGGATCCGGATGGTGGAGCAGGATGCCACGAAGCTCTACGGAAAGGTGCGATGATGCTGAAGGTGGGTTGGATCGATTACGCCAACTGCAGCCCACTCCTGCTGCAGATAGAAGACCGGTTGCCGCAGTACCCGATTACCCTCAGCCACGGGGTGCCGGCCCGTTTGAACGCCGCCCTGGCAGGCGGTCGGATAGATGTCTGCATCTCCTCCTCCATCGAGTTCGCCCGGCATGCAGACCGTTATCTGGTGCTGCCGGGGCACTGCATCGGTTCTGTCGGTCCGGTGCAGAGCGTCCTGTTGCTCGCCAATCGACCGGCGCAGGAGCTTGGGGGCGAGCGACTGCTGGTGACGGCAGAATCGGCCACCTCGGTGGTGCTGCTGCAGATCCTGCTGGCACGGCATTGGGGCGCCACCGGTGTGCGGGTCGCGGCGAGTCCGCTCCCCTGGCAGGAGGCGCTGGCACAGGCACCGGGGGTGCTGGTGATCGGCGATACGGCCCTCCGGGCCGCCATGGCCGGGACTGCCCCCTTCTGCTACGATCTGGGTGAGGTCTGGCATGAGATGACGGGGCTCCCCTTTGTCTATGCCCTCTGGCAGGTGCAGCAGGCGGCGCTTGCAACGGAAGGGGAGGGACTTCGTGGCCTGCTGTCCCTGCTGGATCAGGCTCGGGATCAGATGCCCCACCGCCTGGAATCGTTGGCGGCCGTCGCGCCGGAGGCCACCTGGCTGGGGGCCTCCCGTCTTGCCGATTACTGGCGGCATATCACCTATCGATTGGATGACGACCACCTCGCCGGTCTGGCCCGCTACTATGCCCTGGCCGCCGATGTAGGTCTCCTCTCTGCGCCTGCCACCCCTCGTTTTATGCAGCTCTGAACTTCAATTCCCCTGCAGCTGCATGCCGCCGCGTTCGACCAGTTGGGACGGCCTGTCCGTAGATCAGAAAGGTGAGCTGGAGCAGGAAATCCACGGAAATCTTTGCTGGGAAAGGGAACACAACATAAAAAAAGAGGGAGAACCGTCCACGGTTCCCCCTGTGAAAGTGAAAAGTTGCCGAGCGGTCGGCTATTTCTTTTTGCCGCCGCCGGAGGCCTTCTTTGAGGCCTTGAGGGGGTTGACTTTGAGATCTTCAACCTTGATCTCTACCTTCACATGGGTGGCGAAGTTGCAGATGCCGTGGGCCCATTTTTTTGCCGGAGCCGGATAGGCGCTGCAGACCTGGCCGATGGTGCCGGTGACGATCCGCTCACACCCCTCACAGTTTTCTACGACGGTCTGACAGGAACCTTCGGGAAATGCACACCCCTGTTTACCCCAAAAGGTACACTCGGTACCTGCAAGTACGGTTTGACACTGCATCCTTCTTCCTCCTCCGATATGATTCAAGCTAAGACAGAAGTAAACAGTAGCAATTTCTAAAAGAAAAAGTCAATACCAAAAACAGCTTGGACGGGGAATCGCGAGAGCTGCCGGTGCACGGGCTCTTTGGCTTGACGGCGTGCTTCTGCTGTATTAGTGTTAAAAGATAAAAGCTGTCCTATTTTGTCAGAGGAGGGCGCATGCGTCATATCAGCTTCGGTACCTCGGGATGGCGGGGGATACTCTGCGAGGATTTTACTTTCGATAACGTGAGGACCGTGACGCAGGCGATCGCCGATCACCTGCGGGCAAGCGGCGAGGCGGCCAAAGGGGTGGTGATCGGGTGCGACACCCGTTTCATGGGGCGCAGGTTTGCCGAGGCGACGGCTGAGGTTTTGACCGGCGCCGGTATTAAGGCGTTCCTCTGCACACGGGATCTGCCGACCCCCGTCATCTCTTTTGAGATACTGCGTCGTGGCGCAGCCGGCGGGATAAACTTTACCGCCAGTCACAACCCATCCGAGTATAACGGCATCAAATTTTCACCGGCCTGGGGGGGGGCGGCCCTGCCCGAGACCACCAGGGATATCGAACAGCGGGCGAACCAGATGCTGGGGGAGGTCTGCTATAGCGAACTTTCCCTTGCAGAAGCTGCCAGACAGGGGTTGCTGGAGGCGATCGACCCCCGTGAGCAGTACCTTGCCGACTTGGAGCGGAAGATCGATTTTGACGCCATACGACAGATCGGCAAACTGGCCCTGAACCCGCTTTACGGGACGGCTCGGGGGTATCTGGATCAGCCCCTCAAAAAGCGTAACATCTCCTATGTCATCATCAACGATTATCTGGACCCGTATTTTGGGGGGCAACCGCCGGAACCTTCCGAGGCCCATATCCCCGATTTTATCTCTCTGGTGAAAGATGATCCGACGATCCGGCTGGGGTTGGCAACGGACGGTGATGCGGATCGTTTTGGTATCCTGGATGCCGACGGCTCCTATATTGAGCCCAACTACATCATCGCCCTGTTGCTGGACTACCTGCTTCGGGTCCGCAAGATGACCGGAGGCGTGGCCCGCAGCGTAGCTACTTCTCATTTTGTTGATGCCGTGGCGAAAAAACATGGTGTGCCTGTTTTTGAGACACCGGTTGGCTTTAAATATATCGGTGACCTGATCACGCAGGACAAGATAGTAATAGGCGGCGAGGAGAGCGCCGGGCTTACCATTAAAGGGCATGTGCCGGAGAAGGACGGTATCCTGGCCTGTTTCCTGGTGGCCGAGATGGTGGCCCGCGAGGGGAAGACGGTACGCGAATTGCTTGAGCGGATGTACGGTGAGGTGGGGCGTTTTGTGACCCGTCGCGCCAACTTGCGACTGTCGTCTGAACTGGAGGAGGGATATCGGCAAAAGGTTGCAGCGGTGCCGAAGGAACTTGCCGGTACTCGGGTGATCGACGTGATTACTGTGGACGGTGTCAAGCTCCTGTTGGCCGACGGCGCCTGGCTGCTGTTCCGCAAATCCGGTACCGAACCGGTGGTGCGGCTCTATGGTGAGGCATCCAGTGAAGCCCGCCTGGGTGAGGTGATGGAGGCGGGAAAACGGTTTATTGTGGGTTGATCCGTTACACTACAAAACGTGAAGGAGCATGCTCAATTATGTGGGATTACACGTCAAAAGTGAAAGACCACTTCCTGAACCCCAGGAACGTGGGTGAGATACCGGATGCCGATGCTGTCGGCGAGGTTGGCAGTCTGGCCTGCGGCGACGCGCTGAAGCTCTATCTCAAGCTCGATGAGGCCAAGGAAAAGATCGTTGACGCCAAGTTTCAGACCTTTGGTTGCGCCAGCGCCATCGCCTCTTCGTCGGCCCTGACCGAGATGCTCAAAGGCAAGACCCTGGACGAGGCCCTGGCGGTCAGTAACCAGGATATCGCCGAATTTCTGGGGGGGCTGCCGGAAGAGAAGATGCACTGCTCGGTGATGGGGCAGGAGGCGCTTGAGGTGGCGATCTGCACCTACCGTGGTCTGGAGGTGCCGGAACACGATGCCGAGCACGACCATGGCCACGCCTACCCCGAGTACGAGGGGACGCTGGTCTGCAAATGTTTTGGCATTACCGATGCCTTCCTGAAAAAGGTGATCGAGACCAACAAACTGACCACGGTCGAGCAGGTGACGCATTTCACCAAGGCAGGCGGTGCCTGCGGCGGTTGTATCCCCAAGATCAAGGAGCTGATCGCCGAGGTGTTGGGTCAGCAGACCGCCCAGCCGCAACCCAAGACCGGCAAACTCTCCAACCTGAAAAAGATGCAGCTGGTGCAGGAGGTGCTGGAACGCGACATCCGGCCGATGTTGTTGGCTGATGGTGGCGATCTGGAGTTGGTGGACATCGAAGGAGATACCGTTCAGATCGCCTTCCGCAAGGCCTGTGCGGGGTGCTCTTCATCGGGCAACACGGCCCGTTTTGTGGAGATGAAGCTGCGCGAACTGGTACACGATGATCTGCGGGTGCAGGAGGTGCCGGCGTGAAAGAGATCTATCTGGACAATAACGCCACCACCAAGGTGGATGAAGCGGTCTTTGAGGAGATGCGGCCCTATTTTTGCGAGCTGTACGGCAATCCCAGCTCGATGCATTTTTTCGGAGGCCAGGTACAGGGTAAGGTCACGGAGGCCCGTAAGCGGGTGGCCGACCTGCTGGGGGCCACTCCCGACGAGATTATCTTCACCGCCTGCGGCACCGAGAGCGACAACGCCGCCATCCGCTCTGCCTTAGAGGTGCTGCCGGACCGGCGTCATATCATCACCAGCCGTGTCGAACATCCGGCGGTGTTGACCCAGTGCCGCAACCTGCGTCAGAAGGGGTACCGGGTAACCGAGGTCGGGGTGGACAACGTCGGCCGACTGGATATGGAGGAGTACAAGCGGGCTATCGATGACGACACCGCCATTGTCTCGTTCATGTGGGCCAATAACGAAACCGGTGTCATCTTTCCGGTGGAAGAGGCCGCGGCCATTGCCAAGGCCCGTGGCGCCCTGTTCCATACCGATGCGGTGCAGGCCGTTGGCAAGGTGCCGATCAATATGGCAGCGTCGCAGATCGACCTGCTCGCTCTTTCCGGTCATAAGCTCCATGCCCCCAAGGGGATCGGCGCCCTCTACCTGCGCCGGGGCACCCCGTTCCGGCCGCTGCTGGTCGGCGGCCATCAGGAACAGAGCCGTCGTGCTGGCACCGAGAACGCCGCCGCTATTATCGCCCTGGGCAAGGCCTGCCAGCTGGCCGGCCAGCATATGCAGACTGAAAACAGCACCGTGAAGGCCAAGCGTGACCGACTGCAGGATGCCCTGATGCGTGCAATCCCCCATGCCCGGATCAACGGCGACGGGGCCGAGCGGCTGCCCAACACCACTTCGATCGCCTTTGAGTTCGTGGAGGGCGAGGCTATTTTGCTGCTCCTCTCTGAGTTGGGCATTTGCGCCTCATCGGGGAGCGCCTGTACCTCCGGTTCGCTGGAGCCGTCCCATGTGCTCCGCGCCATGGGGGTGCCATTCACCTGCGCCCATGGCTCAATCCGTTTTTCCCTGTCGCGCTATACCACCGATGCCGAGATCGACGCGGTCATTCAAGCGATGCCGCGGATTATCGCCCGGTTGCGGGAGATGTCGCCATTCGGTCGGGAACATCTCAAAGGGTAAGAGAGCGCCCGCTCCATCCTTCGGGTGTGCTGTCAAAAGCGGGGGCAGACCCCGCTTTTCTGCTTGTGTAGAGCCTCTGTGCATTGATGCCTCCGGATAGGGGGGAAAGGGGCAGGGATCGTGTTAGTTCGCGTCGTTATGGCGCTTGTGGTGACCATGCTGGTGGCAGGGCGTCCTGCTCAGGCCTTCTGGTCATCGGAACCGGCTTCGCTTAAGGAGCTGGCTGCCGGGGTTGCGTCTGAGCTGAAGGCGAAGGCAAGCGGGGCAAAGAAGCTGTACCTGGACAAGGTTAATGTAAAAGACGCCGTTTCCGGTAAGACGGCCAATCTGTCGGCCTTCTTGGTTAATGAACTGGAAGGTGCACTTTCGGCGGCCGGGTTCAGCTTCAGCGATTTTATGGAACAGGCCGACTTGGCGCTGGGCGCCACCTATCAGCAGGACGGGGTCGATTTGCGGGTGTTTGTCAAGTACTGTCCGGCCAGGGATGGCAGCAGCTGTAAGAGCCTGGCGGCTCTGCTACCGATCAGCCGACTCCCCAAGGACAGCTTCCGTGAGACCCTTGAGAATAAGGTTGACCGGTTGATGCGCAGGGTCACCAGCGCTCAACGGGGGCTGAAGGTGTTTGTCAGCCCGGTGGTGGAGCGCAGGGGGCGTTATGCCTCCGAGTTTTCCGAGTATCTGACCGCCAAGGCCAGGAGCTATCTGGTCAATAGTCAGCAGTTTGAGGTGCTTGAAGAACAGCTGGTGACGCGCTCACTCTCCAATACCCGTGGTTTGATCGCCAAGGCTAGGCAGGTACAGAACCTGGATACCAGCGCCGCCCTGTTCAGCGGTGCTGATGCGGTGCTGGAGGGGTACTACCTGGAAGGGGCGGGTCGGGTAACCGTCGCCATGACCCTCAAAAATTTACAGGGTATGGTGCTGGGCAGTGCCGAGGAAACCATTGACAGGCAGTTGATTCCGTACAGCACGGCCAACGCTGTTGCCGGCGCCCTGTCGATGGTCGCCGATGTGGCGGGTCAGGGCAGTCAGCAGATGGTAAAGCTGAATACCACCAAGGGAGACCGTTTGCAGGTCTACCGGGCTGGCGAAAAGGTGCAGTTTCTGATTCAGGTCTCCCAACCGTTGTATGTGTATCTGTATGGGATTAATGCTAAGAATGAGGTAACCCAGCTCTATCCAGGGCCTGGCCAGCAGGAGGCACCTCTGGCCAGTGGGAGGATTCATACGATACCTGGCGAGCGGGATAACTGGGAAATCGTGGTTGAACCACCCTTCGGTACGGATGTGGTGAAACTGTTTGCCTGCGCACGTCCCTTGCCGATTCCGGTCATCTCCGCTACGATCGCATCGAGAAGTTTTGCCGAAGGAACGCGTTCTCTGGTGCGGCGTGACCTGATTCAGCAGCAGTTGGCCAGACAAAAGACGATCAATGGCTTTGATCTGGTGGACTTCTATAAAGGCGTGGCCGGCCGGGCCGGCCTTGTTTTGTACGAGGACAGCCTGTTCGTACAGACCCGGCCTCATTGATCGCCTGACGGGGAGATATGCATGCAGCGGGAAAAGCGGAAGACAAAGATCGTCGCTACCCTGGGGCCGGCCAGCGCACGCCTGGAAACCATCGGCAAGTTGCTTGCGGCTGGTGTTGACCTGTTCCGGCTCAACTTCTCCCATGGCGACCTGTCCCAGAAGGCGCAGTTGATCGAGTATATCCGGACGGCTTCAGAGCGCTACGGCAGGCAGGTGGGCATCTTGGCCGATCTGCAGGGACCCAAGATCAGGACCGGCATGATGGCCGCCGAGGGGATGCATCTGACCAAAGGTCAGGAAGTGGTCATCACGACCGCTGATTGTATGGGGGCAGATGGCGTCATTCCAACCATCTACAAGGCCCTGCCGCAGGACGTAACGGTTGGTTCCCGCATCCTGCTGGACGACGGCCTGCTGGAGCTCAAGGTCCTTGATGTACAGGGGGATCGGGTGCGCTGCACGGTGGTGAGCGGCGGCCTGCTGAAAAACAACAAGGGGATCAACCTGCCCGGCGTCAAGGTGTCAGCACCCTCGTTGACGGAAAAAGACCTGCAGGATCTCCAGTTTTGTCTCGCATCGGATATTGACTATGTTGCACTCTCCTTCGTGCGGACAGCTGACGATCTGGAGGAGATTAAACGTCTTATCTATCAGGCCGGCAAGAACCTGCCGGTCGTGGCAAAGATTGAAAAGCCCGAAGCGTTACGCAGCTTCAATAAGATTCTCAAGGTGGCCGACGCCGTGATGGTGGCCCGGGGTGACCTGGGGGTAGAGATGGCGGCGGAGAAGGTGCCGCTGATCCAGAAGAAGATCATTCAAGCCTGCAACAAGGCCGGCAAACCTGTCATTACGGCCACCCAGATGCTGGAATCGATGATCGTCAATCCTCGTCCAACGCGGGCAGAGACGTCTGACGTGGCCAATGCCATTATCGATGGCACCGATGCGGTGATGTTGTCTGGCGAAACAGCCTCGGGGGCCTATCCCGTGGAGGCGGTCGAAACCATGGTTCGGATCGCCCGGGATGTAGAGCAGGCCGGTTTTGGCAGCCGTAGTGACGCGTCTCTGGTGACGACCCCTAGTATTGCGCAGGCAGTGGGAGAGGCAGCCTGCCGCGTTTCGGCCAGTCTCAAGGCCAAGGCAATTGCCGTTTTCACCCAATCCGGCAGTACCGCGGCGTTGATATCACGCTTTCGGCCGCAGATCCCGATCGTCGCCTTTACCAATTCACAGCAGATCAGGCGCAAGCTTTCCCTCTACTGGGGGGTGCAGACCACGTCGATTGAGATCATGGTCCATATGGATCAGCAGATTGGGGTGGCGGAGCAGGCGTTGTTGGCTGCCGGGTTTCGTAAAGGGGATATAGTGGTGATCGTTATGGGGACCCCAATTGAGGCGCGAGGTTCGACAAATCTTATGAAGGTGCATAAATTGGGAGCTGGCAGATTTTTTGAAATTTTTTAAAAAGACATTGACAGAACGTTACGTGTCGGCTATAAAGTGCGTCTCTTTTGCAGCAAACTTTGCCTCTCCACTCTGTCACGAGAAAAAATAAAAAATATCTTGACGGGTGAGATGCTTGGGTGTATAAACGGGATTCCTTGCTGCACGGAGTTTCACGCAACAGGCGGCAAGATTTGGTCTTTGACAACCAGATAGCAGTAAGATGATTGCGGGTGTAGTAACCGTAATTGATTTGAGTTAGTGTTTTAGATGATACAGGAACATCAAACTGGAGAGTTTGATCCTGGCTCAGAACGAACGCTGGCGGCGTGCCTAACACATGCAAGTCGAACGGGGTAGAGGGGCTTGCTCCTCTATCTAGTGGCGCACGGGTGAGTAACGCGTAGATAATCTGCCTTAGACTCTGGGATAACATCTCGAAAGGGGTGCTAATACCGGATAAGCCCACGGAGACGTGAGTCTTTGCGGGAAAAGGGGGCCTCTGCATATGCTCTTGATCTAAGATGAGTCTGCGTACCATTAGCTAGTTGGTGGGGTAAGGGCCTACCAAGGCGACGATGGTTAGCTGGTCTGAGAGGATGATCAGCCACACTGGAACTGAGACACGGTCCAGACTCCTACGGGAGGCAGCAGTGGGGAATTAGATCGGAA
>JAJYCS010000073.1 GCA_021778115.1 Deltaproteobacteria bacterium
TGTTGGGCAGCGTCAAGGCGCTGGCTAACTCGGTTGATCTGCTAAACCGGCATCATCTGAACGGAGGGGAATAATCATGGGTAATTTCGGCGATCTGATCATATCCGATATCCGGCTGGTGATCCTGCGGGCACTGGCCGAGGATCTCGGTTACAGCCACAACGACTCAATCATCTATTCGGTGGTGCGTAAATTCGGCCATAACACCTCCCGTGACACCGTCCGCACCCAATTGGCATGGCTCCGGGAACAGGGGCTGGTCACCATTGAGGAGATCGGCGAGATCTACGTGGCCACCATCACGCAGCGCGGCCTCGACGTATCGACCGGCGCCGCTACGGTACCCGGCGTCAACCGCCCCAGCCCGAGACAGTAGCCATGCCGACCCCGTCAACCATTGACCGCCTGCCGTCCGACATCCTGGCCCAGCTGCAACTGCTGCTCCAGGACCCTCGCGTCACCCAGCTGGAGGCCACGGCCCGGATCAACGAGATCCTTGAGGCCGAAGGGCACCCGGAGCGGGTCAGCAAGAGCGCCGTCAACCGTTATGCCGTCAAGATGGAGGAGGTAGGAGCCAAACTACGGCAGAGCCGCGAGGTGGCGCAGATGTATATCAGCCAGGTCGGTGCAGCCCCCCAGGGACAGACCGGCCTGCTGATCAACGAAATGCTGCGTTCAATGGCCTTTGAACTGTCGTTAAAGATGCAAGAGTCCGACGTGGAAGATCCGGAGTCAATGGGCGCCACCATCGGCCAGCTGAAGAACCTGGCGCTTACCATGCAGCGCCTGGAACAATCGGCCACCATAAACGTCAAGCGGGAATCGGAGATTCGGAAACAGGCGGTTGAGCAGGCCGCCGAGAAGGCCGCCGACGTGGCACAACAAGCAGGCGTTTCAGCCGATACCATCCAGCGTATCCGGCGCGACGTCCTGATGATGGCGGGATAATGAAGGGTAACGCCACGTGCATACCCGCCAACCCTGGCGGGCTTTTCCTTCCGTACCAGGAGCGCTGGATTGTCGACCGCTCCAGGCTGAAGTTGATGGAAAAGGCCCGCCAGATCGGACTCTCCTGGTCAACCGCCTATGCTGCCGATGAGCGCACCGCCGAACAGGGTGCCCGCTTCGATCAGTGGATCTCCAGTCGTGATGATCTGCAGGCCCGGTTGGTGATTGAAGACTGTAAGATGTTCGCAAAGGTGCTCGACCTGGCTGCCCAGGATCTGGGTGAGATCGTCATCGATCCGGACAAGAAGATCAGCGCCTATGTGCTGCACTTTGCCAATGGCAAGCGTATCCACAGCATGTCCTCCAACCCGGACGCCCAGGCCGGTAAGCGGGGCGGTCGTATCCTGGATGAGTTCGCCCTGCACCCCGACCCGCGCAAGCTCTGGTCCATCGCCTATCCCGGCATCACCTGGGGCGGCAACATGGAGGTCATCTCTACCCACCGGGGCAGCGGCAACTTTTTTAACCAACTGATCCGCGAGATCCGCGAGCACGGCAACCCCAAAAAGATCAGCCTGCACCGGGTCACGTTGCAGGATGCCCTTGACCAGGGCTTCCTGTGGAAGCTGCAGCAAAGCCTGCCTGCCGACCATGAAGTGCTGGCCATGGATGAGGTCGCCTACTTTGACTTCATCCGCTCCGGCTGCGCCGATGAGGAGTCGTTCCAGCAGGAATACATGTGCGTGCCCGCCGATGATGCCAGCGCCTTCCTGGAATACGACCTGATCGCCGGGTGCGAGTACGGCAGCCAGGATCAGTGGGAGTTTGATTCCCCGGAGGAGTGCAAGGGCAAGCATATCTATATCGGCATCGATATCGGCCGCAAGAAGGATCTGACCGTGCTGTGGGTGTTGGAGCTGTTGGGAGACACCCTCTACACCCGCAAGGTGATTGAGCTGCGCAACATGAGCAAGCCGGATCAGGAGAAGGTGCTCTGGCCCTGGCTTGACTACATGAGCCGCACCTGCCAGGACTACACCGGCATCGGTATCGGCTGGGGTGATGATGCCCAGAAGCGCTATGGCGAGTACCGCTACGAAAACGTCACGTTTACCGGTCGGGTCAAAGAGGCCCTGGCCTACCCGGTGCGCGGCAAGATGGAAGACAAGAAGCTGCGCATCCCCTATCGGCCGGAGGTCCGCGCCGATCTGCGAGCCGTCACCAAGGAAACCACCGTTGCCGGAAACATCCGTTTCACTGCCGAGCGCAGCGAAAACGGCCACGCCGACCGCTTCTGGGCGCTGGCCCTGGCGATCCACGCGGCAGGAAGTGGCGGTGCTCCAATAGAATTCCAATCCACCGGCGCCACCCGTGCCACATCAACAGGCTACGGCGATTATCTCGGCGGTGGGACGCGCCGGGACGTAACAGGGTATTGATCCGTTAAAGGGGTATTCACATGGGCATTCCTACCCAGTTAAAAAACGAAGTCGCCAGCATCGGCCGTGACATAACCATGCCGGTATTCGGCGGGGTCATGCGAATCACCGACGATACCCTGCTGAGCCGTGGCGGTGGCCGGGGCCTCCTGATCTATGACGATATCGAGCGTGATTGCCATGCCTTTGCGGTGCTGCAAAAGCGCAAAATGGCCGTTATCGCCCGCGAGTGGAACGTGCAGCCGGCCTCAAATAGCCGCCTGGATAAAAAAGCGGCCGATCTGGTACGGGCGCAGCTGGATAACCTCTCCGGTGATGTCCCGGATGATGAGGTGCTGCCCCAGGTGACCGGGTTCGATGCCGCCTGTCTGAACCTGCTGGATGCACTGCTGAAGGGCTTTAGCGTCGGCGAGATCATGTGGCAGACCGACGGCGCGGAAATTGTCGCCAGCGAGATCCGCGCCCGCGACCAGCGCCGTTTCGCCTTCACCCCCGGCAATCGCGGCTACAAGCTCACATTGAAGACCTGGGAGAACATGTACCCCGGCCAGCCGGTACCGCCGCGCAAGTTCATCGTGCACAGCTTCGGGTCCAAAAACGGCAACCCCTACGGTCTCGGCCTGGGTAGCCGCCTGTTCTGGCCCACCTACTTCAAGCGCCAGGACATCACCTTCTGGCTGACCTTTGTGGACAAATTCGCGTCACCGACCGGCCTGGGCAAGTATCCCACCGGCACCACACCCGATGATCAGGCCAAGCTGCTGGCTGCGCTCTCGGCCATTGCCAGCGATGCCGGCGTGATCGTGCCGGACGGCATGGTTATCGAGCTGCTGGAGGCCTCGCGGGGCGGCTCCATCGACAGCTACGAGAAGCTGGCCCGCTACATGGACGAGCAGATTTCCGAGGCGGTGCTGGGCGAAACCCTTTCCACCAATCTGCACGGCGGCGGCTCCCTGGCGGCCGCTAAAATCCACAACGATGTGCGGCTGGAACTGGTACAGGCCGACGCCGATCTGCTGTGCGGTGCCCTGAACGGTACGCTGATCAAGTGGATCACCGCCCTGAACGTGCCGGGCGCTACGCCGCCCAAGGTCTGGCGCGATTGTTCCGCGCCGGATGACCTGAAAACCAAGGCCGAGCGGGACGGCATCCTGTCCAAGGATGTCGGCGTAGTGTTCACACCGGCCTATCTGCAGCGCGAGTACGGCTTCCAGCCCAGCGACATCGCCCGGATCACGCCGCCTCCGTCCGGAGATGGCGCGGGTGTCACGGCGGATGTCCCCACTGCCAGCTTTGCCGAGGGGGAGACCTTTCCCGACCAGGCGGCCCTGGATCTGCTGGCTGAATCGTTCAGCCCGGCCGATCTGCAGGGGATGATGGAGACCGTGCTGAAGCCCGTGTTTGACCTGGTGGCCACGGCTAAGGACACCACGGCGGCCATGGAGAAACTGGCCGGGATCTTCCCGCAGATGGACAGTGGCAAACTCCAGGAGCTGTTGGCCCGGATCATCTTTGTGGCGGAGGTGTGGGGGCGGATCAATGCCAACGACTGATGTTGATCTGAAATACGCCCTGGGGCTGAAGCCGGAAAAGGCCATCGAATACTTCAAGGCCAAGGGATACGCCATTTCGTTCGATTGGCACGAGGTCTGGAAAGAAGCCAACGCACGGGCCTTCACCGTGGCCAAGGTGATGAAGATGGATATCCTCCAGGATATCCGCGACGGCCTCCAGGACGCCCTGGACAACGGAACCGCCTTCCAGACGTTTCAAAAGACCCTTGAACCCACCTTAAAGGCCAAGGGGTGGTGGGGCCGCCAGGAGATCGTCGACGAACGTACCGGCGAGATCCGCGAGGCACAGTTGGGTTCCCCCTACCGGCTGCGCACCATCTTCGACCAGAATATCCAGACCGCCTACAACGCAGGCCGCTACCGGACCCAGATGGAAAACGTGTCCGCCGCGCCGTATCTCCAGTACGTGGCCGTCATGGACGCCCGCACCCGGCCTGCCCACGCCGCGCTGAACGGCCTGGTCTTTCGTGCCACCGACCCGTTCTGGGATTCGTTCTACCCCCCCAACGGCTGGCGCTGCCGGTGCCGGGTGCGGCAGCTCGACGACGGCATGCTGACGGAACGGGAGCTGGCGCTCGACAGTTCAAGCGGCAAGTTGTCACGGCGGCAGGAAACGGTTGGCGGTGAGCTGAAGTCCGTCGCCGTCTTCAAGGGTCGTGATGCGGTGGGCAACAAGGTCGCGGTATCGCCCGATGTTGGCTGGGATTACAACCCCGGCAAAACCGATTGGAAGCCCGACCTGCAAAAATACTCGCCGGATATCCGCGCCCTGGGAAAAGATCTGTGAGCGGCCAGGTAGATGTTCGCTTTGAGGCCCGCGAGGCCCTGGCTGCCATCGAAAAGGTGCGGCGCACCGGCCGCGACGGCTCGGCCCTGATGCGTGATTGTGCCCGGATCATGCACGACGGCGTTGAGGAAAACTTTGCCAAAGAAGGCACGCCCAAATGGCTGCAACTGGCACCGTCACCCATCCGCAACCGGCGCCGCAGGGGTACCTGGCCCGGCAAGATACTCCAAGGCCGGGGGCGCCTGGCCACCTCCATCCAGGAGAAGTCGGACAGCCACAGCGCCACGGTCGGCACGAATGTCATCTATGCCCGTATCCACCACATGGGCGGCACCATCCGCCATGCCGCCCGCGAGCGGGTGCTGCACTTCAAGGGCAAGAAGTTCTCACGGCCGTCCAAGGCCAGCCATGGCATGAAGGCGGCCGGCAAGGCATATACCAGCAGAATACCGGCCCGGCCGTTCCTGCACCTGGAACCGTCCGACCTGCGACGGATCACCGAGGCGGCCCGCAGGCATCTGCGTGGATAGCAAAACGAATCACAGCCCCTGTGAGACGTTTTCGCAGCTTCGCGCCGCCCGATGTAAGGGCGATGATCTAAAAATGGCACACGTAAAAATTTAAACGCGGTTTAAACGGGGTTTTGCTGTAGCACCTCCCCCCAATTTTTGCCTCTCCCCATCAATAGCCCTCGGCTCAACCATCCCCATCTTTCTAAACCCCTTTATTTCGTCCCGGTTTATCCCCCGGTGTACGGTGCGGACATCGCACCGTACCAACGGAGGTTTTACATGGGTAAGAAACTGCAGATTTTCAAGCCGGGCACACATGTGGCCATGAACGGCCAAAGCATTGAGTTCAGCGAATCCGACCTAGCCGCCTCGGTCGCCGCCTATGACCCGGCCAAGCATGAAGCGCCGCTGGTAATCGGCCACCCGCGCCTGGATGCGCCGGCCTACGGCTGGGTGAAGGGGCTGGACTTCGCCGACGGCGTGCTGCACGCCGAACCCGATCAGATCGATGCGGCCTTTGCCGAGATGGTCAACAGCGGCAAGTTCAAGAAGATCTCAGCCAGCTTTTTTACCCCCACATCCCCCAGCAACCCGGTGCCGGGTGTGTACTACCTGCGCCATGTCGGCTTTCTGGGTGCCACTCCCCCTGCCGTGAAGGGCCTTAAATCCGCCAGTTTCGCCGATGGTGACGAGGGTGTCGTCGAGTTCGGCGATTGGGCCGATCGTGTCGAAGCGGGGCTGTTCCGCAAGCTGCGCGAATGGATCATCGCCAGATTTGGACAGGAGGAGGCCGACAAGGCCCTGCCGTCCTGGGATGTGGATACCGTGCAAAACGAGGCCGCCCAACCTGATGACGAATCTGGCGCGCCTCTATCTCCATCGTTTGCTGCACCGTCCAAGGAGGACAACATTATGAAGCCAGAAGACTTGGCCGCCCAGAAGGCGGAGCTTGACCGGCAACAAGCTGAGTTTGCCGAACGCGAGAAGGCGCTGACGGTCAAAGAGGCCGGACAGCGGCATAACGACCACGTCGCATTTGCCGACGGCTTGGTCCGGGAAGGCAAGCTGCTGCCCGGCAAGAAGGACCAGGCGGTGGCGCTGCTCGATTTCTGCGCCGGCCTGGATGATACCCACCTGGTTGAATTTGGTGAGGGCGACGGTAAGCAGAGCGCCCACGCAGCCGCCATGTTGCGGGACTATCTGACTGCCCAGCCCAAGATCGTGGAGTTCGCCGAGGTTGCATCTGGGGAGGGGGCGCTTGCCGAATCGGCCAGCTTTGCCGTGCCGCCGGGCTATACCGTATCGGCCGAGGGGCAGGAAACCCACAACAAGGCATTGGCCTATCAGGCCACACATCCCGGCACCGACTACATGACCGCTGCCAAGGCAGTCCAATAACAAAGCTCACGCAAGGAGGGCTACATGTCACGTCAATCGTATCCGTTGTTGTCTCTGGAAGTCATCGCATCCGGCGCCATTGCCGAGGCCCGTTTTGTCACCCCGGCCGGCGCGCAGGCCGGTGCCGCCGTCAACACCCTGGGAGTGGCTCGCGTCGCAGCAGCCGACAAAGACGCTATCCCGGTCGATGTTATTGGTACCGGCATCGTCGAGGCCGGCGCTGCGATCGCCGCAGGTAGTCTGGTCGAAACCGATGCGTCCGGCAGGGCTGTTACCCGCGCCGCCGGGCCTATCGTTGCCCGTCTGGCCCCTGGCCAAGTTGCTACCGCCGCCGGGCAGTTCATCGAAGTCATCCTGATCACCAACTAACGTTAAGGAGTTAACGCCATGATGAATGCCCAAGCAGTGCGGGTTATCAACCCGATTCTCACTACCTTCGTACAAGGTTACCGCCGCCCCAACCTGATCGGTGAGGCGCTGTTCCCCCGTGTGCCGGTACAGGTGTCCGGCGGACAGGTGATCGAATTCGGCAAGGAAGCCTTCAAGCTGTACAACTCGCGACGCGCCCCCGGCAGTAACACCAAGCGCATCCAGTTCGGTTACCTGGGCCGTCCCTTTGCCTTGGTGAACCACGGCCTGGAGGCTCCGGTACCGCGTGAGTATCTGCGCGACGCAAAACTGGTGCCCGGTATCGACATGGGCGAGCGGGCCGTGCGGCTGGTGATGAATAACGAGCTGCTGCAGCTCGAATACGACCAGGGCGTCCTGGCCACTGACGCCACCCAATACGACGCCAACCACAAGATTGCCCTGGCCGGTGTAGCGAAGTGGTCTGACCCAACCTGCGTCATCACCCCCACGATTGATACCTACCGCGAGGCGATCCGCTCGACGGTCGGCATCTATCCCAACACCATGCTGTTGTCGGCCACGGCCTTCAACGCCGCAAAAAACAACCCCAGCATCCTGGACAAGTTCAAGTACACCAGCTCCGACTCGGTAACCGCCGAGATGCTGGCCAAGCTGTGGAACATCAACAAGGTGGTAGTCGGTGAGGCGGTTACAGCCGATGATTCCGGCGCCATGACCGACATCTGGGGCAATAACGCCGTGCTGGCCTATGTGCCCGAGTCCCCATCCACGTTGGAGGAACCGTCATACGGTTACACCTACACCATGGAGGCCCACCCGCTGGTTGAGGAGCCGTACTACGATAACAATGCCAAATCCTGGGTCTACGGCGTCGGGTTTGAGCGCGCCCCGGTCCTGTCCGGCATCACTTCCGGCTTCCTGATCCAGACCCCGGCCTAAGCCGGAGAGGTGACCCATGGCAAAGAATGAGACGAAAATTGCGTATCCGGTGCTCTCTCCGCTCAATCTGGACGGCGAGCGGTACGCCGAGGGCGACACGGTCGAGTTGACCGAGAGCCAGGCTGCCGAACTGCTCCAGGCCAAGGTGATCGGCGAGGCTGCCCCGGCCGCTAGCACCAAGCGTTCTGCCTCGCAGGCGGGGTAACCGATGTACTGCGCGCTCACCGATCTGCAGGCGATTGTCCCCAATAACGACCTGGTCCAGCTGACCGACGATGCAATACCCCCGGCCGCAATTGTCCAGGCCAACGTCGATCGGGCAATCGCTGACGCTGGTGAGCTGATCGACGGGTACTTGAGGGGGAGGTACAGCCTCCCCCTCAACCCCGTGCCCGGCCTGATCAAAACCCTGGCCGGAGATATCGCCGTGTACCGCCTGTATGCCCGGCGCGTCAAGCTGACGCCACCGGAAGGGGTCAGCGAGCGGTACCGCAACTCGCTGAAGCTGCTGGAACAAATCCAAATGGGGAAAGTGGCGCTGGGGGCGGAGGCGGTCACCGGTGCCGTTACTCCTGAAGCGGGCGGTCCGCAGGTGTCGGCTCCCGATCGCGTGTTTACCAGATCCGGGTTGAGGGATTACTGAGATGATATCGCAAATCGAAGACGCCCTGGTGGGCCGGATCACCAGCAAGATGGCAACCACGGCCGGCATGGTGGCGGTGCAAAAGGGGTTTGAGGGAATCAGCCAACCTGCGGTCTATGTATCCACCGAGGAAGGCAAGTTCGTCAAAGAGGCCAACAGCACCTACCTGCACCACCTGACGCTGTTTGTGGACATCATCTTCGAACACCTGGGCGATGAGCAACAACGCCGCAAGGGGATTTACCTGATCCTGGAGGGCATTCTGCAGACCGTGATGCTTCAGGATCTCGGCCTGAAGATCAGGCCCCTGATCCCTAAAGGGTGGCGCAACGCCACCACCGAAGATATCCGCGATCATGGCCTGTTGGCCTTTGCTCTGGAACTGGAGACCGCCTACTCCATCACCCGCCAGCCGTCCGACGAAGTGGTGACCGACCTGCTGCGGGTGGGGATGAGCTACTACCTGGTGCCGGGCGACGCCATAGCCGATGCCAGCGATACCGTAACACTACCGTTGATGCCAAAAGGATAAGGAGCAACCCATGAAAGTTAGAGCAGCCAAGGGCCTGCAATGCCCGATGGAGGATAACCCCAGGGCATTCATCACCGATGATGCCAAGGGGGTTGAGGTGGCTGACACCAGCTACTATCGGCGGTTGATCGCCGACGGGTCGCTGGAGGAAGTGCCGCAGAAAGCCAAGGGAGGTGACCAGTAATGGCCTCGCAAAATATCAGCTTTGATTCAATCCCGGCCAGTATCCGCAAGCCGGGCAAGTACTTCGAATTCAACACCCGCTTCGCGGTGCGCACGCTGCCGGCCAATCTTCAGCGGATGTTGATCATCGGGCAGCGGCTGGTTGCCGGTACCGTGGCCGCCCTGGTGCCCACGCAGATCTTCAGTGATGCCCAGGCCGCCGACTATTTTGGTGCAGGCAGCCTGGCCCATCTGATGTGCCGTGCCGCCATAACGGCCAACCGCTACCTGGATCTGACCGTAGTGGCCCTGGATGACGCCGCCACCGCAACTGCCGCCTCCGGGACCATTACTATCACCGGGCCTGCCAATTCCTCCGGCACACTTGGTGTTTATATTGGCTCCAAGCGGATCGAAATTGGTGTTACCTCGGCCGACACTGCCACGGTGATCGCGGCCAATCTGGTGACCGAACTGGCAAAACATCCGGACCTGCCGGTGACTTTCGCCGCGGCCTTGGGTGTGGTGACCTTAACCGCCAAAAACAAAGGGACCGTGGCTAACCAGATCGACGTGTCCACCGATTGCACGGCGCTCAACGTTGTTGCCACCGTGGTGGCCATGTCCGGCGGCAATGTGGACCCCACCCTGTCAGATGCCCTGGCGGCAGTGTTTGCGGAACAATATCACCTGATCGCCACACCCTATAACGACCAGACCAACCTGACCACGCTGCGCACCCATCTGGACGCCGTTTCCGGCCCCCTGGAACAGCGCGGCGCGGTGGGCGTCTACGGTTTTGACGGTGCCCTGGCGGCCGCCACGACCCTGGCCGGACAGATC
>JAJYCS010000013.1 GCA_021778115.1 Deltaproteobacteria bacterium
CCTCCTGGACGATACGGTACTCGGTAGTTCCCTTAAAGCTCTTGCTCTCCCAGCCGTTAAGCGCTTCGGTTGCAAATCGGGAGACCACAAGCTCGGCAGCATTGACCGGCGTAGTGCTCCAGGCCGATAACGCAGAAAGCGACAGGGCAACGACGAATAATCGGATATTCATGACAGTCTCAAAAAAGCTAATTTCAGCCGGTTGATCCAGCGCATGCGTGACGAAACCGGCTTGGTGGAAAAAGTGCCGGTTCCGGTCAGCAGGTCGGCAATATGGGCGGTTGACGTTACGCGGCCCAAGGTCTCACAACAGGCGCCGCAGGATGACAGCAGCGGACGGCCTGCAGCTTCGGCGCCGATCAATGCCGCCTCTTTTTTTACGACGCCGGGAACGCAGCCTTCCACCATCCCCCCCTGGCCACAACAGCGGGTATAACGACGGCTATCGGGCAGCTCTTCAACCCGATAGCCGCAACTGACCGCCAATTGGCGCACCGCCTGTTGCTGGGCGGCATCGAAACGCGAGGGACAAGGATCATGGATCGAAACGGCCGGCAGCCCCCCTGCATCGGTGCCTTGCTGCGGGACGGCCCTACCTGCCTGCGTCAACAGTTCGTACACACTGGTTACTTCGAATGCCTTGGCATGGTTACGGAAAACCTTGCTACAGCCGGGGCAGGTGGTCAGGACACGGACAATCCCCCTAGCATGCAGGCGTTGGGCCAGTCTACTGAAGATCCCTTCGAAACGGTCCACCAGCCCAAGATCATGGGATATCTTGCCGCAGCAGTCCAGTACCAGGCCAACGGCTGGGTCATGCTGTTGCAGCAGCCGGTACAGCCCTCGCACCGCATCCGGCCGGCTCCCGGACAAAGAACAACCTGGAAAAAAGACCGTCCTGCAGCCGACCGGTATACTATCCCGCTGGAACAGCGGATGGCTGCCCAACTTTTCATAGTTCAGCCAAGATCGGTACGGCCTTAGCTCAACCAGGCCCTGTGCCGCAGCTTTCTGCCGCATGGCAAGAAACATGGCAGAGGGGGACAACCCCTCCGGGCAGAGCGCATCGCACAGCCCGCACAGTGAGCAGCCGTAGGCGCTGAGCAGGTTTTTGCGTTCGATTCCGCGCTGTGCTATCTGCGCCGGCGGTCCCTGTTGCCGCAGAAAGCTGCAGGGGCGCACACACTCGCCGCACGAGGTACAGGCGTCTGCCATCAACGCAAGCGGCTCAGCACCTTCCTGCACCGCAAAACCAGGTCCTGCGGACACCGGTGTTATCGCCCCTTGACCACCATCTGGTCATAGGGCCAGCCGTTCATCCCACCCTTCAGAATCAGCAGCCGCTGTTCGGGTACCCCCTTGGTCATCAGGTAGGCATAGCCATTTTCAGCGCCGGTCTTGCCACTGGGACAGATGACCACCACCGGTGCCCGGGACCCCATGATGGTCGGCAGGGCCTTATCCATCCGTGCCTTCTGGGCATCGGTCTTGGCCGGGAAGGCATCGGTTTCGATGGCGCCCGACAGATGCTGGTCCGCAAAGTCGTCTGCCGGTTGGATATCAACCAGTATCACCTGCTGCTTCTGGTCAAGCATCTTCTTCAGGGCCGGGGGTTCGATGTAGTTTGCTGCCAGCGCAACAGAGGTGAAAAACAGGGTAAAGACAACAGACAGGACAGTTCGTTTCAGCATGGGTCGACTCCTTTAGACATGTTTTGAATCTCGTTGATACCAACAGAATTGCTTGCCGAGCAAATAGATAATCTGGTAAAAAAACGATCATGCTTATAGTTTTTTTCGATAACGGACGACAACAATGACACTCAAACAACTACAGATCGTTATTGCGGTTGCCGATACACGGAGTTTCTCAAAGGCGGGAGAGCAGGTAAGCCTGGCCCAGTCAACCATCAGCCAGCATATCAAAGCACTGGAGGACGAACTGGGCGTGCGCCTGTTTGACCGTTCAGCAACACAGGTTGCGCTTACCGCTGTGGGGAGGTTGTTCTACGATCACGCCGTCGGCATTTTACGCCATTGCGAGGAAACGCGTGCTGCGGTCAGACGTTTTCAGGGTTTGGATGAGGCAACGGTCAGGATCGGTGCCAGCACGATTCCTGCTGCCTGCCTGATTCCCGATCTCATGGGAAGACTTACGGCCCGCCACCCTGGCATACGGCTCGAAGTAAGACAGGGAGATTCGCAGGATGTCATCCAGATGCTGCTAAATGACCAGGTAGAGTTGGCGGTCGTCGGCAGCCGCCCCGAACAACCGGAACTTTCGGCGCAGGTGGTGGCAACCGACCGGATTATCCTGACTGCGCGCCCCGATGTCGCGATGAAGCGCCAGCTGCAGCTTCACCAGCTTCCCGATTGCCGGCTGATTATCAGAGAATCAGGCTCTGGAACCCGCCAGGCGACAGATGCCGCACTACGCCGGGCCGGCCTGGAACCAACAGCACTCACCGTGTCAGCACAATTCGGCAGCAGCGAAGCCCTGCGCCGCGCTGTACTGGGTAGCGGCAACTACGCCTTTATCTCAGCGCTGGCCGTTGAGCCGGAATTAGCATCGGGCGCCCTGGTTGAGGTAGCCATCACTGGCTTGCATATTGAACGCGCTTTTTATCTCGCCTGGAAACACGGCTCATCCCTGTCACCAGCGGCCATACGGTTTACCCACCTGCTCACCGACGCGCAATGAATAACCAGCTATGCCGGCCGCTATTGTTTACCTTGCTTTTTTGGCCGCTTAGCGCAATACTTTTCCAAACTTGAATGGGAGGGTGACATGTTCGGATTCGGCATGCCGGAGCTGATAGTAATCTTGGTGATCGTACTGGTGATTTTCGGTGCGGGACGTCTGCCTGAGATCGGCTCGGCCTTTGGCAAGAGCATCCGAAATTTCAAGAAGGCCTCGGAGGGGAAAGACGAGATTGAGATCAACCCCAAAAAAGAGAACGACCGGCCCTCCTAGACGATATGCTGTGATACGTTAATGAGACAGCCGGCTCCCCTGCCGGCTGTTCCTTTTTGCCAGCTCGGCATCGATCAGATTCAACACCTCCAGCTTCCGGCGCGACCAGTCCGGCGCCACCAGCTCTGAACGACCATCACCCATCAGGCGATGGAGCATAATGCGAGGGTCAAGTAACTCCAGGGCATCGCAGACCAGTTGCACGTACTCCGCACGCCCCAGCAGGCGCAGCGTGCCCCGGCGATACTCCTCCTCGAGTTGGCTGCCTTTAAGGACGTGCAGGTGGTGCAGCTTGACACCGTCAACCCCCAACCGGTTCAGTTCCTGAACTGATGATAGCATCTCCTCCCGCGTCTCCCCCGGCAGCCCCAGGATCAGATGGGCGCATACCCGCAGCCCCTGCGCCTGACAACGCCTTACCGCATCGACAAACGAGCGGTGTGTGTGCCCGCGATTGATGGCTGCCAGAGTACGGTCATGCATGGTCTGCATCCCCAGTTCCAGCCAGAGGTAGGTCTTTTGGTGCAACTCCGCCAATAACGCAAGCACCGGTTCCGGCAGGCAGTCCGGCCGGGTGCCGATAATCAGCCCGACGACCTCGGGGTCCTGCAAGACCGCTTCATACAGGCCACGCAGGTGGCCGGCCGTGGCGTAGGTGTTCGTATAGGCCTGAAAGTACCCAATGAATTTTTCAGCCTTGAACTTGTGGCGAAGGTACTCCTTGCTCTGTTGCAACTGGTCGGTAAGCGGCAGTTCTACCGGCACTCCGACAGCAGCGGCCCCTCGTTCGTTGCAGAAGCTGCAGCCGCCAACACCGATACGGCCGTCACGATTGGGGCAGCTGAAGCCGGCGTCCAGGGACACACGCTGGACACGGCAACCGAAACGGCGGCGCAGTTCTTCGGTAAAGGTTGAATAACGTTTCACGGTCATAAAAAAGGAGCGACCCTCTCTGGTCGCTCCCTCTGTATAGCGTATTTTATCTTTTTATGCTACTTGCGTGCCGCCTTGGATGCCACCTGCATCCGAACCAGAGCCCGCTCCAGAGCTGCCTCGTAGACCTTGAAATTTTTATCCTCAGGGGACAGTTCCTTCAGCTTGGCCTCGGCACGACCCAAGGCGGCCTTGGCCCGCTCCAGATCAATCTCGTCGGCCCGCTCTGCCGTCTGCACCAACACGATGATCCGGTCATCGCGCACCTCGAAGTACCCCCAGTTCAGGGCCATACAAGAGGTAACGCCATCCTGCTTGTAGCAGAGTTCACCGATATTGAGCGAGGTCAACAGCGGGGCATGACCAGGCAGGACACCGAACTCACCCAGCTTGCCGGTGGCGGTTACCTCATCCACCGGCTCGTCCAGCACCTTGCTGTACGGGGTGACGATCTCAAGTTTCATCTTTTCAGCCATGGTTCAATCCTTGTAGGGCGACTAAGGTCCGAGTGTATTAAACCGCTGCCAGCTTTTTGCCCTTCTCGATGGCTTCTTCAATGGTGCCCACCATATAGAAGGCCTGTTCGGGCAGATCGTCATATTTGCCGTCCACGATCTCTTTGAACCCCTTGATGGTGTCCTTCAGCTCAACGTAGACGCCGGGGGTGCCGGTAAAGGCCTCGGCCACGTGGAACGGCTGAGAGAGGAAGCGCTGGATCTTACGGGCCCGGGCCACCACCAGTTTGTCCTCTTCGGACAGTTCGTCCATACCGAGGATGGCGATGATGTCCTGCAGATCCTTGTACTTCTGCAGCACGTACTGAACGGAGCGGGCCACGGCGTAGTGCTCCTCGCCGATCACCTGGGGATCGAGGATCCGTGAGGTGGAGTCCAGGGGGTCAACGGCCGGATAAATCCCCAGCTCGGCGATCTGACGGGAGAGCACGGTGGTGGCGTCCAGGTGGGCGAAAGCGGTGGCCGGCGCCGGGTCGGTCAGGTCGTCGGCCGGCACGTAGATCGCCTGCACCGAGGTAATGGAACCTTTCTTGGTGGAGGTGATCCGCTCCTGCAGTTCACCCATCTCGGTGGCCAGGGTCGGCTGGTAACCCACGGCGGACGGGATCCGGCCGAGAAGGGCCGAAACCTCGGAACCGGCCTGGGTGAACCGGAAGATGTTGTCGATGAACAAGAGCACGTCCTGGTTCTCTTCGTCCCGGAAGTACTCGGCCACCGAGAGGGCGGTCAGGGCGACCCGGGCACGGGCACCTGGGGGCTCGTTCATCTGGCCGTAGACCAGGGCGGCCTTGTCGATAACGCCGGAGTCCTTCATCTCATGCCAGAGGTCGTTCCCTTCACGGGTCCGCTCACCCACGCCGGCGAACACCGAGTAACCGCCGTGCTGTTTGGCGATGTTGTTGATCAGCTCCATGATCAAGACGGTCTTGCCCACGCCGGCGCCGCCGAACAGACCGATCTTGCCGCCCCGTGCATAGGGGGCCAGGAGGTCAACCACCTTGATGCCGGTAGTGAATGCCTCAACCTTGGTGGACTGGTCCTCAAAGGCCGGCGCCTCACGGTGAATGGCGTATTCCTTGTCGTTGCCGATCGGCCCCATCTCATCCACCGGCTCACCGATCACATTCATGATCCGGCCCAGGGTCTTGCGGCCCACCGGGGCGCAGATCTGCTTGCCGGTGTCGGCCACCACCTGGCCACGCTTCAGGCCGTCGGTGGAGTCCATGGCGATGGTACGGACCGAGTTCTCACCCAGATGCTGGGCAACTTCCAGCACCAGATTGTTCTCGCGCTCATCGATGGCCGGGTTGGTTACCCGCAGGGCGTTGTAGATCGGCGGCAGTTTGCCGGGCTCGAATTCGACGTCGACAACGGCGCCGATAACCTGGGTGATCTTACCTGTGTTCTGGCTCATGTAGCATGTTCCTCCTGGGCCCCGGGGGCCATCGGTATCGATAACGTAAAGCTTTGAATTATCCTTTGATCGATTCGGCGCCGGAGATGATCTCCATCAGCTCCTTGGTGATGGCGGCCTGCCGGGCCCGGTTGTACTGCAGGGTCAGTTTGCCGATCATCTCCGAGGCGTTCTTGCTGGCGCTGTCCATGGCGGTCATCCGGGCGCCGTGCTCGGCAGCCACCGACTCCAGCATCGCCTTGAAGATCTGCACCTCTATATTCTTCGGTACGATCTCGTCCATCAGCTCCCTGACCGACGGCTCGTAGATATACTCAACCTGCCCCTCGTCCAACGACGCAGCTTCAGCCTCAGGCGGCACCACCGGCAGCAGCTGCTGGAAGGTGATATCCTGGGACATCACGGTCTTGAAGGCGTTATAGAGGATAATGACCTGATCATACTGTTCCCCTTCGTACCCTTCGATAATCTCCCGGGCCAGCAGGGCGGCAGTCTGATAGTTGGGCTTGGAGATCAGGTTGGGATAGTTCTTGGTTACCGTGTGACGGTTCTTAAGAAACTCATACCCCTTACGCCCCAGGGTCATCAGGGTGATCTCTTCATATTCGGATTTCTTCTCACGGATAAAACGATCAGCGGCCTTGCAGAGGTTGGCGTTGAAGCCGCCGCAGAGGCCACGGTCCGAGGTCACCACCAGCAGCAGCAGGCGTTTGGCCTCACGCACCTCCAGCAGTGGATGGCGGTCACCCTCGGCGCAGCATGCCAGCGACTGGAGTACCTCCTCCATCTTGCGGGCGTAGGGCCGGGCAGCGATGATGTTGTCCTGGGCCCGGCGCAGCTTGGCGGCCGAGACCATCTTCATCGCCTTGGTGATCTGGCGGGTGTTTTTGACGGAACCGATCCGCTTTTTTATGGCTTTCAGGCTTGGCATGGTTAAAGACCCGTCCTTGTCCTAAGCGGTGAATTCCTTCTTGAACTGTTCCAGGGCGCCCATCAGCTTGCCCTTGACGCTGTCGTCGATCTGCTTCTTCTCACGCAGCTCGTTCAGCACGTCGGCGTTGCGATTCTCCATATAGGCCATCAGCTCGGTTTCATACCGCTTGAGTGCCGAAACCGCATACTCATCCACAAAGCCGTTGTTGGCGGCGAAGATGATCAGCACCTGCTTCTCGAACGGCAGCGGACGGTACTGGGGCTGCTTGAGGATCTCAACCAGACGCTCACCGCGGGCCAGCTGCAGTTGGGTGGCACGGTCCAGGTCGGAACCGAACTGGGCAAAGGCGGCCATTTCACGGTACTGGGCCAGGTTCAGACGCAGGGTACCGGCCACCTGCTTCATCGCCTTGGTCTGGGCGGAACCACCGACCCGCGACACGGAGATACCGACGTTGATGGCCGGACGGACCCCGGAGTAGAAGAGGTCGGACTCCAGGAAGATCTGGCCATCGGTGATGGAGATCACGTTGGTCGGGATGTAGGCGGAGACGTCACCGGCCTGGGTCTCGATGATCGGCAGGGCGGTCAGGGAACCGGCGCCGACGTCGTCGGACAGCTTGGCGGCACGCTCCAGCAGACGGCTGTGGAGATAGAAGACGTCGCCCGGATAGGCCTCGCGTCCTGGCGGACGGCGGAGCAGCAGGGAGAGCTGACGATAGGCAACGGCCTGCTTGGAGAGGTCGTCGTAGATGATCAGGGCATGCTTGCCGCTGTCGCGGAAGTACTCGCCCATGGTCACGCCGGCGTAGGGAGCGATGAACTGCAGCGGGGCGGACTCGGAGGCGGTGGCGGCCACCACGATGGTGTAGTCCATGGCGCCGTTTTCCTGCAGCTTGGAGACCACCTGGGCCACGGTGGAACGCTTCTGGCCGATGGCGACATAAATACAGATCACGTCGCCGCCCTTCTGGTTGATGATGGTGTCCATGGCAACGGCGGTCTTGCCGGTCTGACGGTCACCGATGATCAGTTCCCGCTGGCCTCGCCCGATCGGCACCATGGAGTCGATCGCCTTCAGGCCGGTAGCCATAGGCTCGTGGACCGACTTCCGCTTAACGATACCGGGGGCCTTGATCTCCACCTTCCGGTAGTGCTCGGTCACGATCGGCCCTTTGCCGTCGATCGGCTCACCGATGGCGTTCACCACCCGGCCCACCAGGGCCTCGCCCACCGGCACCTCGACGATCCGGCCGGTGCGCTTGACGGTGTCGCCTTCCTTGATCTCGATATAGTCACCGAGAACCGCGGCGCCGACGTTGTCTTCCTCCAGGTTCAGCACCATGCCGGACACGCCGCCGGGAAACTCCAGCAGCTCACCGGCCATGGCGCCTGCCAGGCCGTGAATACGGGCAATACCGTCACCGATGGAGATAATGGTGCCGGTCTCGGCAACCTCTACCTCTTTGCCGTACTCCTTGATCTGCTTCCTGATGATCTCGCTGATTTCTTCGGCTCTCAGTTCCATAGAAGCGTTTACCCCTTCTGTAGTATATCGTGAATCCGTGCTAATTGAGTCTTGACGCTGCTGTCATAGGCGATATCGCCGATCTGGGTGACAACACCACCGATCAGGGATGGATCAATGCCGACCTGGGGCGCCACCTTCTTGCCGGTTTTCTGCTCCAGGGCCGTTGTAATGTCGCTCACCTGCGTCTCGCTCAGCTCGAAGGCGCTGGTGATCCGGGGACGCACGACACCGGACTGTGCATCGGCCAGGGTCCCGTAGATCTCGACGATCTGGGGGAGACAGACCACCCGGTTCTTGTCCACCAGGAGCAGCAGGAAGTTGGCCACCAGTGCGGAACAGCCCAGTTTGGCGACCAGCTCACGCATAATCTGTTTCTTCTGCTCGGCAGTGAATGCCGGATTACCCAGAGCGGCCCGCAATTCGGCGTTGCCGGAGATCACGGCATCGACCGCCGGCAGTTCCTGGCTGAACCGCTCGATGAGGCCACCTTCCGAGCCGAGCTGAACCAGCGCCTTGGCATACCGTCTGGCAATGGCGTTGTTGATCACAGTTGTCCCACCTTCCCAAGGTAATCTTGTACCAAGCGATCATGGTCGGCCTGCTGGATGGCGCCGGTCAGCTTGCCGGCAGCCAGCTCCACCGCCAGACGTGCGGCCTCAGCGCGCAACTCAGTGCGCGCCTTCAGCACCTCCTGCTCGGCAGCCTGGGCGGCCTGCTTGGCAACCTTCTCGGCCGACAGCTTCGCCTCGGCAACGATCCGCTGCTTCTCGGCCTCAGCCTCCTGCAGCATGGCGGCGCGCAGTCCATCCACCTCCTGATTGGCCTTGGCCAGCTTATCCGTGTACTCGCACAGTTTGGCCTCTGCCGCCTCACGGGCCTCACGGGCCTCACGCAGATTCTTTTCGATCTGGGCCTGACGGTCGGCAAGGGAGCCCTTCATGTTGGCCTTCTTGATGGCCCAGACCAGGATGGCGACCAGCACCGCGAAATTCAGCACCCGCCAGCCGAAATCCTTCAGCTGCGCCGGCGACACGCCATGTTCGCCGCCATGTCCGCCTTCACCACCGGAGGCATAGCAGAGAGCGGCCGTTCCCAGCACCACCAGCAACGAGGTGAGGATACGCTTTACTGCGTGACCTTTCGGCATCACCATTACAGGCTCCTCCCCAGAATTTTCTCGCAGATATCACCCGACAGGGATTGGGCCTGCTGTTGTAACACCACACGGGCCTCGGCAGACTCCTTCGCAATCCGCTCGCGCAGCGAAGCAAGGGAGGCAGCCGCCTCGGAGCGCGCCTTTTCCAACAATGACGCCTCTTCCGCCTGGGCCTCTTTCACCAGCTCGGCGCGTCTGGCGCCGACCTCGGCCTTGGCGCCACGCAGACGGGCCTCATACTCGGCCACCTTGTCGCCCACCTGCTGATCCACGGACAGCGCACGCTCACGGGCCGAGGCAATCTCCTGACGACGCTGCGCCAGCATCGCCCGGATCGGCTTATAGAGCGCGTAATTCAAGATCAGCACCAGGATCCCGAAGTTGATAATTTGTACAAAAAAAGCAAGGTCGAGAGTAATCACGTCCTACCCCTTATGCCGCTCGGCTTTTGTATACTGTATCCCAGAAAAACGACACCTGGCATAAAGCCAGGCGCAAAAACGTCGATTAGCTACCACAGTTGTATACAACTTGTCAACGGAAAAGATGCAGTGGCATCATGGGACTCGATCATGACTGCAGCAGGTCGACGATCCGGGTCAGCTCATCCGTGCTGTTGAAGTGAAGTTCCAAGGTACCCTTGCCGGCAAGGCTGCTCTTGATGCTGACCTTGGTCTGGAACTGACTCTGGAGCTGTTCCTCCAGGGCCACCATGAGCAGGTCGGGCTGACGGGCCGGTTTGGCGGCCTCGGACTTGGGGCCCCGTTTGAGGCGGTTCACCAGCTCTTCAGTGGCCCGCACCGAAAGATGACGTTGCAGGATCTCATGGCGGGCCTTCTGGAGGAGCAGCTCGTTTTCCAGCCCCAGCAGGGCCCGGGCATGCCCCATGGAGATCCGCTCCTCGACCACATCCTGTTGGATATCCGCCGGCAACCTCAAGAGCCGCAGTGCGTTGGTGATGGTGGTGCGGTTCTTGCCGACCCGCCGCGCCACATCCTCCTGGGAGATGCCGAACTGGTCCACCAGGGCCCGGTAAGCCTGGGCCTCTTCGATGGCGTTCAGGTCCTCGCGCTGGATGTTCTCGATTAAGGCCAGCTCCATGACCGCTTCATCACTGGCCTCGCGGATCACTACCGGCAGTTCGTGGAGCCCCGCCTTCTGGGCGGCGCGCCACCGGCGCTCACCGGCGATGATCTCGTAGGAGCCCTCTTTCTGGGTGACGACCAGCGGTTGTATGATCCCCTGTTCCCGGATGGAGGCGGCCAGTTCTTCGATCTTCTCCGGGGCGAACTGTTTGCGGGGCTGATGGGGGTTCGGCCGGATCTTCTCAATGGGGCAGAGGAAGTAGTTTCTGTCCTCGGCCGTTGCGACAACCGGCAGCAGCGCCGCCATACCCTTGCCCAATCCACTCTTCTTAAGCACTGAGGGGTTCCTCCCGCTGCATCATCTCCCGCGCCAGCTGCAGGTATGCCGCGGCCCCTTTGGAGGTAATATCGTAATAGATGATCGGTTTGCCGTGGCTGGGGGCCTCGGCCAGTCGTATGTTACGCGGCACCACCGTCTCGAACAGCTCCCGCGGGAAATGGACGCGGATCTCGGCGGCCACATCCCTGCCCAGATTGCCCCGGCTGTCGAACATGGTCAGGAGAATCCCCTCAATGGCCAGTGAGGGGTTGAGCCCCCGCTGCACCAGACCGATGGTCTGCAGGATCTGGGAAAGTCCCTCCATGGCGTAATACTCGCATTGCAACGGGATCAGCACCGAATCGGCAGCCGTCATGGCATTGACGGTCAACAGGTTGAGGGAGGGTGGGCAGTCCACCAGGATATACCGGTACTGATCGGCCACGGCGGTCAGGGCATGCTTGAGCCGCTGCTCCCGACCGGTCTCGGTGGCAAGCTCAAGCTCGGCGCCTGCCAGATCGGCCGTTGCGGGGAGGATATGCAGGTAGGGATGCCCCGTATCGACGACCAAGGTCTGCACCTCGGCCTGGTTGATCAACAGGTCGTAGATGGAATGGGGCAGTCGCCCCTTGTCCATACCGACCCCACTGGTGGCGTTCCCCTGGGGATCGATGTCCACCAGCAGGGTGGGACGCTCGCTGGCTGCCAGGGCTGCTGCCAGGTTCACGGCGGTGGTGGTCTTGCCCACCCCCCCTTTTTGATTGGCTATACAGATGATCTTTGCCATAAACCCGCTGTTCTAGTTTACTAAGCCATGAAGATGGATTGGTAGGTGGAGGTCTGCGAGGCAGAAAAGCTACCACAAAGCCGCTGATGGTGTAAATAGACTTTTCAGACGGGGCGGATGTCCTGCAGACAGGGGCCGCACTGAGCGACAAACTCCTGATCCAGCGGTGCACAGAGGGCCCTCTCCCGGTTATCCCGGCCGGGAAAGGTCAATCCGAGACAGTGCAGCACGAGCCGTGGCGCAACAGCCCCACCATAGGTCGTATCACCGACGATCGGCATCCCGGCGGCCGCCAGATGCACCCGGATCTGATGGGTCCTGCCGGTCACGGGCTGTGCTTCCAACAGAGACCTGCCATCGCAGACCGCCAGACAGCGAAAACGGGTACAGGCCGAACGTCCTCCGGCAACAACACCGTAACGGGCACTGGCCACCTTGCCGATCGGTCCGTCGGCAACCCACTCGGCGGCGGCCGGCACGCCGGTTACCAGGGCGAGGTACTGTTTATGGATGGTCCCCTGCTTGAACAGTTCCGAGAGCCAGGCTGCGGCCTGACGGTGTTTCGGAAACAACATCAGCCCCGAGGTGCCGCGGTCAAGGCGATGCACGATCCGCACCGGCTCCCGAATACCCTGCCGCACGAACTCCTCCACAACCCAGTATTCCAGCGTCCCCTTCAGCTGGTATGGCGTACGCTGACTGGCCACGCCGGACGGCTTGTTGACCGCCAACAGATCGCGGTCCTGGTAGACAATCGCCTCCGTCCCCAGCATCAGCTCCCGGAACTCGCCCGGCTGCATCAGACCGGCGGTCAACATATCGCCGACCTTCACCGATCGGGAGGCCACCCGCACCATGGCCTGATTGACCGCGCAGCCCCCCCGCTCGATGATCCGCCGGGCCTCACCCTTGCTGATCTGCGCCAGCCGGGCCAGGGCCTCGTCAAGCCGCTGCCCGGCCAAACCGGCAGCTATGGTCAGATTGACTATCATCTGGCCTTCCTACCACAGCTCTGCGGGGCAATGCAAACAAACGGGTTGGCAGAACGAGCCCCCGTTTGCTACTCTGCCGGCCATCATGCACCCTCCCCAAACGGATATGCCGTTCTTGCGCGGCCCGGTACCGCTGGCCCACCTGTTGCTGCGCCAGGTTGTCAAGGCTGGCGACCGGGTGGTGGACGCCACCTGCGGCAACGGCAAGGACACCCTACTCCTGGCCGAGCTGGTGGGAGATGGCGGCCAGGTCTGGGCTTTTGACATCCAGCCCGCGGCGTTAGCGCGCACCCACCAGCGCCTCGGTGCGGCCGGGCTGGCCGATCGGGTCACCCTGCTTGCCTGCGGGCATGAAACCCTGTCAACACGGGTGCCACCACCGGTCTGCGCCGTGATTTTCAATCTGGGCTGGCTGCCGGGCGGCGACCGCACAATCATAACTGAACCGGCCACCACGCTTCCGGCCCTCGAAGGGGCCCTGCATATCCTCGGTGAGGGGGGGCTGCTGCTGATCACCTGCTATCCCGGCCATGCCGGCGGCGACCGTGAAACCGAGGCGGTGCTTGCCTGGGCGGCCGATCTCGACCCACAGCGGTTCCATGTCTGGCGCATGGGACAACTGAATGTGGACCAGGGCGCCCCTTTTTGCCTGGTGGTCCAGAAAGCGACCAGCCACCATGCTGCGTAACCTGCTCCCTTTTTGGGCTGTCCTGCCGGCCTCGGCGTACAGCCTGCTGTCGCTGTGGTGCGGTTGGCGATTCTTCCGCCAGCCGGCAGCGCTACCGGCGTCGGCTGAACCGGTCGGGGTCACCATCCTCAAACCGGTCAAGGGGATGGACGAGGGCAGCTACAAAAACTTCGCCTCCTTCTGTAGCCAGCAGTACGGTGGCCCTGTTCAGATCGTTTTTGCCGTGGCGGACAAGGACGATCCGGCTATCCCGCTCATTCAGCAGCTGATGACCGATTTCCCGGCCTGTTCGATAGAGCTCACCATCGACGCCACCATCCACGGTCCCAACTACAAGGTCTCCAATCTGATCAACGCCTACCCCAAGGCCCGCCACGACCTGCTGGTAATCTGCGATAGCGATATCCGCGTCGAGCCGACCTTTCTGCAGTCGGTGAGTTCGCACTTTTCAGACTCGCAGCTGGGGCTGGTCAGCTCCCCCTACCGCTCCAGCCACGTCTTCGGACCGATCACCGCCCTGGAGGCCCTGGCCTTCACCGGCGAGATGACCCCCAACGTCCTGGTGGCGAGGCAACTTGAGGGCCTTTCCTTTGCCCTGGGGGCCGCCATGACCTTCCGCCGTCAGGCCCTGGAGGCCATCGGCGGTCTGCCCGCCCTGGTCGACTACCTGGCGGACGACTACCAACTGGGCAACCAGATACATCGCGCCGGTTGGCGGCTGATCCTGGATCGACAGGTGGTGGAGAGCATGCTCAGGCCGGAGACGCTGGCCGGCATCCTCTCCCGCCAGCTGCGCTGGTCCCGCACCATGCGGGTCAGCCGACCGGGCGGGTATCTCGCCTCCGGCATCACCCTGCCGGGCCTCGCCATCCTGCTGGCGCTACTCAGCGGTCCACTTCCCGCCGCCCTCGGCGCCATCACCCTGCTGTACCTAATCCGCCTCAGCGTCAGCACCTGTTTCAGCCGCTGCTGGGTCAAGGATCGACTTCTGCCGGCCTGGGGCTGGTTGCTGCCGCTGCGCGACCTGCTGGCCTTCGCCACCTGGCTGCTGGCCTTCCTCGGCAATCGCGTCACCTGGCGTGGCGCCCGCTTTGCGGTACGGGCCGGCGGACGCCTCACGCCACTTCATTAAACCCTCAAGCGCCTTAACCAATCAGATGCTTTACTTTTTTTCCTGCAATCAGTATAGTCATTCGGTTGATCGTAGTATCTGAATACATCATCACCATCATCAACTGGATTGCCGGTGACTCACTTCATACGCGCCATAGGCAGATACGGCCTCTCCTTCCTGGAAGAGTTGGGGCGGATGGGGCAGTTTCTGCTCCATGCCGGTTATGCCCTCCTGCGCCAGCCGGGTCGGCCGGTACACGTCCTGAAGCAGATCAGCTTCATCGGCGCCAAGTCGCTCTTCGTGATCGTCTTGACCGCCGCCTTTACCGGCATGGTGCTGGGGCTGCAGGGCTACTACACCCTGGCAAAATTCGGTTCCGAGGGTCTGCTCGGCACCGCGGTGGCACTCTCGCTCATCCGTGAGCTGGGACCGGTCCTCTCCGCCCTGATGGTGACCGGCCGGGCGGGAAGCGCCATCACCGCCGAGATCGGCATCATGCGGATCAGCGAACAGATCGACGCCCTGGAGACCATGGCGCTGGATCCGTTCAAATATCTGGTATCACCAAAGTTCATCGCGGCCATGCTCTCCGTCCCGCTTTTGTGCGCCATCTTCGATGTGGTTGGCATCTACGGCGGCTGGCTGGTGGGGGTCAAACTGCTGGGGGTGAATCCCGGCGCCTACTTCGGAGAGATGTACCGCTCCGTGCTCTGGAAGGATATCTGGTCCGGCATGGTCAAGTCCTACTCCTTCGGCGTCATTATCGCCTGGATCGGCTGTTACAAGGGGTACTACGCCGGCCACGGCGCTGAAGGGGTCTCCAAGGCCACCACCGAATCGGTGGTGCTGACCTCGGTCCTGATTCTGGTCTGGGACTACTTCCTGACCTCGATACTACTATGATCGAACTTGTCAATCTCCATAAATCCTTCGGCTCCCAAGCCGTCCTCAACGGCCTCGATCTGTCCGTCCCGACCGGCAAGACCACCGCCGTTATCGGCCCCAGCGGCGAGGGCAAGAGCGTGATGCTCAAGCATATGATCGGCCTGCTCACGCCTGATCAGGGGGATGTCCTGGTGGACGGCGCGAGTATCCTGGGGCTGCGCCGCACCGAGCTGAACCGGGTGCGGGAAAAGTTCGCCATGGTGTTTCAAAACGCCGCCCTGTTCGATTCGATGACGGTGTATGAGAATGTGGCCTTCCCCCTGGAGGAAAAGACCTCCTTCAGCCGTGATGAGATAAACGCCCGCGTCGAGACGGCGCTGCGCGAGGTAGGCCTGAAAGAGGTCAACCGGAAGTACCCGGACGAGCTGTCAGGGGGGATGAAAAAGCGGGTCGGCCTGGCCCGGGCCCTGCTGCTGGAACCGCAGATCGTGCTGTTCGACGAGCCAACCACCGGCCTTGACCCGGTGATCCGGCGGGCCATCCACCAACTGATCAAGGAAACCCAGGCCAAGTTCGGCTTTACCGCCGTCATCGTTTCCCATGACATCCCGGACATCTTCGAGGTGGCGCACCACGTGGCCATGCTCTACCGGGGCGAGATACTCCAGTTCGGCACACCAGAAGAGATACAGGGATCCGACCATCCGGTGGTGCGACAGTTCATCACCGGCAGCCTGGACGGCCCGATCAATAGCGGAGCGGCATGACCATGAACAGTGCAAAACTCGAACTGACCGTCGGCATCTTCATGCTGATCGGCATCCTCTGCCTGGGCTACCTGTCCATCAGGCTCGGCAAGATGGAGCTGATCGGCGGCAACTACTACCATATCTCGGCCCTGTTCGATTCGGTGTCGGGCCTGAAAAACGGCGCGCGGGTTGAGGTGGCCGGGGTCGAGGTGGGGGCCGTTGACCGGATCGCCCTTGCCAAGGATGGCAGCGAGCAGGCTCAGGTCTACATGAAGATCAAGGATGGCGTCAAACTGACCGATGACACCATCGCCTCGGTCCGCACCAGCGGTCTCATCGGCGACAAGTTCATCAAGCTTTCCCCCGGTGGTTCCAGCCAGATCCTGAAAGACGGCGGTAAGATACTGCAGACCGAGTCATCCGTTGATATTGAGGACCTGATCAGCAAGTTTATCCACGGTAAGGTAAATTAGGAGTAACCGATGAGGAGCCCGTTCACCGCAGCAGTGACCGCCATGGCCCTGCTGGCCACCACCACAACCGCCATGGCCGGCAGCCCCGGCAAGACCACCCTGATCTTCGACCTGGACCACTGCATCAGCGCCGCGCTCAAGGCGGCTCCAGAACTGGGCGAGGCACAGGCCGACCTCGACCTTACCGCTTCGAAGCTCCAGGAGGCCAAATCGTACCGCTATCCCCAGGCGGACGTGCTGGCCCTGTTCGGCCCGGCCCCCGGGGCTCAACGACAGGATATAACCCCCACCATCAACACGGATAAGGCCTTTACCAGCCATAACCTGACCTGGTTCACCAGCGCCGACCTCATGGTGACACAACCGCTCTGGACCTTCGGCAAGATCACCAACAACATGCAGGCGGCGCTCCACGGCATGGAGGTGGACAAGGCCAAGAAACAGCAGAAGGCCGACGAGGTGGTGCTTGAGGTCAAGAAGTACTACTACGGTGTCCTGCTGGCCCGCGAGCTGAAGGATGTGCTGGCCGAGTTGCAGGACTACATGAACAGCGGCAGAAAGAAGGTCCAAGATCTGATCGCCCACGACGTCCCCTCGGGCGATGAGATGGACCTGTATAAGATCGACGCCTATTCCGGGGCCATTCACAAGTATATGGCAGAGGCCAACAAGGGGGAACGATTGGCCCTGGCCGCCCTGAAGGCGCGTCTCAACCTGGGGGACAACGTCGAGATCGATCTCCCCCCCGAACGGCTGACCCTGGACAGCGCGCCGATCGGCGACATCACGACCTATATCGAGCAGGCCCGCCTCCAGCGGCCCGAATTCAGGCAGCTCAAAGAGGGGCTGGCGGCCCGCGCCGCACTGGTTGATGCGGCCAAGTCCAACTACTATCCCGACATCTTTCTGGCCGGTATTGTCTCCTGGGCCTATGCCGACAAACGGGACCGGATCGACAACCCCTACCTAAGCGACCGGTTCCAGCATGCCTACGGCGGCGTCGCCCTGGGGCTCAAATGGCACCTGGACTTCGGCATAACCGGGGCCAAGGTGGCGGCCGAGCAGGCCCAGCTGAACCGCTTGCAGAGCACCCGGATCTACGCCGATGCCTACATCCCGCTGCAGGTCCGCAAGGCCTGGCTGGAGATGAAGGAGGCTGAAAAGGTGGCCACCGCGACCAAGGCGGCCTTTATGAGCGCAAAAAAATGGGGGGCAGCGGCCCTGGCCAACTTCGACTTCGGGATCGGCAGTTCCCGTGATGTCTTCGATGCGGTGGAGATCTACGGCAAGATGAAGGCCGACTACTTCCAGGCCCTCTACAACTACAGGATCGCCCAGGCCAATCTGGACTACGCCATCGGTGAACAGCCGTCCGTACTGCGTCACTAACCGGTTATCCCAGGAGGAACCATACCCATGCTGAAACGTATCGCCACCCTCACCCTCTGCTGCCTGCTCCTTGCCAGCACCGCTTTTGCCTCTCTGACACCCGAGGTCAAACAGACGGTGGATGCCATCATCAAGATCGTCACCAACAAGGAGTTGAAAAAACCGAGCAACGAACACAAGCGCCGGGCAGCCATCAAAAAGGCGCTGAGCGTCATCTTCGACCAGCACGAGATGGCAAAGCGTTCCCTGGGGAGATACTGGAACCAACGCACCCCGGCGGAGCAGAGACAGTTCGTTGACCTGTTCGCCACCCTCCTCGAGAACTCCTATGCCGGCAAGATCGAATCGTACAACAACGAAAAGATTCTCTATCTCAAGGAGAACATTGAGGGCAATTACGGTGAGGTGCGTTCAAAAATCATCACCCCGAAGCAGGATGAATACTCCCTTGACTACCGGCTGCTCAAAGAGCCGAACGGCAGATGGATGGTCTACGACGTGGTGATCGAAGGGGTGAGCCTGGTCGCCAACTACCGCACCCAGTTCAACAAGATCATCACCGCGCAGGGGTATCCGGAACTGATCAAGAAACTGCAGGCCAAGAGCAACGAGATTAAGATGCAGTAATTGTGCAGCAAATCTGCTTGACAGCCCTACCGGGCTATGCTACAGGGACGCTGCAATAAGTTTCGGACGTGTTGGCAGCACATGAACAGACAGCCTGCCTTGGCGACACTCCTGCACCGGTTCCGGAAACTTAGGCATCATTCAGCATCCGGCATGACCGGTAACCCACGAAGGAGGAAGTAAAGATGGCTCAAGGCAAGGTCAAGTGGTTTAATGACACCAAGGGGTTCGGTTTCATCGAGCAGGAAGGTGGCGAGGATGTCTTCGTGCACTTCTCCGCTATCCAGAGCGAGGGTTTCAAGTCCCTGGCCGAAGGCGAGACCGTTAGCTTCGACATCGTGCAAGGCCCCAAAGGGCTGCAGGCAGCCAACGTTCTGAAGACGAAGTAACCCTTCCTCGCTCAGATCACCAAGACGCCCCGCTGTAGGTTCAGCGGGGCGTCTTTCGTTTACTCCCCTGCTGCCCGGCCGCCCGGCGAGCGGGATGACTGCCCCCAGCCTGCTGCAGCGAGGTAAGACGCAGCAGCAGATCATGCCGCCCCAGCCCCAGCAGCGCCTTACGTACCCGCGCCTGTTCATCAGGCAGATGCCAGAGCAGAAGTCCCTTCTGCAACCGCCGTTCAGCATCGCTCCTGACCACCGCAACCGGTTCCCCGGTTGCCGGATCAACACCGGTATAATAGATGCAGGTCGCGGTGGTGCCCGGTGTCGGGGTAAATTCCTGCACCTGCTCCACCTGCAGGCCCAGCCGATGCAGCGCCAGGGCCAGTTCGACCATCGCCTCAATGCTACAGCCGGGATGCCCCGCCATCAGGTACGGCACCACCCCCTGACGCCTCCCCGCCCTGCGACTCTCATCTCTGAAGCGGGCCAAAAACCGTTCGAATACCAAGCCGTTCGGCTTGCGCATCAGGTCGGTCACGGCGTCAACCAGATGCTCCGGCGCCACCTTCAGCAAACCTCCGACATGCTGGGACACCAGCTCGCGGAAGTACTCCGGCTGGCGTTCCAGGAGATCAAACCGAATCCCCGAAGAGATCGTTACCTGGCGGACCGACGGCATCGTACGGATCTGCCGCAGCATCTGCACGGCCCGGCTGTCACTGCAGTGCAGATGGGGGCAGATCCCCGGATGGAGACAACTGGGGCGACGACAGCCATGACCGCTATCCGGCGCCCGGCAGACGAGACCATACATATTCGCGGTAGGCCCGCCAAGATCGCTGATCTGCCCCTTGAACCAACTCGTGCCGGCCAACCGTTTAACCTCCAGCTGCAGTGAGGCGAGGCTGCGGGACTGGATGACTTTACCCTGGTGCATGGCGATGGCACAGAAGGAACAGCCGCCGCAACAGCCCCGATGGGTGGTGAGGGAGCGTTTGATCTGCTCAAAGGCGGGGATCTGCTCGGTATACCGAGGGTGTGGCTCCCGGCTGAACGGCAGGGCATAGAGGGAGTCCAGCTCCGGTCCCGAGAGGGGGAGAGCGGGGGGGATACAGACCAACAGACGGCGGTCATACCGTTGCACGAGCGGGCGGCCGCAGTACGGATTCTGTTCCCGCTCCATCAGGCGCTGCGCCTGGACAAAGGCCGCCCGCTCCTCGCCCAGCTGCTCCCAGGAGGGGAGGTGCACGGCATCCTCCGGTGACTGCCGAGCTACGTAGCAACTACCATGCAGATCACGGATGGCGGCCAACGGTTCCCCCCGCTGCAGTCGCTGGGCCAGCTCAAGGAGCGGCCGTTCACCCATACCGAAGATCAAGAGATCGGCCTTGGCATCAAGGAGCAGGGAGCGCCTGAGGCAATCCTCCCAGAAATCATAATGGGCCAGACGTCGCAGGGATGCCTCGATACCGCCCAACACCACCGGCACCTCGCGGTAGGCCTCCTTGAGACGTGAGGTATAGATGATGCTGGCCCGGTTGGGACGGGCGCCGTGGCGGTTACCGGGGGTGTAGGCATCGTCATGGCGCAGCTTTCGCTGGGGGGTGTAATGGGCCACCATCGAATCCATGGCGCCGCCGGAGACGCCAAAGAAGAGGCGCGGCCGCCCCAACGCCATGAACGCATCCTTGGCGTGCCAGTCCGGCTGTGGGATGATGCCGACCCGAAAACCGTGGGCCTCCAGCCACCTTCCCAGAAGAGGTATGCCAAAGGAGGGATGGTCGATATAGGCATCACCGGAGACCAGGATGATATCCAGCTCGTGCCAGCCCCGACGGCGGGCCTCGGCAAGGGTGGTGGGGAGGTGGGAGCTCGGCATCTAGCAGGCTCTGCCTGACTGCGCGGCGATCAGGTCCGCAACCCGCACCCCATCCAGGGCGGCCGACATGATCCCGCCGGCATAGCCGGCCCCTTCACCGCAGGGATAGATCCCCCGCAGGTCAGTTGACTGGCAGTCGTCACCCCGCAAGATGCGCAGCGGGGCTGAGGTGCGGGTCTCCACCCCGGTCAAGGTTGCCTCAGCGGTCAAAAAACCCCGCATCTTTCGCTCAAAAGAGATGATCCCCTCCTGGATGGTGTTCACCACGTACCCCGGCAGCAGGGTCGCCAGGTCATTTTCCACGGTACCTGGGCGGTAGCTGGAACGGAACGCGCCACCGCCCCGTCCGAGGAAGGCCAGCAGGTTCTGGGCCGGGGCATGGTAGGCGCCGCCGCCTGCCTCAAAGGCCCGCCGCTCCCACTGCTGCTGAAAGCGCACACCTGCCAGGGGATCGTTGCCGTCAAGGTCGTCAGTGCGGATGTTTACCACCAGGGCGCTGTTGGCCAGTCCCGAATCGCGCATCAGGTTACTCATCCCGTTGGTCACCACCGTATCCGCCTCCGATGAACCGGCAATCACCACCCCTCCGGGGCACATGCAGAAGGAGTAGCAACTGCGGCCGGTCACCTCGTTGTTAAAGGTCAACGCGTAATCGGCCCTGGGGAGGGCCGGGTGGGGGTGACCGTACTGGATACGGTCTATCAGGGATTGGGGGTGTTCCACCCGCAGACCGATGGCGAACGGCTTTGGCACCATGGCGATACCCTGCCGTGCCAGCATGGCGTAGGTGTCCCGGGCGCTGTGGCCGATGGCCAGCACCAGATGACGGCAAGGGAGCTCGTCACGCTCTGCGCAGAGCGCGGCAGTGACCCGCCCGGAACTACTGGCAAGACCGGTCAGTGCGGCGCCGAACCGTAGCTGGCACCCCCGGTCCAACAGCTGCTGCCGGATGGCGGCCACCACCGCCCGGAGCCGGTCGGTACCCAGATGGGGTTTGGCCTGGTAGCGGATCTCCGGCGGCGCTCCATGCTGAACCAGCTGTTCCAGGACCCAGGAGCTGTTTGGGTCCCGCAGGCGGCAGGTCAACTTGCCGTCAGAAAAGGTACCAGCCCCGCCCTCGCCAAACTGAACATTGCTCCCCGTGTCAAGGAGACCGTGCTGCCAGAAGCGGGCCACGTCACGTACCCGCTCCTCCACCGGCCTGCCCCGTTCGAGGAGGGTGGCGGGTATACCATGGGCAGCCAGCCGCAGGGCGCAGAACAGCCCGGCCGGCCCCATGCCGACGATAACGACCGGCCCATCGGTCTGCCGGGGCAGAAAGGTGAGCGGGAGCTCCGCCGGTGACTGTTCCAGATAGGGGATGGGGGGGCGCTGCCGCAAGAACCCCGCTTCATCGTCCAGGCGAAAGGAGACGGTGTAGACCAGCAGCACTCGGGGTTTTTTCCGGGCATCAACCCCTTTGCGCAGGATACGGAAACACTGCAGGGCATCGGACGGCAGACCGCAAGTCTGGGCTGCCAGGTGGCGCAGAGTCCCCTCGTCGTCACCGGGGTGCAGGGTCAGGTTACGCAGAATCAGAGACATGCGTGCCGCTCAGGTGAGATGGGTCGAAAAGGCAACCCGGAAGGTGGTCCCCTGGGCTGAGGTCTGCTCGATGGTGACATCGCCGTGGTACAGCCGGGCGATCCGGCGCACCACCGGCAGTCCGATGCCGGTACCACGGTTCTTGGTGGTAAAAAACGGCTCGAAGACCGTTTCGAGCAGGTCTGACCCGATGCCGCCGCCGGTATCGCTCACCCTGACCACAATCCGTCCATCGTCGCTGGTCACCGCGATGCTGAGCCGCCCTCCCGGGGGCATCTCTTCCAGGGCATTCAGAAACAGGTTGGTGAAGATCTGCTCCAGCTCGGCAGGATCGGCCTTCATCGGGGGGGGAGGGGTAAGACACTGCAGGTTCACCGTGATACGACGGGCCTCTATCTGCGGCGCGAAGACCTCCAAAGCGGCGGCGATCACCCGATCCACCTGGACGGCCGGCTGTATGGAACGGCTGCGGCCGGCCGCATCCACCAGCCGGCGGATGATGCCATCGATCCGCTCCACCTCCTTCAGGGTCTTATCCAGGTACTCCCGCTGTTCCTCGTCCTCGATCCCCTGCTTGAGCAGCTGGGTGAACAGGGCGATGGAGTTGAGGGGATTGCGGATCTCATGGGCCATGCCGGCGGAGAGATACCCCAGGGCGGCCAGCTTTTCGGTCTGGGTGATCTCGGTCTGGGCACGCTGCAACGCCTCGCTCTTCTCCCTGACCCGCTGCTGCAGTTCACGGTTCCAGATCTCGATCTCCAGCAGGAGGCGCTCCCGCTCGGTCTGCAACGCCCGGTTGGCCTGCTCGATCTCCCTGAGGCGCAGCACCCCCTCCACCCGATCCAGCAGGGTACGGTTGTTGAAGGGTTTCAGAAGATACTCGGCGGCGCCGGCCTTCATCAGCTCAACGACGATCTCTTCACTCCCCTGGCCAGAAAACATGATGACGTAGGTGGCGGGAAACTGCTCACGGATGCTGCGCAGCACCGAGAGTCCGTCCTGGCCGGGGAGGATGTAGTCCATCAAGACCAGTTCGGGCTGTTGCTCAGCCACCAGGTTGAGCGCGGTCCCGGCGTCACAGGCGGCGCTCACCCGATAGCCGCGACGGGTCAGCAAAAACGAGACAAGGTCCAGTATGGCCGGGTCATCATCAACAACGACGATACGGGCGTTCAGCGCTGCCGGATCGACGGTTTCATGGTCCATTGAGACGCTCTTCCAGAAGGCTAGATGGCGCTGGCGAGCCGGATGGTCAGGACCGGACAGGGGGCGCTGCGTACCACCCGCTCGGCGGTGCTGCCAAAGATCAGGTGATCCAGACCGCTCCGGCCATGGGTACCGATCACGATGAGGGAGACATCCTGCTCCTTGGCGATGCGGGTGATCTCCTCGTACGGGACACCGGTCACGATTGAGGTGCTGTAGTTGGCAAAATCAGCCAGATTATCGGCGCAGAAGGTCTTCAGCATGGTGGCGGCCCCTGCGGCGATCTCCTTTTCCAACTCATCAAAGGAGATATGGGGGACGTAAAAGCCGCGCAGGTCCACCGGTTCATTGATGACGTGCAGCACCACAAGGGAGGCGTCAAACTTGCGCGCCAGGCTCAGGGCGTAGGCACAGGCCTCTTCGGAGCAGTCGGAAAAATCAGTGGCTATCAGTATCTTTTGAAACGCTTTCATCATGGTCCCTCCCCAGTAATTGCTACGATTCGTGAAAGATCTTGCACATCACCTTTTTCAGGTCGTCCAGTCTGACCGGCTTGTTCAGATACTCGAAGGCCCCCAGATTCAGGGCCTCCAGATAGGATTCCACCTCACCGTAGGCGGTGATCATGATCACGTTGCTGGCAGGCTGTTCACGGTGCAGCTCCCGCAGAAAGGCCAGACCGTTCATGACCGGCATATTCAGGTCGGTGATAATCAGCTCCACCGGTTGGCTGCGGAGCTGGTTCAACGCCTCGCTGCCGTTGGCGGCGGTCTTGACGTCGTACCCTTCACCGGCCAGAAGACGGGTCAGGGCAAGACGGGTATTCTCCTCATCATCCACCACCAGTATCCGTTTTAGGGGTTTCGACACTGCTCACTCCGTTGCTGTCGTTCGTACCGCAGCAAGTCTAGCACGGAGTTCCGGGGTGTCAAGGTCCGTCGGGGGATGGTGTCCGGCAGAGTCTCGAAGCGGCGCTACGCCGGATCTTGATGGCGGTCAGGATAAGATTGGCGATGATCGAGACAAAGTACAGCTCATCCTCAGGGAAGGTACGCATAGAGGTGGTCTGGACGTTGATCACGCCGTAGCAGTCGCTCTTGTCGGCAATCGGATAGGAGAGCATAGAGTTGTACTTATCCTCGTTCAACTCAGGAAACACCTTATAACGGGGGTCCTCAGACGCCTTGGAGAGGTTGATCGGCTGCATGGTCCGGGCCACCGTCCCGGTGATCCCTTCGCCAACCCTGATCCGGATCCTGTTGATATGCGCCGCCTCAAAGCCGTAGGTCGCCTTGAGGACCAGCTCCTCCCCCTCCAGAAGGTAGATATTGCAGACGCTGGCCTTGAGCTGTCGGGCCAGCTTTTCGGCAACGACGCTCAGGACCTCGGCAAGGTCGTAATCAGAAGAGACCAGCATACTGATCTCCTCAAGGGAGATGATCTCCAGGTGCTCGCGGTTGGCCCGCTGCATGGTCAAGGTCATGCTCCCCCGGTCGTCATCCAGAAACGGGGTGACGTTGGCGCGATGGAAGTAGGGGTTGACGCTCTTGATCCGCTCGGTGGCGGTACGGTAATCGCTATAACCGCAGGAGCAGGTCAGTTTGACCCGGTAGTTGTCGATCCGTTCGCTGTTCATCACCTTGCCGCATTTGCGGCACCGTGCTGCTATCTGCATGGAGGAACTCCTTGGGGATTCGTGATTACTTCCTGACACCCTGCGCATCGAGCATGAGGGTTGCCGGGCTGCCGGGAGGCAGGGGCGGCCGTAAGGGGCGACCGTTCAGATCCATCTCCACGGCTGCCGGATCGCTCAGTTCCAGGTTGATATCGCGGTCCGCCCGCCACTCGATCAGGTCGCCGGGGGTCAGGTCATAGCTCTGCGTGGTGGCGTCATCCAACGTAACCACCAGGGCGCCTTTACGCAACGCCTTGATCCGCAACGTCACCCCGCCGGGCGCCGGCTGTACCGATGGTGAGGGGCTCGCTGTCGGGGTTCCCCCTGACGGACCGGGCTGTGCCGTTGACGGTTGGACGAGGCTGGAACGAATCTGCTGAACAGGAGGGGCGGAAGACGCCACAGAGGGGGGTGGGCGATGGGACGCCGGCTCCTCGCCGTGCCGCATCACCAGCGCCAGCAGGATGATAATGGCCAAAAGGGCCCCCGACAGCCAGAGACGTTGCCAGATCGGCTGACGGGGCTCCATGGAGCGTCGGCTTGAGCGGGGCTCCTCCTGGGGGGCGCCGGTCTGTTCAGGGACCAGCATCCGCACCAGATCCTCGGCGTTTAACCCCAGGTATACCGCGTAATTCCGCAGAAATCCCTTGAGATAGGCCGTACTGGGAAATTCGTGGTAGCGGTCCTCTTCAAGGGCCCGCAGGTAGTTCTTGCCGATCTTGGTGGCGGCTGCCGCATCCTCAAGGGTTATGGCGTGAAACTCGCGACAACGGCGCAGGATCGCCCCTGGCGTCTGTGACGCGCTGTTCTCCGACTGCAGCTCTTCCGATCCCATGGCGGCTCCTACCTGAGCAGGTTCAGATACTCGTGCGCGCTTTTGCCGAACTCCGTATCAGGGGCAAGCCGCACCACCTCCCTGAACTCATTGCGGGCTGCGGCCAGGTCGTTCTTCATCAGGGCGATCCCCAGGTAGTAATGGGCCATGGCGTACTCGGGGTAGACCTTCAGGGCGCCGCGATACTCGGCCACGGCCTCGCGCATCTGCCCCTGGGCCGCCAACACCCGCCCGATTGCCACCTTGACGATCGGATTGCCGGGGTTATTGACGCGGGCGGCCTCCAACTCGGCAAGGGCCTTGGCGTAGTCACCCTTGCCCAGATAGGCAAGCCCCAGGTTGATGACGGAGTTGGTATGCTCCTCATAGAGCAGATCGTCCTTGACGATCCTGAACTGTTCGATGGCCTTGTCCCACTGTTTCAGCTCCATGTAGGTCACGCCCAGATCGTTGCGGGCGATGGAATAGTCGGGTTTGAGGTCGATGGCCCGGAGAAATTTGACCACCGCCAGGTCGGGACGCTGTTTACCCCGGTAGACCCGTCCGAGGTAATACTGCAGTTCGGGGTTCCTGGGGCTCAACTTTTCCGATTCCCGCAGCTCCTTCAGGGCAGCGGTGTAGTTCTGCTCCCCCAGGTAGGAGAGCCCCATCTGGTAGTGATACGCCTCAGGTCTGCCGTCCGGCGCAACTGCGGCACAACCCGTAAGAGCCAGCACCAGTATCAGCAGAAGGGTACGACGTCGCATCTGGTCCCTCCGGATCGGGTTAACCGTGCAAAAACGGCGGAAAAACCGTAGCAAAAGGCGGCACGGTTGTCAATCTGCGCGCCCTGGTCAGGGCGCCGGGAGATCGCGAAAGGAGGTCAGCTGCCTGAAACTGCGATAGCGGGCCTCAATCTCACGGTAGGTCAGCCGTTTCATCCGATCCAGACTAAAGGCCTCCACATTGAAGGAGGCCATCACCGCGCCGAAGACCAAGGCCTGTCGAATCCCCTCTTCGCTCAGGTCACCGGTGTTGGCGAGATACCCCATGAAGCCGCCGGCAAAGGTATCACCAGCGCCGGTGGGGTCGAACACCTCTTCCAGGGGATAGGCCGGGGCGGCAAAAACGGTATCGGCGGTGAACATCAGGACGCCGTATTCCCCCCGTTTTACCACCAGCCGCTTGCACCCCATGGCGATGATGCTGCGGGCCGCCTTGATCAGGTTGGGCTCGCCGGTCAACATCCGGGCCTCCCCTTCGTTGATGAGCACGATATCCACCCGTTTGATCACCTCTCGCAGGGCAGCCGGTTTGGAGGATATCCAGAAATTCATGCTGTCACAGGCCACGAGCCGGGGAGCGGTCACCTGATCCAGCACCTCAAGCTGCAGCTCCGGGTCGATGTTGGCCAGAAACAGGACGTCAGTCTCCCGGTAGGCCGGTGGCAGCTGCGGTTTGAACGCCAGCAGCACGTTCAGCTGGGTGTCCAGCGTCTGGGCCTCGTTCAGGTCATAGCCGTATCTGCCGCTCCAGTGGAAGGTCCTGCCGGGGATCCGCTGGAGCCCCGCAAGGTTGATCTCCCGAGAGCGTAGAAACGCCACATGCTCCTCCGGGAAATCCTCCCCTACCACCGCCACCAGCGAGACCTCACTGAAAAAACTGGCCGCGGTGGAAAAATAGGTGGCCGAGCCCCCCAGCACGTTTTCCCCCTTGCCGAAGGGGGTCTCTACGGTATCAAAGGCAACGGTGCCGACAACCACAATACCCATAGTGTCACGCTCCTCTTAGAGATAGTCGCCGATCAGCAGCTGCAGGCGCTCCCTGGCCTTGGCCGGGATGGCGCTGCGGTCGGTGATGATGGCGTACTGCAGGGCGGCGCCGCACCCGCAGGGCCGCGCCTCGATGAGCCCGGCAACCGCATGCCGGATGATCCCCTTGGCCATAGTGACGTTCTGATGCATGATCTGGATGATCGCGTCAACGGTCACTGCGTCGTGATGCTCATGCCAGCAGTCGTAATCGGTGGAAAGGGCGATCACCCCGTAGCAGAGACCCGCCTCCCTGGCCAGCTTGGCCTCGGTCAGATTGGTCATGCCGATGATATCCCCCCCCAAAGCGCGGTACATGAACGACTCGGCCCGGGTGGAGAAGGCCGGCCCTTCCATGCAGATGTAGGTGCCGCCCTGATGGACCGTCGCACCGGCGGCCAGGGCGGCACGGGCCAGGATATCCGACAGGCAGGAGCAGGTAGGATCGGCAAAACTGACATGGGCCACCACCCCCTCGCCAAAGAAGGTGTCCCGGCGGACACCCTTGGTCCGGTCGATGAACTGATCCGGGATCACCACATCTCCCGGCACGATCTCTTCCTTGAGGCTCCCCACCGCCGAGACCGAGATGATCCGCTCCACCCCCAGCTGCTTCATACCGTGGATATTGGCGCGGTAATTCACCTCCGACGGGAGCAGGCGATGTCCCCTGCCGTGGCGAGGCAAGAATACCATGGGCACCCCGTTCAGCACCCCGGTCATGTAGGCATCCGACGGCGTCCCGAAGGGGGTTTCCAGTGTCACCGTCTCCACCTGTTCAAGCCCTTCCATCTCATACAGACCGCTCCCGCCGATCACGCCGATCATCGTAGTTCCTCCTTGGGGGACGTTTCTCCGGCGCGTTCGAGGGCGCCCTTTAGTTGACCGCAGGCGGCCGAGATGTCGCTGCCGCGGCTGTCGCGGGTGATGACCGTGAAATGGCGATCCAGCAGGTACTTGTGGAAGGCGTCCAACGCCGCGCGGGTAGGGGGCCTGAAGTCGGCCCCCTCGTGCGGGTTGAACGGGATCAGGTTGATCTTGCAGGGGATATCCGACAAAAGCCGCACCAGCCGTTTGGCATCCTCCGGCGTGTCGTTCACCCCCCCCAGCAACACATATTCGATGGTGATCTTACGCCGCCCCGGCAGGGGAAATTTTTTAAGCGCCGCCAGCAGGGTGGCGATCGGGTAGCGTCGGTTGACCGGCATGATCCGGTCCCGCAACTCGTCGGTGGTGGCGTTCAGCGACACCGCCAGATTGACCGTCACCTCGCGTCCCAGCCGTTCCAGTTCCGGTACCAGGCCGCAGGTGGAAACGGTCACGCGCCGGCTGGAGAGCTTCAGGCCGTTGTCGTTGATCATGATCTGCAGGGCAGCGATCACCTTATCCAGGTTATGCAGCGGCTCCCCCATCCCCATCAGCACGATGTTACGCACCTCCACGTCCCGCTTCACCGCCAGGATCTGGTTGACGATCTCGGCGGTGGTCAGGTTGCGGGTCAGGCGGAAGGTGCCGGTCAGGCAGAAGGCGCACTGCATGGCACAGCCGGCCTGGGTGGAGATGCAGAGGGTGTTGCGCTCCTCGTCCGGGATCAGCACACTTTCTACCGCATTGCCGTCCTCAAGGCGGAACAGGTACTTGCGGGTGCCGTCGAGGCCCACCTCCACCGCTGCCGGTTCCAGGCGGCTGATGCAGGCGGTGGCGGCCAACTCTTCCCGCAGCGCCTTGGAGAGGTTGGTCATCTCGTCGAAGCTGGCGGCATCGTGCTGGTAGAGCCATTTGAAGAGCTGGGTGGCGCGGTAGCGCTCCTTGCCCTGGCCGGCCAGAAACTGGATCAACCCTTCCAAAGTCAGGTTTTTGAGGTCGGTTTTGTGCATAAAAAAAGGCCCTTCCCTGGCAGGAAGGGCCTCCGATGGTGCTCGTCAGCCTACCAGTTCAAGGGCGCTGAAGAAATAGGGGATCTCAAAGGCCGCAGTCTCCGGGGCGTCGGAACCGTGGGCCGAGTTTTCCTCGATATTCTTGGCGAAGTCCTTGCGGATGGTGCCCGGCTCGGCGTTGGCCGGGTTGGTGGCCCCCATCAGGGTGCGCCAGTCGGCGATGGCGTTTTCCTTTTCCAGGCAGAGCACCACCACCGGGCTGCGGGACATGAAGCTGCAGAGGTCGTTAAAGAACGGGCGCTCCTTGTGGACGTAGTAGAAGCCCTGGGCCTGGGGCAGGCTGAGTTGCATCTTTTTCATGCCGACGATCTTGAAGCCTTTTTCCTCGATGCGGCTTAAGATTTGACCGGACAGGCCGCGCTCCACGGCGTCCGGCTTGATGATGGCAAAGGTGCGTTCCATGCTGTTCTCCTTCGTGTGGTCGAGTTCAATGGACGGCCTCAATACCACGCAATCCAGGAAATGTCAAGGCTTACGGGGTGATAAGACATTTCGAGGCGATCGTCCGACCGTTTGGGGGCTCACCGCTGAGACCATTGCCAAGTCGGGCATTCAAGGCTATGCTGACAAGATTATGCTATCGAATTATGCAGCCCACTCCCCTCGCCTGGCGGCATATCAGCTGCTCACCCGTCTGTCCGGCAGCGACCTGCATGCCGATGACCTGGTCGATCAAGAGTTGTCCCGCGGGCTTCTGCAGGGCCCTGACCGGGGGTTATTCAGCGAACTGGTGTTCGGCGTGCTGCGGCAGCAGGGCACACTCGATCACTATCTGGCCCAGCTGGTGGACCAACCGTTGCCCAAGCTGCAGCGGCCGGTGCTCCTGCTGCTCAGGCTGGGGTTGTATCAGTTGCGCTACCTGGACCGCGTCCCCCCGCATGCGGCGGTGCACGAGAGTGTGGAGCTGGCCAAGCAGCTCTGCCCCAAGGCCAGTGGCCTGGTGAACGGCGTGTTGCGTGCGGCCTTGCGCCGTCACGCTACCCTTACGCTGCCCGATCGGCATGTTGCGCCGGCCGCCTGGCTCGCTGCTGCGTACTCGATGCCGGATTGGCTGGCACAGCAATGGTTGCAGCAGCTCGGTCTGTCTGAGGCCGAGATGCTGGCTGCTGCCACGCTGGAGCCACCTCCCCTGACCCTGCGGACCAACACCCTGCGGACCACCCGTACGGAGTTGCTGACGCTGCTGGCCGGCCGGGGAATCGCCGCTGAACCCTGCCGGTACGCGTCGGAAGGGGTGCGTCTGCTGGAAGGACGTTTCGTGCCTGAACTGCCCGGTTTCAGCGACGGGCTGTTTGCGGTACAGGATGAGGCCTCGCAGTTGGTGGCGCACCTGTTGGGGCCACAGCCGGGGGAAAAGGTACTGGATGTCTGCGCTGCGCCGGGGGGTAAGGCCACCCATCTGGCCCAGTTGATGCAAGATCAGGGCGTGCTGGTGGCCAGCGATCTCAGCCAGCGCAAGGTCCACAGGATCGAGCAGAATGCGGGCCGTCTGGGGATCGACTGCCTGCATCTCCAGGTGACCGATGCCCTGCAGCCGGAGTACCAGCAGGGGCGGCAGTTCGACCGGGTCTTGTTGGACGCCCCCTGCTCCGGCCTGGGGGTGATCCGGCGCAATCCCGAGGCCAAGTGGCGGCTGCAGCCTGACAGCTTTGCACGCTTTGCCGACCGCCAGAGCTTGCTGCTGCGACAGGTGGCGCCTCTGCTGCGACCCGGCGGGGTGCTGGTGTATGCCACCTGTTCCACGGCCGTGGCGGAGGATGAGGCGGTGATCGAGGATTTTCTTTCCTGTCATCCGGAGTTTGTGGTAGAAAATGGCGCTCAGGTATGCCCGGCATGGGCGGAGTTATTCACCCCGGCCGGCTGTCTGCGTACCTGGCCTCACCGCCAGGGGTGCGACGGTTTTTTTGCCGCCCGGTTCAAAAGGATGAATGTATGAAAAAGATAGCGCCTTCGATACTTTCCGCCGATTTTTCACGACTTGGCGACGAGATCCGGGCCGTAGAAGCGGCCGGGGCCGATTACCTCCACGTCGACGTGATGGACGGCCGGTTTGTGCCCAATATCACCATCGGCCCCTTGGTGGTGGAGGCGGCCCGCCGCGTGACCGGCCTGCCCCTGGACGTGCACCTGATGATTGAAGAGCCGGAACGGTACGTGGAATCCTTCGCCAAGGCCGGGGCCGATATCATCGTGGTGCATGCCGAGGCCTGTCGGCACCTGCACCGCGTGGTGCAGCAGATCAAGGGGCTGGGCACGAAGGCCGGCGTATCGCTCAATCCGGCCACGCCGCTCTGTGCGCTTGAGTATGTGCTGGAGGAACTCGATCTGGTGCTGCTGATGACCGTCAACCCCGGTTTTGGCGGCCAGTCCTTCATCGAGTCGGGCCTCCACAAGATTCAACAGCTGCGCGGCATGCTGGACCGCCGCGGCTGCGAGGCCGAACTGGAGATTGACGGCGGGGTCAAACCGTCCAATGTCAGCCAAATCGCCCATGCCGGGGCCGACGTCCTGGTGGCCGGCTCGGCCGTGTTCGGCAGTAGCGACTACGCCGCCACCATTGCCGAGATGAAACGCCTGATGCAGGAGCCGCGTTTGTAACCTCATTACCCCAGGAACGGGAGCGCCATGGCCGATAGCGTACTGATCATTGACGATTCGGAGGCTGTCAGGGAGAAGATCATCAAGATCCTGGAGACCCAGGACCTGTTTTCCCGTTTCTATCAGGCCGAAGATGGTCTGGAGGGGTTCAAGAAACTCTTGGCCTCACCGGTGGACATCATCCTCTGCGACCTGGAGATGCCCCGTATGGACGGCTTCAAGTTTCTAGGTATGTTGAAGACGCGACCGGATGTGTCCGACACCCCGGTGATCATCCTCACCGGCAATGAAGACCGGGAGCTGAAGATCAGGGGGCTGGACCAGGGGGCCTGCGACTTCATCACCAAGCCGTTCGACGCCGAGGAGCTGGTGGCCCGGATGCGGGTCCACCTGAAGATCAAGCATCTGCAGGACGATCTGAAACGGACCAACGAACTGCTGCTGGAGCTCTCAAATACCGATCACCTGACCGGACTCTTCAACCGCCGCTACCTGATCGAGGCGTTGGACCGGGAGATACAGCGTTCCCGGCGCAAGGACGGCATGGTGGCGCTGATCATGCTGGATCTGGACCACTTCAAGCGGGTTAACGACACCTACGGCCACCTGCAGGGGGATGTGGTGCTGCAGAAGGTGGCGCTGCAGTTGCAAAAGGAGCTGCGCAGCTATGATGTGGCGGCCCGTTACGGCGGCGAGGAGTTTGTGGCGATCCTGCCGGACACCACCCTGAAGGAGGCGTTCATGGTGGCGGACCGGGTCAGGCTGTCCATCCAGGGGATGCATCTGGCCGGTCCCCTGGCCGGCGAGCGGATCACCGCCAGCCTTGGGATTGCAGCATCGCCCTCACCTCACTACGACGACATCGACGGCCTGCTGCGGGCCTCCGACGAGGCGCTCTACCTGGCCAAGGAGCGGGGCCGGAACCGGGTGGTGGTCAGCGACCCGGACAGCATCACCTAACCGATCTCCAAGGAGTAGACTATGGATCTGAACCCCGACGAACAACGCCTGATAACCGCCTTCCGCACCCTTTCCCCCACCGCCCGGGAGGACCTGTTGACCTACGCCACCTCCGTGGCCCACCGCGAGACCCCCCTGGAGGGTTCCCAGGGCGGTCAGTGCGGCCTCCGGCAGGCGTCACACCACCCCGAGGCTGATAAAAGCCCGATATTCACGGAATAGGAATTGAATACATGTCGCATGCAGCTCTAAAGACCCGCTGGCTGGCGGCCCTATGCGCCGCCTTTTTCATGCTTTCCGCCCTACGCCCGGCCATGGCCGCCCCCCTGCTCAACGCCCCACCCGTGGGAGAACGGTGGTTCGGTATCCTGGTGGATAATGAACAGGTCGGTTTCTACCGGCAAGAGATCACCCGTCTGCCTGACGGCAACTTCCGGATCGAGGCCGATGGCAGCGTCAGGATGCGGGTGATGGGTTTCACCAAGGAGGCCACCTCCCGGGAGGTCTACCGGATTGAGCCTACCCTGGGGCTGCAGACCCTGAAGGTTGACCAGACCATCAACGGCACCCGTTCCCAGTTGGTGGGCAAAAAGGTCCGAGGCGGCCTGCTGGTGAAGCGGACCGTTGAGGGGAAAAGCAGGGACCGGCTTTTCAAAATGCCGGGGGACCTGATCCCCGGGCCGGTGCTGAACCTCTACCCGCTCCTCAAAGGGCCGACACCCGGCACGGTCTACCGGGTGCAGACCTTCGACCCTGAAGAGCTGAAGATCAAGGAGGTCAAGATCACGGTGCTCGGCGAAGCGGCGACCCCTGACGGCAAACCTGCCATCAAGCTGCGCAACAACCTGTACCCCTTTGTACACAACGACATCTGGGTTGACACCGGGGGGAACACCCTGCTGGAATCGGTGCGGGACGGGCTGGTGGTGACGAAGGCGGCCACGCCGGAGCAGCTGTCGGCCGTAGTGAGTGGTATGGCCCTCTCCAAGAAGGACCTGATCTACGATTTCAGCATGGTACGGGCGGAACCGCCCCTGAAAACGGCGCCGGCCAAGCTCACCGGCCTTGCAGTGGCACTCAGCGGCTACGGTCCTCAACTGCCGCTTGTCACCGATGGCTGGCAATGGGTGGAGCGGATGGGGGACCGGGTGGTCATCAAGACCGGCCGGCTCCGGCCGGATACCACGCCGGCTGCAACGGCGCCGGACAGCCGGTATCTGGCCTCGGTGGAGGGGATCGAGGCCCTCGCCCCGGCTGTGGTGGCAAAGGCCCGCCAGCTGACAATGGGGCTTGCCACCAGCGAGGCCCAGGCCAGGGCCCTGATCGACTGGACCGCCCGTTCGGTGACCGACACCGTTGATGACAGCGGCGGCGCCCTAACCGTACTGGACAAGATGAGGGGCAACTGCCAGAGCCATGCCAAACTCTACACCGCCCTGGCCCGTGCGGCCGGCATCCCCACCCGGTTCGTATCCGGCCTGGTGTCCCAGAACGGCAAGGATTTTCTCTATCACAGCTGGGCCGAGAGCTGGCTGGACGGGCGCTGGGTGGCAGTTGACCCCACCTTCGGCCAGATGCCGGCCGACCCGACCCACCTGGCGCTGTTCCAGGGACACACCCCCGCCGAACTGGCCCCGCTGGTGGGGATCATCGGCAAGATCAGCATCAACGTCCTGGAAGAGCGGTAGCTGTCAGCTCAAAGCTGAAACCGCCGGACGATCTGCTGCAGCTGGTCGGACTCCCGCGAGAGGCCGGAAGCCGCTGCAGCGGTCTCCGTCGCCCCTTTGGCGGTTGTATTCACCACCTCCGTAATCTGATGAATGTTGGTGGTGATCTCGCTGGTGGTGGCGGTCTGTTCCTCGGCCGCAGTGGCGATCTGGTTCACCTGCATGCTCACATCGTTGATCTGGTCGAGGATCCGCTCCAACGCCTCCCCCGACTTCATGGAGGAGGCCGTCCCCCGTTCAACCTCGGCCACCCCCTCCTCCATCGCCCGCACCGCCCCTTGGGTCTCCTTCTGGATCGCCTTGATCATCTCACCGATCTCACGGGTGGCCTTGGTAGTCCGCTCCGCCAGGGCCCGCACCTCGTCGGCCACCACGGCGAAACCCCGTCCCATCTCACCTGCCCGGGCCGCCTCGATGGCGGCGTTTAAGGCCAGGAGGTTGGTCTGGTCGGCGATATCCTCGATGGTGCCGATAATGGCGCCGATCTGATCGGAACGGGCCCCCAACTCCTCGACGGTCTTGGCCGCTGACCGCACCTGACCGGCGATCCGCTCCATGCCGTCGATGGTCTCCCGCACCACGGCAACCCCGGAACGGGCATTCTCACTGGCCCGGTTTGAGGCCTCGGCAGCCATGAGGCAGGTGTTTGCGATATCTCCGGAGGTTGACGCCATCTCCTCGCTGGCCGTTGCCACCGTGACGCTCTGGGCCGCAACCTCCTCCGCGCCGGTGGCGATCTGGTCAGCGGTGGCATGCAGCTGCCCCGACGAAGCCGCCACCTGCTGGGCGGTCTGGGTCAGCTGCAGGATGGTGTTCCGCAGGTTCGCCGCCATCCTCCGGAAGGATTCGGCCAGCTGGCCGACCTCGTCTTGGGACCGGATGGTGACGTCAATGGCCAGGTTGCCGTCCGCCAGGGTATCGGCCTGCCGGGCAAGCTGGGTTACCGGCCCTATGATTGACCGGGCGAGGAGGACGCTGACCACCAGGGCCGCCCCGATTGCAGCGGCCAGCAACAGGGCCATCACCAGCATGATCCGATGCCGTGCGTGGGCGGCATCCGCCATCCCCTGCGCCGCGTCCCTGCTGTTCTTGGTCAAAAGCTTGTCGACCTGTTTCTCCGCATCCTCGATGGAGAGCTTGGTGGTGGCCATGGCCGTGTTGCCGTCCGCCGCCACGGTAATCTGCCCCTGCTGGATCCGCTGGTAGACGTCGTTGAACCCGGCGATGTAGGTCTCGAAATCCCGTCTGATCGCCGCGCAGTCCTGCCGTTCCGTCTCATCCTCAGCCAGCTTTGATACCGCGTCGAAGTCCTTGTGGTACCGGTCCACCGCCCGATCAAAGGCGGCGCGGTAGGAGGTGACCTTCTCCCGGTTGCCGACATTCAGGAAGATATCCTTCTCCGAGCGGCGCATCTGCAGGATATCGGTCAGGAGGCGATCGCACAGGTCAACGGTCCGGTCGCTCTCGGTGATGTTCCTGACGCTGTCCTCCTCCTGGACAAACCCCCAGATACCGCTACCGCCGCTCACCAGCAGCAGGAGCAGCACCAGACCGAATGCGATTAGGAGACGCGTGGTGATCTTCAGATTGCTGAACATAGGCCGATCCTTTCTGCGCAAAGGGTACGGGGGTATCCCCGATCAGGGTGATAGTTTTTTGTATCAGTATACCAGCAAACCTCCCCGGTGACTGTGGAAAGAAGAAGAAATATCAGGGCACCTTCTCCGGGTCGTACGACGCTGCGAGCAACCGTGCAAGACGCTGGCGGTCAACCCCCTGCAACGGGCCGATCAGCGCCAGAAAGCGGTTCTGCGCCCCGAACAGCTGCCGGGCCAGCCGTTGCAGGTCAGTGGAGGAGACCCCCCGCACCAGGCGCTGATCGTCATCAATACTGTGTAGGACCCCCATCAAGGTCCCCCAGCCATAGCGGGCCGCCATCTCGCTCACCGAATCCCGGCTGTAGTCCAGATCGGCCAGGTAGGCGGTCCGCACCCGCTGCAGCTCGAGCTCCGGTACCGGTTCACCGGCCAGGCGATCAAGCTCCTGCAGGGTGACGGTAAGCACGCGGTGCAGATTTTCCGGGGCGGTAGCAAAATCGATGGTGATGCAGCCGGTCTCGTCATAGGCGCCGATGGCCGAATCTACGCCATAGACCAGCCCCAGCCCCTCCCGTAGCGCCAGATACAAGCGGGAACAGCCGCCACCGGCCAAAATACGCCGCAGTACCTTGAGAGAGACCATCCGGGGATCATCACGTCTGCATGCGGGGAAGGCCAGCTGCACCGTCACCTGACTGTCGGCATCCTGCACCAGGGCCAGACGGGGGGCATCGGCCGACCGTGACGGTACCGGCTGGGATGGCGGGAGCGGTCGAGGTTCCCAGGCGCCAAACTGCCGCAGTGCGGCGCTATGCAGGAGGGCCGGATCGTGGGGCCCCGCTGCAACCACCACCGCAGCAGCGGGCAGAAACCAGGCCCGCAGGTGGGTCAACAGATCCGCAGCGGTGATCCGGGCGATATCCTCCAGGCTTCCCACCGTGGCAGCGCCCAGGGGGTGACCGGGCCAGAGCAGCTGCCCCATCACCAGATCGGGGCTGGTCACCACCCCCTCCTCGTTGATATCCTCCAGCGCCTCCTCGCCGATGATCCGCCGCTCCAGTTCCACACCCTCCAAGGCCGGCCGCAACAACATGGAGGCCAGGATGGAAAGCCCCTGTTCCAGATGATCGGGGTGAATCCGGGCGTAGAAACAGGTTGAATCGGCATCGGTTGCGGCATTGACATTCCCCCCCAGCTCTTCGAAGGCGGTCTCGATGGCCAGGGATGAGGGATAGTCGGCAGTGCCGCGAAACAGCATATGTTCCAGGAAGTGGGAGAGACCTGAGCGCTGCGGCGGGTCGTTGCGCGCCCCCACCTTCAGGTAGACCGCCAGTTCGAGGCTGTGGAGGTGGGGCAGCGGCACCGAGACTACCCGCAGCCCGTTGGGAAGCGTGAACGTCTGATGGTTCATCCGTCAATCCCTGCCAGGGTTTGCCGGATCAGGCTGCAGCGTTGGCGGTACTCCTCGGCTGCAAGCTGAACCTCCTGATGGGGTTCCGACCAGATCGGCCGCGGCCAGAGGGGGTCGGTGCGGTAGCGGGGCACCAGGTGCCAGTGGATGTGGGGTACCATGTTGCCCAGGAGCTCGTAGTTGAGTTTATCGGGCCGAAAACAGAGCGACAACGCCTGGGCCACCCGGCTGACCTCCTCCAGAAGGCCCTGGCGGACCACCGTGTCCAGGTGAAACAGCTCGGTCTGGTGCTGTTTGGTTATCAACAGGCAGTATCCTGGGAAAAATTGATCCCGGTTGAGGATCAGCCAACCGTAGGTAAGTTCGGCTATCCGCAGGTCGGCGTCGGTCTCCCAGCGTTCGCACATCGGGCAGGTGGTTCCGTTCATGTGCCGCTTCCTTTCCGCTCCACAAGGGGGAGTTGCAGGGTGATGGCGCAGCCGGCGCCGGGGCCGTCGCTGTGGGCCCTTACCTGGCCACCGGCCTCTTTGATGACCGACTGGACGATATAGAGCCCCAGGCCGGTGCCACGCACCCGCTCCCCCGGCAGCTCAACCCGGTAAAACCGCCTGAATATCCTGCCCAGGCTTCGCCGGTCGAGGCCACGCCCCTGATCCCGCACCACGAGACAGGCGTGATGCCCCTCCCGACGGAGGATCACCTCGATCTCGGGGGTCCCGGGGGAGTAAAGGACCGCGTTCTCCAGGAGATTACGCAAGACGGTGCCCAGTTCGTCAGGCTCCACCGCAACCCGTAACGCCGGCGCCAGGTCCACTTCAAGACGGGTGCCCGGAGGGAGACGATGCCGCTGCCGATCCAGATATTCGGCCACAAAGGTGGAGAGATCGATCACCCGCGGCTCTGCGGGACGACGACGCTGCTCGATCCGGGCCGCCAGGAGCAGGTTGTCGATCTGGGAGTGAAGACGCCGGGTATCTTCAAGCATGGTCTGGACAAAGGCGTGCAACCGTTCCGGGGGCAGCTGACGCAGACCTATGGTCTCAAGATGGAGCTGGATCGAGGCCAGTGGTGACTTAAGCTCGTGGGTCACCTGGGTAATGAACTCCCGCTGCTGCTGATAGAGCCGTGACTGCCGGCGCCAGAACAGGAACAGGGTGTAGACACCGGCCAGAATGATGGCCAGCAACAACAGCCCCTGCACCAGGGCATACCAACCAGCGGACTGGGCCAGAAGGTCGGGACGATACCGGGCCGCCAGCTCCCGCAGTTCGCGAGATCTCCCCACAAACCAGGTAACCCACAGCACCACCACGGCCACCCAGACCAACTGGATGCCGACCAGGGCTATGACCGGATGGAAGATGCGGCGGATTCGTTTCATGGGCGCAGGGTGGCTCTTTTCGCGATTGTGCTGCTAACGGCGTTCTGTTATAACCCAATCCGCCTCTGTTGCATCAAAACTGTGTGTTTGTAAGGAGAATGTGCCGATGGCGTCCTACGATTTTACCCGCCTCAAGCGATTGATGGTGATCTACCGGGTGGTCCAGGTATCCCTCCTGGGACTGTTGCTGTTCATGGCCTTCAACTTCCAGAGGCTGTTCACCCTGATCGGCCTGCCGGAGCTCTTCATGCGCAGCGTCTTGGCCGGTATCGCCTTCCAGCTGGTGATGCTCTATCCGGCCTGGCTCCTGGCCAAGCGCGACGCCGCAGTCGAGATCGAGGCCAGCCAGCAGGCCCTGACCGGCGACCAATTGCTGCAGCTGCGCCGCAGAAGACTGGTGGGAGACCTCTGGAAGCTGTGCGTGATGGGCTTCTTCATCGTCTTCGTCATGGTGGCGCCTGACGCCACCAAGGCACGGGCCGCCTCATCCGTCTTGGCCGCTACCTACTTCGGCTTTCTGCTCCTCTCCCTCACCTACTTCCAGTGTTTCAACTACCTGGCCAGACGTTCACAGCAGGAGCACCGCTAGCCACCGGCCCCAACGGCGCATCAGATGGTGAAGCGGGCCACCATCTGCTGCAACTCGGTGGCCGAACCGGCCAGCTGATTGGCCGAACTGCGGGTCTCCTCGGCGCCGCTGGCGGCTTCGCTCACCACGCTGGTGATCTGGTGCATGTTCTCCGAGATGGTCGAGGTGCTGCTGGACTGCAGATCGGCAGCCTGTGCCACCTGGGCCACGTGCTGCTGCAGCACGTCGATTTTCTGACGGATTGAGACGATTGATCTGCTGGAGAGTCGCGCCCCCTCACCCCCCTCCCGCACCTGTTTCGAACTCTGCTCCATGGCCGCCACCACCGTCTTGACGTCATTCTGCAGCGCCGTGATGATGGTTTGAATCTCGCGGGTTGCGCTGGTGGTCCGTTCAGCCAGGCTGCGGACCTCGTCGGCCACCACGGCAAACCCCCGCCCCTGTTCGCCGGCCCGGGCCGCCTCAATGGCTGCGTTCAGGGCCAGGAGGTTGGTCTGATCGGCGATATCGCCGATGGTCTCGATAATGTCGCCGATCCGGTTCGAGGTGTCACCCAGTGACTTCACCGCCTCGGTGGTCTGCCCCATCTGAGACTCGATGCTCTCCATGGTATTAGCCATGGTGGCGATCACCTGCTCCCCATCCCGTGAGACCTGCTCGGCATCGGTGGCCATGGAAGACATCTCGGCGCAACTGCGTGAGATCTCAGCGCTGGCGGCCGCCATCTCCTCGACGGACTGACTGGCGGCCCGGGACTGGCTGGCGGCCCGTTCAGTGCCCTGGGCGATGCTGCCGGCGGTGCTGCGCAGATCACCGGAGGCGGTGGCAACCTGGGCCGAGGTACTCTGGATGCCGGAGATCATGCCACGCATGGCGGTCTGGAGGGCGTCAATGGTGCGGATGATGGTGCTTATCTCATTATTCCGCTTTGCCGAGATCTCTTGCCGCAGGTTGCCCGCCTGCATCTCCTGCAGGTAGGCGATGATCCGGTTCAAGGCGTCGTTGACGGTCCAGAAAAGGAGTCCGCCAAAAAAGGCCCCGGCCGCCACAAAGGCGGTGGTTGCCCCCACCGCCACCGTCAGCGTGGTGGCGCGACCAGCCACCACGGCGAAGATAATGCAGAGGCTGTAGCAGAAGCAGAGCAGGTAGATGCGGGTCTTGATCTTGAGATGCAGATACAGATTGAGCAGATACCCCATGGTGGAGGTCCTCCGTGCCTATTTCGTGCCGCCAGCCCCGTTGACCAGCGTCGTCACCTGATCCGAGATATCGACCGGCTGGACGGCCGGCCCCAGATAGAGCAGCTCCCCCTTCACCATCACGGCTGCCAGTCCCTGATCCTTTGCGATGGTGGTCGCAGCCGCTTCGATGGCGCCCTGGACCCCTTTCAGCAGCCGCGCCTGGGTCTCCATCAGCCCCTTCTCCGCCTGCAGACCGAACTTCTGCAGCTCTTCCACCTTCCTTTGGAACTCCCGCGCCTTGGTCTGCCGTTGTACCGGCGACAGCATCGGCAGCTGCCGCTCAATATCGGCCTTCATCCGTTCCAACTGACGTTTCCGGGCATCCACCTGCTTCTGCATCCGGGCCTGCTGTTCCCTCATCCTGGCCTGGGCCGCCTTGCCGACAGCGGTTGAGGAGGTGATCCGGTTTATGTCCACCACGCCGATCCTGACACCGGCCGCCGGTTCCACGGGAGCGGGCAAGTCGGCCTTGAGCGACGGCAGCAACGAGAGGGAGGGAGATGCCCCGGTGGCTGGACCGGGGAGCCCGGCTGCAGTTGCCGTGGTCACGAGACAACCCACGAGGAAGACCGTGCCCGCGGCACGATGAAAGATACGCCTCATAGCAGATCCTTTCAAAACTCAGGTGCGTGGCCGATTCTATAGCACGTTTCACCGGCAGGGGCCAGTGGAACCTGCAGCGCCGATCCCTGCCGACAGCACGCGGCCGTTACTCAATCAGCTACAGAGATGAGTGCAGCACGGTGCGTGCGATACCGCCTTGACTTCCCGGTACCGCCGTGCTATCTGGATGCTAGACATATCCTGCACGGACCGTGCGGGAGTTGCAGAGAGGATCACGGTGCCCGTAAGGGCTTGATAGGGAAGAGGGGTGACGCCGCCATTGGCCATTCCCC
>JAJYCS010000014.1 GCA_021778115.1 Deltaproteobacteria bacterium
GCCCTGTCGCTTTCTGCGTTAACGGCCTGGAGCACTACGCCGGTCAATGCTGCCGAGCTTGTGGTCTCCCGATTTGCAACCGAAGCGCTTAACGGCTGGGAGAGCAAGAGCTTTAAGGGAACTACCGAGTACCGTATCGTCCAGGAGGATGGACGCCGTGTGCTCAAGGCCCATGCGCAAGGGGCAGCCTCCGGCCTCAGCAAAAAGCTGAGCTTTGATCCCCACACCTACCGTTACCTGAGATGGAGCTGGAAGGTGGCCGGCACGATTGCGAGCGGTAACGAATGGGCCAAACAGGGGGATGACTGCGCTGCCCGGATCTATGTGGTTTTTCCGGGGCGTTTCTTCTGGCAGATGCGGGCCTTGAACTACATCTGGGCCAACAAGCTGCCTAAGGGAAGATTTCTCCCGGACGCCTTCACTGCCAATGCCATGCTGATTGCGGTTGAGTCCGGACCTGGCAGGGCAGGACAGTGGGTCAGTGAGCAACGGGATATTCTGGCTGATTATCGTCGCGTGTTCGGCGAAGAGCCGTCTGCTGCCGGAGCGATTGCCATTATGACCGATACCGACAATACCGGTAGCGAAGCTACCGCCTGGTACGGTGAGATCACCCTCTCGACAAAACCATGAACAAAGACAAGCTGATGATCCTGATGGTCGTGCTGCTGACGATCGGCCTGTTCTTCTACCTTGACCTGGGGCGTTATCTGACGATTGAGCAGCTTACAGCCAACCGCCACCAGCTCCAGCAGTACTATGCCGGGCACGCCGTGCTGATGGTTGCGGTCTTTATGGCGATCTACATCATCCAGACCGCATTCTCCCTGCCCGGCGCTACGATTCTATCGCTGGCCGCCGGCGCCGTATTCGGCCCTTGGCTGGGGACGCTGTATGCCGTTACCGCCGCTTCCATAGGTGCTGCCCTGGCCTTTCTGGTTACTCGGTACCTGCTGCGTGACCTGGTTCTGAAGCGGTTTGGCAGCAGCCTGGAAGGAATCAACGAAGAGCTTGCGATACGGGGGATCAACTACCTGCTGTTCCTGCGGCTGGTGCCGATCTTCCCGTTCTTTCTGATCAACCTGGCCGCCGGGCTTACCCGCCTGCGGCTTTCCACCTTTGTGCTGGGCACCTTTTTCGGCATCATCCCCGGCGGGTTCGTCTACGTCAATGCCGGCGCCAGTCTGGCCGCCATAAGCAGTCTGTCGGACAGCGCATCGCCCCGGGCACTGGGTGCCTTTGCCCTGCTGGGACTGTTTGCCCTGATCCCGGCGCTGTATGCACACGTTACCACCAGAAAAACGGCTGCCCATGACCTTTAAGCCCTCCCGCTGGACCCGCTATACGGTTGCTGATACCGCCATCTGGCTCTGCCCGAATCGCCCAGCCTGGTTTGTCCCGAACAGCGCCGGTGACCAACTGCTGTGTAACGCCGATGCCTCTGGTGACGGTCCCTTTCGGCGGCGCCTGCCGGACCTGCCGGAAGACCGTTACCCGGGGCGCCAAACCCTGATCAGCGGGCAGATGCCGCTGAAAGAGCTGTGGCTGCATATTACCGACCGCTGCAATCTTTCCTGTAGCCACTGCCTGTTCTGTTCCGGCCCGGATCAAGCCCGCCGGCTTTCGCTTGAGCAGATAGCCTCCCATCTACAGGCCGCAGCCGCATTGGGCTGTCGGCTGTTTGCCCTGACCGGTGGCGAGCCGCTGGTGCATCCAGATTTCGGGCAGATCATCGAGCAGATTCTGGCGATTCCCGACAGCAGGATCGTGCTCCTGACCAACGGTTTGCTTGCAGCAGAACGGTTGCAACCGGACTGGCCAGACGACCGGCTGCACCTGCAGATCAGTCTGGACGGCAGACCGGAGCATCATAATGCCATCCGGGGAGCTGGGACGTTTGAGCGGCTTGAACGGGAACTGAATCAGCTGCGTAGCCAAGGTTGGCGTTTTACCTTAAGCTGCTGCGTAACTACAGACAATGCCGCCGATCTGACCTGGCTGGTTGACTATGCCGCTGATCAGGGGGCAGCCGCTGTCCACCTGATGTGGCACGTTATCCGGGGGCGGGGCAGTGACCAGCAGCATGCAGCGCCGCTTGCCCTGCTGGGGCCGGTGCTGGCCGCCCAGGTTGTTTCCGAACAGCGGGGCATCGTCATTGACAACATCGAAAACCTGAAAGGCCAGATCTTCTCTCCCCCCGGCACCATCCATGACGGCTCCAGCGCCGGCTGGGAGGCAGCGGCCATCGGGCCGGACAATCGGCTATATCCATCGGCTGCAACCATCGGATGTGATGAGCTTGCCACCCCGCTTGATCAGGGGCTTACCCAGGCCTGGCAGGCCAGTCCGGTGCTGACCCGCATCCGTCAGCAGAGTGTGGTGCAGCTTGCTGACCCCTGGCGGTACCTGTTGGGGGGGGGCGATTTTGACCATTGCTGGCACCATGCCCACTGCTTCATTGGAGCTGATCCTTATCAGCCACTGCTTGAACAACTGGCACTGTGTCTGATTCAGCAAGCAGCCACCAGACTGCCGGAACAGAAACAGCCGGGCCTGCGCCTCAAGATGGGGGAGCTCGTGGTCAGCTGCGGCAGTCACGGGCCGGTGGCGCTCTGTCATACCAACTGCCTGCTGTCGTTGGATACTCCGATGGATCATCGTGGGCAGGTGGGGCGCTACTACGCCGCCGCTGCCGGCGACAAACGGCTGGAGATCCTGAATCCGGTCCACTACGACTCACAGTTGATGACCCATATCCCCCCGGCCTACCGTTTCCGGGGCTATGGCTGCGGCAGCCCGGTGCTGGATGCCGGTCTGAAACCGGGTGAACGGATGGTTGATCTGGGCTGCGGCAGCGGGGTGGAGTGTTTCATTGCCGCCCGTCTGGTAGGCAGCAAAGGATTGATCACCGGGGTTGATATGCTGGAGCCGATGCTGGCACTGGCGGAGCAGGGGGCTTCCGAGGTCCGGCGCGAACTGGGCTACGACAATGTGTGCTTTGCACAGGGGTACCTGGAACAGCTGCCGCTGGCGGATGGTCAGCAGGATCTGGTGGTCTCCAACTGTGTGCTGAACTTGTCGGCTGACAAGCGGATGACTTTTCGGGAGATCCTGCGGGTACTGCGCCCCGGCGGCAGACTGGTGGCGGCGGATGTGGTCTGCGAGATCGAGCCGGATGCCACCATCCTGAACGATGCAACCCTGCGAGGGGAGTGTATCAGCGGCGCCCTTACCCAGAAAGACCTGCTGGGGATTCTGGAGGAAACCGGCTTTACCGGTTTTAAGCTGCTTAAACGGTTGCCGTACCGGGTGGTGCAGGGGCATCCGTTCTTTTCCCTGACCTTTATTGCATACAAGCCTGAGCAGAAGCCAGGCTGGGTAACCGTGCTGTATCCCGGTCCGGCAGCATCGTTGCGTACCGCTTCGGGTAGTGTGCTGCTACCCGGTCAGACCATGCAGATACCCCGATCAGACGCAGAACTGCTGGGGGATCTGGTCTGGGTGCTGGACGCAGACGGTTTTGTCACCAATGTGTCCCTTGAGGCCGGGGCAAACTGCGCCCTGCCGCCGGAGGCGCGTGCCAAGAGCGCACCGCCGGCGACTGAACGCCGGCAGTCCGGCTGTATGGTCTGTGGCGCGGCGCTGGTCTATCACCCCGCCGAGCAACAGGCAACCTGCCACTACTGCGGCCGATTGTTGTCCAGCAACGCCTGGTGTGAGCAGGAGCATTTTGTCTGTGATGCCTGCCATACCGGTGACACGCTGAAACTGATCGAACACCTCTGTGGTGCCTCCACCACCACCGATGCCATCCAGCTCTTCAGCAGCATCCGGCAGCATCCCTCCATGCCGTTGCACGGCCCCCAGTACCACGCCCTGGTGCCGGGGGTGCTACTGGCCTGCCTGCGTAATGCCGGTCATCCGGTCAGTGATGCACAGCTCCATGCCGCCATCCAGCGTGGGGCCGAGGTCTGCGGCGGCAGTTGCGGGTTCTGGGGGGTCTGCGGGGCAGCAACCGGTGTCGGTATCGGTTTCAGTGTTCTGTTGGAAACAACGCCGCTCAAGGCAGGCGCCCGCCAGACCGTGCAGGGGATCGTCCAGCAGGTGCTGGCGGAGATTGCCGGGTATCAGGCTGCCCGCTGCTGCCAGCGGGACTGCTGGATCGCCCTGCGGATCAGTATGCGGCTGGCTACGGAACGGTTTGACCTGCGTCTGCCGACCGTGGAGCCGTTTGCCTGCACCCAGATGGCCCGCAACAAGGAGTGTCTGGGGCTGGACTGCCCGTTGTGGCCATGACCATCTCCATTGTCATACCGGTTGTGAACGAACAGCAGCGGATCAATAGCCTGATTGAACATTTGAAGGGGGTGGTGGGCAGGGGCCAGGAAATACAGGAACCTGAAATCATTGTGGTTGATGGCGATGCTGAAGGTTCAACCTTGTCAGCTGTAGCCGATTCGCACGTTATTGGCATTACGGCGCCTCAAGGGCGGGGAGTCCAGCTTGCAGCAGGCGTCTCCCACGCAACCGGCGAGATTATCCTGCTGCTGCACGCCGATACCCAACTGCCTGAGCATGGAGTTGCACGAGTCGCCGATGCCGTTGCAGGCGGTGCTGACTGGGGGGCCTTCAGGCTGGGGATTGATGCCCCCGGATGGGCCTATCGTGTTATTGCGTGGTCTGTTGATGTGCGCTGTAAACTGTTTGCACTGCCCTACGGCGACCAGGCTGTCTTTGTCACCCGTGCTGCTCTGGAGAGCGTCGGCGGTATCCCCCCCATCCCTCTGATGGAGGATGTTGAACTGGCCTGGCATCTGCGTAAGGCCGGCAAGCGTTTTATCTTGCTGCCGCAACGGATACGGACATCGGCGCGGCGTTGGCAGAGAGACGGCATCGTTCGCCGCACCCTGCACAACTGGTGGCTGCTGGTGCGCTACCTGACAGGCGTCGATCCGGAACACCTGGCAAAGGAATATCGATGAATCATCCCGCGGTCGTTGTCCTGTTTGTCAAACCTCCAATCCCTGGTCGGGTAAAGACCCGCCTGGCCAGGGATATTGGCGCAGAGGCCGCCTGCAGCATCTATCGAGCCCTGGTGGAGCGGGTTCTGCAGCAGATAGAGGCCAGCGGGTTTCCGCTGGCCCTGTTTTTTGACGGCGATGAGGATCAGGTGCCTGACCGTTGGAAGCGGCATGCCCGATGCTGTGTACAGCAGCAGGGGGGGGATCTTGGGGGGCGGATGGCGCATGCCTTTCGGCAGTTGTTTGATGCCGGGTATCAATCGGCGGTGCTGTGCGGCAGCGACATTCCTGGTATTGATGCTGCGTATCTGCGGCATGCTGGGCAAGCGTTGCAACAGTCTGGCATGGTGATCGCCCCGGCACATGACGGTGGCTACTGCCTGATCGGATTTGTCTCTGAGCGGTTTACTCCTCTGGTGTTTGACCAGATACGCTGGAGTACGGATCAGGTACTGCAGCAAACCCTCGACCGCTGTAGCCAGGTGGGGCTGCAGCCGATGCTGCTGACGCTGCTGCGGGATATCGATACGGTTGATGATCTGCGTGAGGTGGCGCCGGAGATGGTGCAGGAGTAGTACACAAACGGCCATGTCATCGACATGGCCGTTTGTGTACTACAGTATCCGGGATGCATCAGTACTTTGTGTCGGCGTAATCCACCCACCCGCCGGCCATCACCAGCGCCTTGTCGAAGGGTGACAGCTCAAAGCTGAAGGTCTTCTGTTTGCCGTTGCCGGAAACGGTCAGTGTCTGGGCCTCGATGTCGATGGTCATGCAGGCATCGGCATCGGCGGCATGGGAGAATATCTGGTCCAGATCGGCCTTGGGCAGTTCAATGGCCGCCATGCCGCAGTTGAACATATTCTGACGGAAGATGCGGGCAAAGGATTCCGCCACCACGGCGGTGATGTCGTTGACCTCGAACACCCACGGGGCATGCTCGCGGGAGGAACCGCAGCCAAAGTTGGCGCGGGAGACCACTACACGGGCATTTTTGGTTTTGGTACCCTTGGGATCAAACCCCTCCAGCTTCAGGTCTTCCAGGATGTACGGCTTCAGGTCCTGCTTGGTGATCTCGGTCAGGTATTTGGCCGGGATGATCTCATCGGTATTGATGTCGGCGCGATCCAGGAACAGGACCGGCCCGCCAAACGTTTTCATGACGTGCTCCTTTATGCGATCAGGTATTAGAGGTACTTTCTTGGGTCAGCGATCTTGCCTTCAATGGCGGTGGCTGCGGCGGTGGCCGGTGACATCAGGTGCACCATACCCCCCTTGCCCATCCGACCGTTGAAGTTGCGGTTGGTGGTGGAGGCGCAGACCTCGCCCTCGGCCAGCACGCCGTTGCTCATCCCCAGGCAGGCGCCACAGGTGGAGTTGGTGACGCAGAAGCCGGCATCCAGGAAGATGTCGATCAGCCCCTCCTTCATGGCCTCACGGTAGATCTTGGGGGTGGCCGGCGACAGGATGCCGCGCACATGCTCGGCCAGCTTGCGGCCCTTCAGGATCTGAGCGGCGATCCGCAGGTCCTCCAGGCGGCCGTTGGTGCAGGAGCCGAGATAGACCTGATCCACCTTGTTGTCGGTAAATTCGGTGACCGCCTTGACCTGATCAGGTTTGAAGTTGAAGGTGGCCACCGGCACCAGGCTGGCGGCGTCAATCTCGATGGTCTGCTCATAGACCGCATCAGTATCGGAACACCATTTCTGGTACTCGGAAAGTGCTGCCTCTTTGGAGGCGAACTCGCCCTGGATGAACGGCCAGAGGTGCTCCACGGTGGTCATGTCCGGCATGCAGATGCCGGAGGTGCCACCAGCCTCGATGGCCATGTTGCACAGGGTCATGCGGGATTCCATGGTCATGGCGTCGATGGTGGAACCGCGGAACTCCAGCACCCGGTCGGTGGCGCCGTTGACGCCGATTGTGCCGATCAGGGTCAAGATGACATCCTTGGCGTAGACCCCCTTGGGCAGGCTGCCGTTGACGTTGACCCGGATGGTCCTGGGCTCGCGGAAGGCGCAGACCCCTTTCAGGATGCCCACCTCCAAGTCGGTGGTGCCGACACCGGCGGCAAAGGCGCCGAAGGCGCCGTGGGTGCAGGTGTGGGAGTCACCCATGATCACGGTATTGCCGGGGCGGATGAAACCTTTTTCAGGGAACAGCGCATGGCAGACGCCATTGGCGCCCACATCGAAGAAGTCCTTGATCCCCTGGCGCCGGGCCCAGTCCCGCAGGATCTTGGCCTGGGTGGCGGTCTTGGAGTCCTTGGACGGGGTGACGTGGTCGATGACGGCCTTGATCCTGGTCGGATCAAAGACGCGGTCCTTGCCCCGTAGGATCAGGTCGTCAATGGCGATAGGGGTGGTTATTTCGTGGCACAGCACGACGTCCAGACGCAGCACCTTGGTGCCGCTGAACGGCTCGTCCACCAAGTGGGCGGCGAAGATCTTCTCTGCAGTGGTCTTGCCCATACGGATAGCTTTCCTTTCAGTGGTTCAGAATACCTGCCAGATGTAGCAGAATCAGCCCGGGAAGTCTACTGCTTTGGTCTGGTAACACCCTGTTTTCGTATGGTTAAACCGTGGCATGCATGAACAGGTCTGGCAATTCTGCGGCCACATGCTATAAGACCACTAGGTATCGTGCATCAGGAGGCGTCGTGCAGGAGTCATTCATTCGAGAGGTGTTGGAGCAGATCGCACGTGGCGAGGTGAGTGCTGACCAAGGGGTTGAGCGGCTGCGTCATCTGCCCTATGAGGATATCGGCATCGCCCAGGTGGACCACCATCGCAGTCTGCGGCAGGGACAGCCGGAGGTGATCTTCGGCCAGGGCAAGAGTGTGGAGCAGATCAGCCGGATCATGGAGACCATGATCAAGCGGGGCAGCAACCTGCTGGTGACCCGTCTTGACAAAGATAAGGCGGCCGCGTTGCAGGCGGTCTTTCCTGCTGCGGTGCTGCATGCCGAGGCGCGCTGCCTGACGCTGGAAACCACTGCCGTTGAACCCAGTGGCTCCGGCACGATCCTGGTGATCTCCGCCGGCACCTCAGACATCCCGGTGGCCAGCGAGGCGGTGGTTACAGCCCGCTTTCTGGGCAATCGGGTCGAGCAACTGTTTGACGTGGGGGTGGCCGGCATCCATCGACTGCTGGCACGGGTGGAGCTGCTCAGATCGGCCACGGTGCTGATCGTGGTGGCCGGCATGGAGGGCGCCCTGCCCTCGGTGGTGGGCGGTCTGGTGGACCGGCCGGTGATTGCCGTGCCGACCTCGGTGGGCTACGGCGCCTCCTTTGGCGGTATCGCTGCCCTGTTGGGGATGCTCAACTCCTGTGCCAGCGGGGTAACGGTGGTCAATATCGACAACGGTTTCGGCGCGGCCTGTGCCGCCAGCAGGATCAACTGTTCGATAGCGGCGGTAACGTCGCAGCATTGTTGACATGCAATCTGTCGGTGTCAAAGGGGTGGCAGCCCGGTGTTTATACGATAGTAAGTCGGCGACACCGGAGCGGCGCTGCCTGACTTGCCTGCCAACTGACGACTGAGGCACTGGTGAAATTCAGCGCACAGTAAGCCAGACCGAGTTGATTCAGCTGTTAGGGGGAAGGCGTTGGCGTATGAGTTTTTAGCCAGTCACGGAGGGCATTGTTCATGCGGGTTTGCCAGCCTTTGCCGGTTGCCTTGAATGCGGCCAGAATTTCAGCGTCAAAACGGATGTTTTGGGCAATTTTGGTGCCGCTGCCAAGTGGGCGCCCAGGTTTTGGAGTAAGCATTTCCTTGACCACTTCTTGATTAAATAATTGCGGCAGCACTTCGCTGGCAGGCTTGAACTGTTTGAAGTCTTCGGTGGTAAGCTCTCGGACTTCTCCGTCCTTGTTAGTCAATGGTGAGCGGCTTGCCATGTTTTTCTGCCTCCCTTCTGTTAGCTTTTCTGAAGCTGATTACTCGGATTGCGTCACTCGTTGGGGTGAAGCAAAGCACATGTAAACGGCTGTCGAGATACCCGACGGCAATATAGCGTGCTTCAGGATATTCATTGCGAAGATCGGATGCGATAACCGCTGAACTCCAGTCAAAATCGCTTGCACGCTCAAATGACAGCTGGCGTTCACACAGATTTTTGTCTGATTTGGCTTGATCAAATTCGATCTTCATGTAGATATTTGTGGCAACAAAAATTAATTATGTCAATATAAATGTTGCAACAAAAATAACCCCCTAACGTTCACGAGATAACCGACTGGCGACACCGGAGAGGTGCCGCCTGACTAACCTGCCAACTGCCGACCTGGACACTGCTGAACTTCAGCGCACAGTTAGCCAGGCCGAGTTGATTAAGCCGTTAGGGGTTGGCATTGGCAACCAACTTGGATAGCTCTTCAACCGTGAGCATTGGTGATGTGCGGTGTATGATTCTGTGGCAGTTTGAGCACAGAACCGCCAAGTCTTCGAGAGCTGTGGTGACAGATTCCGACGATGCTGACAATGGCACCAAGTGGTGAACTTCGCAGAAACCCGCACCGATGGGGCCGTATGTTGTGAAAAAGTTAAAACCGCAGACTTCACAGCATAATGCCCCCTTGCTATTGAAAATTGCAGTTTTCTTTGCTTCTATGATGGTTCGATTACGCTCACGGCAAAGATGCGAGACAAGACGTGTTGCGCCTTCAGTTCCGGCTGTAGGGAGATCAATGTCGGGCAGTGCAGCGGGTTTGGTTGGTTCAATTCCTTCGCCAAGAAGCGCAATAAGAGATTGAACAACGGTCTCGTCGTTAAGCCTGTTAAAACCAATACTGAAATTACTTCCTGATTAGCGCCAATCTGCGGAAGATTGGCGCTAATCAGGTACCCTTATTACTGCCGGTGGCTTGCCGAGTGTCTGGCGCTGCGGGTTAAGGATGTTGATCTGCAGCAGTTTCTGCTTGTGGTGCGAGGCGGCAAGGGGGACAAGGACCGCCGGACCATGCTGCCAACAACCCTTCTGGATGATTTGACATCCCAGCTGGATGCGGTACGATCCCTGTACGATCAGGATAGAAAAAACAGTGTCCCCGGTCTGTTGTTACCAGGGGCGCTGGAGCGGAAATATCCCAATGCCGGCACGGAGTGGGGCTGGTTCTGGCTCTTTCCCGGCAGGCCTCCATCCATACCCTGCGTCACAGCTTCGCAAGGCACTTGCTGGAAAAGGGGTATGATATCCGCACTATTCAGGAGCTTTTGCGGCACACCAATCTGCAGACCACCATGATCTATACCCATGTCGCCAAGCGTAATATCCTGGGCGTAATCAGCCCCCTTGACAGCCTTGTCTGACTTTGCCGGCCATCCTGAGCCGGTATCAGCCAACGAACAACAGGTACCGATAATGACTATCCTGTATCTTGACGCAACCGCCGGTATTGCCGGCGACATGACCGTGGCGGCCCTACTGGACCTGGGGCTGCCGCTTGACTATCTGCGACAGGAACTGGGAAAGCTCGGCCTGCCGGAGGGATCATACGCCCTCGATGAGGAACAGGTCCAACGTCAGGGGATGATCGGGCGGCACTTTCTGGTTCACGTAACGGCTGAAGACCATCATCACGTGCATCATCACCACCACCATCGCCGTTACGCCGATATCCTCGCCATGATTGCAGACAGTCGGTTGTCGGCACGAACGAAGGAGTTGGCCCACGCCATCTTTTTGAAGCTGGCCGAGGCCGAGGCCCTGGCCCACCAGGTGGCGGTGGATGAGGTGCAGTTCCACGAGGTGGGGGCGGTGGACAGCATCGTCGACATCGTGGGCACGGCCATTGGTCTGGAATGGCTGGGGGTTGGGCAGGTCTACACCTCGGTTGTCCCCCTTGGAGGCGGTTTCGTGGAGACGGCCCATGGTCGTCTGCCGGTGCCGGCGCCGGCCACGGCCGAGTTGTTGAAGGGCTTGGCGGTGCATGGCCGCTGCGGTGATGGCGAGCGGGTGACCCCCACCGGCGCCGCCATTCTGGCGGCCCTGGCAGAGCCGGTATCCTGCATGCCGGGTATGAAAATCGAGGCCATCGGCCATGGCGCCGGCACTAAAGATTTTAGTGATTGCCCCAATATCCTGCGCGGTTTTTTGGGGGTGCTTGTGGGGGCTGCGACCGATGTCGTGTTGGAGCTTTCCTGCAACCTGGATGACGTGACACCTGAGGTGATCGGCTATACCGTGCAGCGGCTGCTGCAGGCCGGCGCCCTGGATGTGTGGACCACGCCGATCCAGATGAAGAAGAATCGACCGGCGGTCATGCTTGCACTGCTCTGCACAGCGGATCAACAGGCGGCATTGGCGGAAATCATGACGACCGAGACCGGTACGCTGGGAGTGCGGATGCAGGTGATGGAACGTCTGCTGCAGGAGCGGCAGGTGGTGGAGCGGGCGACGAGCTACGGTATGGTACGCTATAAGCAGAGCGATTGTACCCTGAAGCCGGAGTTTGACGATTGCCGGAGGATCGCTGAGGAACAGGGGCTACCGTTGCGGGAGGTACAGCGGCGCCTGCTGGAGGAGTTAGGCGATGCCGTATGACCGGCAGGTGGCGATGCTTCTGCGGGAAGCGGGCCTGACCCTGGCCCTGGCCGAATCCTGCACCGGTGGCCTGATCGCTGGCCGGATCACCGCCCTGCCCGGCAGTTCGGCCTATTTTGCCGGTGGCGTGGTGGCCTACAGCAATCGGGTCAAAGAACAGCTGCTGCAGGTGCCTCCCAGCCTTTTGGCCGAACATGGCGCGGTGAGCGAACCGGTGGCCCGGGCCATGGCAGAGGGTGCGCGTCTGCTGCTCGGCAGCGACCTTGCGCTGGCGGTGACCGGTATCGCCGGTCCCGATGGCGGCAGCCCGGAGAAGCCGGTGGGCACCGTCTTGATCGCCGTGGCTGATCGTTCCGGCTGTAAGGTGGAACGGTTTGTGTTTTCGGGTGATCGCGAACAGGTCCGCAAACAGACGGTTGATCAGGGTATTATCATGCTGAAAAAGCGACTTGAGGCATCGAAAAGAAGCTAATTTGCCCCAAATTAGCTTGCCGCTGTCGGTTTTGATGTGCTATTTTTTATAACTCTTCCCAGCTCTGCACAGACCCGAAGGAGGTACATGCCGTGAATGATAAGAACAAGGCCATCGAACTTGCCCTTTCCCAGATAGAGAAGCAGTTCGGTAAGGGGGCGATCATGCGGCTCGGCAATGACGAGGCGCTGCCCGGCGTCGAGGCGATCTCCACCGGCGCCATCTCCCTCGACCTGGCCTTGGGGGTGGGCGGGGTGCCCCGGGGACGCGTTATTGAGGTCTATGGCCCGGAATCCTCCGGTAAGACGACCCTGGCCTTGCATATCGTGGCCGAAGCCCAGAAGAGCGGCGGGATTGCCGCCTTCGTGGATGCCGAGCATGCCCTGGACATCACCTATGCCCGTAAGCTGGGGGTCAAGACCGATGATCTGCTGGTCTCGCAGCCGGACACCGGCGAACAGGCACTGGAGATCGCCGAGACCCTGGTGCGCAGCGGCGCCATCGACGTGCTGGTGGTGGACTCGGTGGCGGCCCTGGTGCCCAAGGCCGAGATCGAAGGGGAGATGGGGGACGCCCATGTGGGGCTTCAGGCCCGCCTGATGTCCCAGGCGCTGCGCAAGCTGACCGGCATCATCTCCAAATCGAACTGCTGCGTGATCTTCATCAACCAGATCCGGATGAAGATCGGCGTGATGTTCGGTAACCCCGAGACCACCACCGGCGGCAACGCCCTTAAATTCTACGCCTCGGTACGGCTGGATATCCGCAAGATCGCCACCCTCAAGCAGGGGGATCAGGTGATCGGTTCCCGCACCAGGGTCAAGGTGGTCAAGAACAAGGTGGCCCCCCCCTTCAAGGAGGCCGAGTTCGATATCCTGTACGGTGAGGGGATCTCGCGGACCGGCGATGTGCTGGACCTGGCGGTGGAACGCGGTATCATCGACAAGAGCGGCGCTTGGTTCTCCTACAACAAGGAACGGATCGGCCAGGGCAGGGAAAACTCCCGTCAGTTCCTGAAAGACAACCCGGAGATGCTGGCCGAGATCGAAGGCAAGCTGCTGGAGCTGATCAAACCGGCTCCCAAGGCAGGAGAGTAACAATCCGGCAGTGCTGGAGGTGGGTGCCATGGATCTGAACGAAATCCTCACCATCGCGGTCAAGGCTCGCGGTTCCGACGTCCATATCAAGACCGGCCTCCCCCCGATCGTCAGGATCGACGGCAGGCTCCATCCGATCCCCAATGCCCAACGTTTGGCGCCGGATCTGGTGGCCAGTATGGCCACCATGATGATGAACGACCGCCAGAAGCGGATCTTTGAGGAAAATTCCGAGGTGGACCTGGCCTACGCCGTGCCCGGTCTGGGGCGGTTCCGGGTGGCGGTCTACAAACAGCGGGGCACCATCGCCATGGTGTTCCGTTCCATCTCGGTCACCATCCCTACCCTGGAAGGGTTGAACCTCCCTCCTATCCTGCAGAAACTCTGCCTGGAGGAGCGGGGGATGATCCTGGTGACCGGCACCACCGGCTCCGGCAAGTCGTCCACCCTGGCGGCCATGATCGACCATATCAACAACAGCCGGACCTGTAACATCATCACCATTGAGGACCCGGTCGAGTTCCTGCACCGCGACAACAAATGCATCATCTCCCAGCGGGAGGTGGGCACCGATACCCCTTCCTTTGCCGGCGCGCTGAAGGGGGCTCTGCGGCAGGACCCGGATGTGATCCTGGTGGGTGAGATGCGTGACTACGAGACCATCGAGACCGCCATGACCGCGGCAGAGACCGGTCACCTGGTGATGTCCACCCTGCACACCATGGATGCGCCGGAGACCATCAACCGGATTATCTCGGTCTTCCCGCCGTACCATCAGCGTCAGGTGCGGATCCAGCTGGCCAGCATCATCAAAGGGATCGTCTCCCAGCGGCTGGTGCCGCGGGCCGACGGCAAGGGCAGGGTGCCGGCGGTTGAGGTACTGCTGGGTACCGCGCGGGTTCGGGAGTGCATCGACGACAAGGACAAGACCAAGCAGATCAGGGATGCCATCGCCCAGGGGTTTGTCACCTACGGCATGCAGACCTTCGACCAGTCGTTGATGAAGCTATTCACCTCCAAGCTGATCACCTATGAGGAGGCGTTGCGCCAGAGTTCCAACCCGGACGACTTCGCACTCAAGGTCTCCGGTATCTCCTCCACCTCCGATGCCTCATGGGACAACTTTGAGAACAAGGAGGAAAAGGTGGAGGAGGTGCTGAAGGAAGAGCGGATTGAGGTCGACCGCTACTGAGCCTGGTGAGTCGGCGTACCCGGCAGCCCTGCGGCTCCTGGCGGGCCGTGATTACTCCGTTGCGGCCTTGGTCCGTAAACTGAATCTGCGCGGGTATGCGCCGGGACAGGTTGCAGAGGCCGTGGCACGGCTGGTTGCTGAGGGCTTCCTGGATGACCGGCGGTATGCCGAGCGGTTCATCGCCCAGGCCCGCGAGAGCGGCCGGTATCTGGGCTATCGGCTGCGTCAGGAGTTGAAACGGCGCGGCCTTGAATCGCAGCTGATCGCTGAACTGCTGACCGAGGGGCCGGACCATGCAGAGGAGCGGCTGGTGGCCCGCCGCTTGCTAGCTCGGCGCTACCCCTACTTCGACCCGGCCGCCAGCGATGATCGAGACCGTCGGCGGGTAGCCGGCTTTCTGCACCGCCGTGGTTTTGGCGTTGAAACCATTCGGCAGCTGCTGGACCGCCGTCAGCCGATTGATTGACACTGCCATTGATTTTTTTATCAGGAGAGGGATGCAACAGATGACCGGAACCGAGATTCGCGCACGTTTTCTGAAGTATTTTGAGGAACGGGGCCATACCGTGGTGGCCAGTTCGGGGTTGATCCCCCAGAACGACCCGACCCTGATGTTCACCAACGCCGGCATGAACCAGTTCAAGGACTGCTTTCTGGGGATGGAGGACCGGGGCTACTACCGGGCCGCTTCGTCACAAAAATGCGTGCGGGCCGGCGGCAAGCATAACGATCTGGAAAACGTGGGGCGCACCGCCCGTCACCATACCTTTTTTGAGATGCTGGGCAACTTCTCCTTTGGCGACTACTTCAAAAAGGAGGCGATCTCCTTTGCCTGGGAGTTCCTGACCAAGGAACTGCAACTGGATAAAAGCCGACTGTATGTGACGGTCTATACCGATGATGACGAGGCAGCCGACATCTGGCACCAGCAGGAAGGGGTGCCGCTCGACCGGATCTACCGTTTTGGCGAGAAGGACAACTTTTGGTCCATGGGGGATACCGGCCCCTGCGGTCCCTGCACCGAGATATTCTGGGATAACGGTCCCGAGGTGGGCTGCGGTACACCGGACTGTGCCGTGGGGTGCGATTGCGACCGTTACATGGAGATCTGGAACAACGTCTTCATGCAGTTCAACCGCACCGCCGACGGCGTGCTGCATCCGCTGCCCAAGCCGTCCGTGGATACCGGCATGGGGCTGGAGCGGATCACCACCGTCATGCAGGGGGTCCGCTCCAACTATGACACCGACCTCTTGCAGGGGATCATCCGCCATATCGAGCGTCACAGCGGCAAAAAATATGGTGAGAGTGAAAAGGACAGCGTCTCGATGCGGGTGATCGCCGATCACTGCCGGGCGGTGACCTTTCTGATCTGCGATGGCGCCCTGCCCAGTAACGAGGGACGCGGCTACGTGCTACGCCGGATCATGCGCCGGGCCGCCCGCCACGCCAAGATGCTCGGCGTCGCCGAGCCGCTCTTGTGCCGGATGGTGGATGCGGTGCGTGAGATGATGGGCGAGGCCTATCCCGAACTGGCCGAGCGCGAGGCGTACATCAAAAAGGTGATCCTGGCCGAGGAGGAGCGGTTCAACGAAACCCTCGACCGCGGCCTGGCCATGCTGAACGAGGAAGTCTCCAGTCTGCGGGCGGCCGGCAGGACTGTCATCCCCGGTGACACCCTGTTCAGGCTGTACGATACCTACGGGTTTCCGGTGGACCTGACCGAGGATATCGTGCGGGCCGAAGGGTTCAGCGTGGACGAGCCTGGCTTCGAGGTCTGCATGGAGCGGCAGCGCGAGTTGGGCCGTGAAAACTGGAAAGGTTCCGGCGCCGCCGGTATCGCAGATGTCTTCAAGGAGTTGCATACTCGTGGTCTGCGCTCCACGTTCGTGGGCTATACCGCCCTGACCGCCTTTGCGCCGGTCACGGCCCTGCTGCTAGATGGTGTCAAGGTGCCCTCAGCAACGGCCGGCGATCGGGTTGATCTGGTTGTTGAGACTACGCCGTTCTATGGGGAATCCGGCGGCCAGGCCGGTGATAGCGGCACCATCTCCTCGGGCCACGCCCATCTGGAGGTACTTGCCACCTCCCGACCCTTTACCGATCTGGTGGTGCATCACTGCCTGGTCAAGGAGGGCTCTGTCAAGGTCGGCGATGCGGTCAATCTGACCGTGGCGGTGGATGGACGTCGCGCCACGGCCCGTAACCATACCGCCACCCACCTGCTGCAGGCCGCTCTGCGCCAGGTGCTGGGGGAGCATGTCAAACAGGCCGGTTCCTTGGTGGAGCCGGATCGATTGCGCTTCGACTTCACCCACTTCACCGGAATGACCTCCGATGAGGCGCAGCGGGTGGAAGAGCTGGTGAACGGCTGGATCATGGAGAATGTCGCGTTGTCGATCCGCGAGATGGGGATGCAGGAGGCGGTGGAGAGCGGCGCAACGGCGCTGTTTGACGAAAAATATGGCGATACCGTGCGGGTGGTGCGGGTCGGTGAGGTGAGCGCCGAACTGTGCGGCGGCACCCATGTGCGGGCCAGTGGTGACATCGGCCTGTTCAAGATCCTCTCCGAAGGAGGCATTGCGGCCGGTGTACGGCGGATCGAAGGGGCCACCGGCTTCAACGCCCTGCGTATGGTACGTCGTCTGGAAACGGAGCGTCAGGCCGTGGCTGAGCTGCTCAAGGCCGACAGCAGCAAGCTCCTGGACCGGGTCGAAAAGCTGGTGGAACGACAGCGGGAGCTGCAGCGGGAGCTGGAGACACTGCAGAGCAGGCTGAACGCCGTCCAGTCCGGCGACCTGTTGTCCCAGGTCCGAGAGGTTGCCGGGGTCAGGCTGCTGGCCACCCAGGTGCCGGTGGCCGATATCCGGGCGCTGCGTGACCTGGCCGACCAGCTGCGGGACAAGCTCGCTTCCGGGGTGCTGGTGCTGGGGGCGGAGCTGGACGGCAAGGCCAATCTGCTGGTGGTGGTGACCAAGGACTTGACTGACCGATTCAAGGCTGGCGAACTGGTGGCAAAACTGGCGCCGATGGTTGGCGGTCGGGGTGGCGGTAAACCTGAACTGGCCCAGGCCGGTGGTTCCCAACCGGAAAAACTGGCTGAGACGCTGGCGGCGGTGGCGGAGATGCTGGGCTAGGGACGGCTGATGGCGGAGCAACGGCAGATCACGGTGCTGGTGGTGGATGACGAACAGATCATCCGTGAGCTGTGTGGCCATGCCCTGAAGGAATACCGCGTCCTGCAGGCGGGCTCGCTGCCGCAGGCGCTGGAGCTGTACCGTACCGAGCAGATCGATCTGGTGTTGACCGACGTGATGATGCCCGGCGGCAGCGGGATTGAGCTGCTGCGCCAGGTCAAGCAGATCGACCCCGGGGCCGTGGTGATCGTGATGACCGGCTTTGGGGACAAGGAGACCATCCTGAACGCCCTCAAGGAGGATGCGGATGATTTCATCAACAAACCGCTGCAGCTGCTGCAGCTGCGTACCGCCGTGCAGAAGGCCCTGGGCAAGCGGGCGCTCAAGGAGGAGCTCGCCACCCTGAAACGCCTGGACAGCCTGAAGGGGCTCTTCCTCGCCATGATCTCTCACAAATTGCGTACCCCTATTACCTCCCTCTCCCTCGGTCTGGAAGAACTGCAGCGTTATGCCGTGCAGTTCGCCCCGGAGGAGAGTTGCCGCGAACGTTTGCGCTCCATGCATGACGATCTGCAGTTTCTGACCCGTCTGGTCACCAGTCTGCTGCGCTTCAACCAGATCATGCTGCAGGAGGGGGACCATCGGACAGCCCGCTGGGGAGTTGCCGAGCTGCTGCGTGAGGTCGCCGAGACCGCGGCCCTGGTTGCAGACAAGCCAGGCATCACCCTTACCATGGCCCTTGATGTTGTCCCTCCCCTCCTGTGCGACCGCGAACGGTTGGCATTCGCCCTGCAGCAGGTGCTGGATAACGCCTTCAAGTTCAGCGATGACAGCGGTACCGTGACGGTCTCGCTGATGCATGCCGATGGGCAGGCCCAGATTGTGGTGCAGGATACCGGCTGCGGCATTCCTGCTGAGGAAATGCCGAAGCTTTTTGAGCGGTTTTATCAGGTTGACCCTGATGCCACCGGTCAGATACCAGGCTTCGGTCTGGGCCTGTTCTGCGCCCGGGAGATCATCCGGCAGCATGGCGGTACCATTACCCTTGCCAGCGAGCCGGGGCAGGGAACGACTGTCACCATCTGTCTGAAGACCACCAAGGAGTGAACGGACCGTGAAGCATCTGATCGATAAAGCTACTACCCTGATGGAGGCCCTGCCGTATATCCGCCGTTTTTCCGGCAAGACCTTCGTGATCAAGTACGGCGGGCATGCCATGGCGGACGAACGTCTCAAGCAGTCCTTTGCCCTGGATGTGATCATGCTCCGTTCGTTGGGTATCAACACGGTGATCGTGCATGGCGGCGGCCCCCAGATCAATGAGACCCTCAAACGATACGGTATTGTATCCGAATTCGTACGCGGCATGCGGGTCACCGACCGCGAGACCATGGCGGTGGTGGAGATGGTGCTGGTGGGGCAGGTCAACAAGGAGGTGGTGGGGTACCTGAATCAGCATGGCGGCCGCGCCGTGGGCCTGTCCGGCAAAGACGGCACCCTGCTGCTCTCCCAAAAGTTGCTGCAGGAGGTGCCCACCGAACAGGGCGGTGTCGAACAGGTAGACATCGGCTATGTGGGCGATGTGGTCAAAGTGAACAGCGATCTGATCCGGACGCTGGAACAGGGCGGCTTTCTGCCGGTGATCGCGCCGGTGGGGGTCGGGCCGGAGGGGGAGAGCTACAACATCAACGCCGACCTGGTGGCCGGCCGGGTGGCGGCGGCCCTGCATGCCGAAAAGCTGATCCTGTTGACCGATACGCCTGGCGTGCTGGACGCCAACAAACAGTTGATTCCCGCCATCGCGGTGGCCGAGATGCACCGGCTGATCGAGCAGGAGGCCATTACCGGCGGCATGATCCCCAAGGTGGTCTGTTGCGCCGAGGCGTTGCGGGATGGTGTCAAGAAGGCCCACATTATTGACGGCAGGATGGAACATGCCGTGCTGCTGGAGATATTTACCGATGTCGGCATCGGTACGGAGATAACGAAATGACAACAACAGAACAGTGGGTGGAACGGTCCGACCGGGTGATCATGAAGACCTACGGCCGCTACCCGATTGTGCCGGTCAGGGGTGAAGGGTGTCGGGTATGGGATGCCGATGGCCGGGAGTACCTGGATTTTTTGGCTGGCGTGGCGGTGAACAACCTGGGCCATTGCCATCCGCGGGTGGTAAGAGCGATCCAGGAACAGGCCGCTACGCTGATCCATTGTTCCAACTACTACCAGATTCCCCAACAGATCGAGCTGGCTGAGCTTTTGTGCAGCCACTCCTTCGCCGACAAGGCCTTCTTCTGTAACAGCGGAGCCGAGGCCAACGAGGCGGCCATCAAGCTGGCCCGCAAGTACAGCCGCGAAACCTTCGACAACCCCGAACGCTACGGGATCATCACCGCTGCCGATTCGTTCCATGGCCGCACCATGGCCACGGTCTCCGCCACCGGGCAGGAGAAGATCCAGCGTTTTTTCGATCCGCTCTTGCACGGGTTCGCCCATGTGCCGTTCAACGACCTGGCCGCCCTGGAGGCCGCCATTACCCCGCAGACCTGTGCCGTCATGCTGGAGCCGATCCAGGGTGAGGGCGGGATCAATGCCCCCTCGGCGGCCTATATGCAAGGGGTGCGGGAGCTGTGCGACCGGCACCGGTTGCTGTTGATCCTGGACGAGGTGCAGGTGGGAATGGGCCGCACCGGTAAGCTGTTTGCCCATGAACATTTTGGCATCAGGCCGGACATCATGACCTTGGCCAAGGCCCTGGCTGGCGGTGCACCGATCGGCGCCATGCTGGCCACGGATGCCGTGGCCGCCTCTTTTTCGCCGGGCACCCACGGGTCCACCTTTGGCGGCAACCCCCTGGTGACCGCCGCTGCGGTTGCAACAATACGGACCATGCTTGAGGAAGGGCTGCTGAACCGCTGTGAGGAGATGGGGGAATACCTGCATGGCGAACTGGAGACCCTGGGCACGAAGTATCCCTTTGTGAAAGAGGTGCGCGGCATCGGCCTGATGATCGGCATGGGGCTTTCCATCCCCGGTGCTGAAATCGTCAAAAAAGGCCATCAGCGCGGCCTGCTGCTGAATGTGACCCATGATACGGTGCTGCGCTTCGTGCCGCCGCTGGTGGTGACCAAGCAGGAGGTTAACCGGATGATCGAAATTCTGGACGGCATATTCAAGGAGATTGAGGCATGACCCGGCATTTCCTGCGCCTGCGGGACTATACGAAGCACGAACTGGACGGCCTGCTGGCGTTGGCGGCAGACTTGAAAAGCAAGCAGAAGAATGGAGTGGCGCATCACCTGCTGAAGGGCAAGACCTTGGCGATGATCTTCGAGAAGGCCTCCACCCGCACCCGCATCTCCTTTGAGGTGGGTATCTTCCAACTGGGTGGGCATGGCCTGTTCATCTCTTCGGCCAACTCCCAGATGGGGCGCGGCGAGCCGATCAAGGATACGGCCCGGGTGATGGCCCGCTATTGCGACGGTGTGATGATACGGACCTTCGGCCAGGAGATTGTGGATGAGTTTGCCCGGTACTCCGGCGTGCCGGTGATCAACGGCCTGACCGACCTCTACCACCCCTGCCAGATCCTGGCTGACCTGCAGACCGTGATCGAGCAGAAGGGCGGCTACCAGGGGCTCAAGTTCGCCTGGGTCGGCGACGGCAATAACATGGCTAACACCTGGATTGAGGCGGCCGCTATCCTGGGCTTTGACCTGACCCTGGCCTGCCCTAAGGGCTACGAGCCGGACCGTGAGGTATGGGAGTGGGCCCAGGCCCACGGAACCAGCCGTATCACCATCACCGAGGATCCGGAAGAAGCGGTGCGCGATGCGCAGGTGATCAATACCGATGTCTGGGCCAGCATGGGGCAGGAGGCCGAGCAGAAGCAACGCGAGCAGGCCTTCCAGGGTTACTGTGTGGATGATCGGCTGTTGTCCTTGGCTGATCCAGCCTGCATCGTTCTGCATTGCCTGCCCGCCCACCGCGGCGAGGAGATCAGCGACAGCGTGATCGAAGGCAGGCACTCCGTCGTCTGGGATGAGGCGGAAAACAGACTGCACATACAAAAGGCCATCATGGCCACTCTGATGCAATAAACAGCGATCGATTAAGGAGACACACCATGGCAAAACCGAAGCTCGATGCGAAGAAGATTGTACTGGCCTACTCCGGTGGGCTGGATACCTCGATTATCCTCAAGTGGTTGAAAAACGAATATGGCGCCGAGATCGTCACCTTCTCCGCCGACCTGGGGCAGGGGGACGAACTGGCGCCGATTCGGGAAAAGGCCCTTAAGACCGGGGCCAGCGCCGTCTATATCGATGACCTGAAGGAGGAGTTTGTCAAGGACTTCGTCTTTCCGATGTTCAGGGCTAACGCCATCTACGAGGGGCACTACCTGTTGGGTACCTCCATCGCCCGTCCGCTGATCGCCAAGCGTCAGATGGAGATCGCCAAGCTGGAGGGCTGCGACGCCGTCTCCCATGGCGCCACCGGTAAGGGGAACGATCAGGTGCGCTTCGAGCTGGCCTACTACCACTTCGATCCCGCCATCAAGGTGATCGCCCCCTGGCGGGAGTGGAAGCTGAACAGCCGCAAGGCGCTGATCGCCTACGCCAAGAAGAACGACATCCCGATCCCGATCACCAAGAAGCGTCCCTGGTCGTCCGATCGCAACCTGCTGCATATCTCGTTTGAAGGCGGCATCCTGGAGGACACCTGGGCCGAGGCGCCGGAAGAGATGTACGTGCTGACCAAGAAGCCGGAGAAGGCCCCCAACAAGCCGCAGTACGTGGAGATCGAATTCAAGAACGGCAACGCGGTGGCGGTGGATGGCGAGAAGATGTCACCGGCACAACTGCTGGCCCACCTGAACTACATCGGCGGTGAGCATGGCATCGGCCGGGTGGACCTGCTGGAGAACCGCTCGGTGGGTATGAAGTCCCGCGGCGTGTACGAGACCCCCGGTGGCACCATCCTGCGTGAAGCCCACATGGCTGTCGAGCAGATTACCATGGACCGCGAGGTGATGCGGATCCGTGACTCGTTGATCCCTGAATATGCCCGTCTGGTCTATGCCGGCTACTGGTTCTCCCCTGAGCGGGAGATGATGCAGACCCTGATCGACGATTCCCAGAAGGCCGTTAACGGCGTGGCCCGGCTCAAGCTGTACAAAGGGCACTGCCGCACCGTGGGACGCAAGTCGGAGACCAACTCCCTGTTCAACCTGGACTTTGCCACCTTCGAGAAGGATCAGGTCTACAACCAGGCCGACGCCGAAGGGTTTATCAAGATCAATTCCTTGCGGCTGCGGATCCGCTCGCTGATGCAGGGCAAGAAGTAAGGTGTGACGCACAAGCGGTTCCGGAAGGAACATATCGTCACCTCGGTGGTGGCGGTGATCGTCGATGAACGGCAGCGGGTGCTCCTCACCAAGAGGAGCATCCCGCCGTTTCAGGGCATGTGGGTCATGCCCGGCGGACAGATCGACCTGGGAGAGCCGATAGTGGCGGCGCTCAAGCGGGAGGTCGATGAGGAGGTCGGCCTGGATGTGGAACCCGGCCCCCTGATCGATGTCTTTGAGCATGTCACGCCGGGGGAGGACAACTGTCACTACATTATCCTGTTTTACCGGTGCCGTCCGTTGCATGCCAAGGTTGAACACAATCAGGATGAAGTGGCAGAGGTGCAGTGGGTGCCCCATCAGGAATTACTTCACTACCCGATGCCGGAAGGGACCCGGCATATCCTGGGGAAGGTCTTTCCGGACGCCTTTCCCTCCGTCGCGGGGTGAGGAAAGGCCATGCCGGAGATTATCGAACAGAAGGTCAACCTGCAGTTCCCGCTGGGGCATCATCTGCACTGCCTGATCGCCCAGCTGCCCAACCATCTGCATACCGCCGGGGGGGCTCTTGCGGCCGAGCAGGAACAACGCTGGTCCGCTATTCGATCAGTGCTGGAGCTGGTGAGCAGGGGGGAAGGTAACCTCAAGAAGTTGCACTTTCTGCTGTTTCCCGAGTCATCGCTGCCGGTCAACCGTTTTGATGACCTGCTGGATAGGGTGAGAACCGACTTCCGGCCCAACACGGTCACCATGATCGGTATCGAGCATCTGTCGCTACGGGAGTACCGTCAATTCTTAGAACGTTTCCGTGATGACAACGCGGAGGCGATCACCCTGGTTGACAACGACATCGATGCCGGTGACGTGCTGGAGATGCCGGTAAACTGGTGTGCCATCCTGATCAAGGAGGCTGATGGCCGGTTACGGGTCTTTCTGGAGGCCAAGAGCCATCCATTTCATGGTGAGGAGTTCATCGATACCGAGCACGACCTGTACCGCGGACGCCACTTCTACCTGCTGCGCAGTCGGCCGTCCTGTTTTAACTTCATGGCCATTATCTGCCTTGATTATCTGTATCGGAGCCTGTACCAGTCCAACATCAAGCAGATCATTGACCACGCCAACCAGCTGTACTTCAGCACCCGTCAGGGGCTGGACGCTCTGTTCGTGATCCAATGCAACCCCAAGCCGGAGCATAAGGCGTACCGCGATGTGGTCAGCGGTTGTTATGGGGAGTACCTCGAGGACCTGCCCGGCGTGCGCGAGACGGTCACCGTCTTTGGCAATGCCTCCGATGAGACGCTGCTGGACGGCCGGTTGGTGCCGCATGGCTTTGGCCATGCCGCGGTGGTGATCAACCAGCGTCATCGCCTGGCCAAGGTCAAGTTCCCGGAGTTCGCAACCGATGACTTCGACGGTGCGCCGGTCTGCCGCCTGCGTTTTGGCAGTGGCACCCGGCTGCTCTATTTTAATCTGCCGCTGCAGCACGAACTCGACCCGCGCAGCTCCCGGGTGCCGCTTAAGGTGCACAGCATCATGGCCCTGGCGCCGTCCGGCACGTGGGAGAAGGTGTCGGCCATGGAACCGGCAGAGGGCTACTGGCTTGGTGTCGGGACGCAAAATTGAGAGAAGGAGATCAGTTCCATGTCTGAAGATAAGCTTTGGGGCGGACGTTTTACCCAGCCCACCGACAAGTTTGTGGAGGAGTTCACCGCCTCCATCGAGTTTGATAAACGGCTCTACCACCAGGATATCCGTGGTTCGGTTGCCCATGCGCGGATGCTGGGGCGTCAGGGGATCATCCCGCAGGAGGATGTGGACAAGATCGTGAACGGCCTGCTGGATATCCTGCAGCAGATCGAGGCCGGTCAGTTCGATTTTTCGGTGGGGCTGGAAGATATCCATATGAATATCGAGGCCCGGCTTTCCCAGAAGATCGGCGAGGCTGGCAAGCGGCTGCACACCGGTCGCTCCCGCAACGATCAGGTGGCGCTTGATATACGGCTCTACCTGCGGGACGAGATCGTGGAGGTGGTGGCCTATCTTGATATGCTGGTTGATGCCCTGCTCAATCAGGCGGAGGCCAATCTTGACGTGGTGATGCCCGGTTTCACCCATCTGCAGTCGGCCCAACCGATCCTGTTCTCCCACCATCTGCTGGCGTACGTGGAGATGTTCAAGCGGGACAAGGGGAGGATGGAGGACTGTTGCAAACGGGTGAATGTCATGCCGCTGGGGGCGGGTGCGCTGGCCGGTACTACGTTCCCGATTGACCGTGAGTACGTGGCGGAACATCTCGACTTTCCGGCCGTGACCCGCAACTCACTGGATTCGGTCTCCGACCGTGATTTTGCCCTGGAGTTCCTGGCGGCCTCTTCGATCCTGATGATGCACCTGTCGCGTTTTTCCGAAGAACTGATCCTCTGGTCCACCAGCGCCTTTCGGTTTGTGGAGCTGTCCGACGGTTTCTGCACCGGCTCCTCGATCATGCCGCAGAAGAAGAACCCTGACGTGCCGGAGCTGGTGCGGGGCAAGACCGGCCGCGTCTATGGCAACCTGATGGCCCTGTTGACCGTGATGAAGGCGCTGCCCCTTGCCTACAACAAGGATATGCAGGAGGATAAGGAACCGCTCTTTGACACCATTGACACGGTAAAGGGCAGTCTGAAGATCTTCGCCGACATGGTGAAGGAGATGCGGGTGCATGCCGCTGTCATGGCCAAGGCTGCCGGACAGGGATTTTCCACGGCTACCGATGTGGCCGACTATCTGGTCCGCAAGGGGCTGCCGTTCCGTGACGCCCATGAGGCGGTGGGTAAGGCGGTGGCCTACTGTGTCGAGAACGAGATGGAGATCACCGATCTCTCCCTGGCGGAGTGGCAACTGTTTTCGCCCTATTTTTGCGATGATATCTTTGCCGCCATAACGGTTGAGGCCAGCGTCAATGCCCGGAATGTAACCGGTGGTACGGCTCGTAACCGGGTAGAGGCGGAGATCCGGCGCTGCCGGGAGGGGAAATAGGATGGGGAGGAGTCGATCGGCTGCAGTACCGCTCCTGATCATGACCAGTGCTGTTCTCCTGGCCGCCTGCGGCAGGAAGGGGCCGCTCATTTATCCTGACCTGCTGGTCCCCGAGGCGCCGCAGCAGGTGCAAGTGCAGCAGCTGGGGGACCGCCTGCAACTCTCCTTTGCCCTGCCTGCCAAGGACCGTGCCGGCAGGGCGTTGCGCGAACCGGTGATAATCCAGGTGCAGCGACGGGAACTCAATCCCGATGAACCGGGGCTCTGCGGCAGCTCACCCGCGGATTACCTCTCCTTGCTGAAGGTTGACCCTGCATTTCCCGCCCCGGCAATCATGCAAGGAGGGCAGGTGACGTTGCTGGATGCCGGCGTCCATAGTGGCAAACGTTATCAGTACCGATTGGTGGCCGTTGACCGTGACGGTGCGATCGGCGAGCCGGCTGAGAGCCTGCAGGTGTTGGTTGTGCCAGCCGTTGCGGCGCCGGTTGTGACCGCTACCCCGGTCTTCGGCGGTATGATCCGGCTTACGATTACCGGTCCGATCCCGTCCGGCTCCGTATTCCTCGGCTATCTCCTGTACCGGACCACCGGCGCGGGGCCGTTGCCGCCGATGCCGCTGGTGATTGGCCATGGCGTGACGCCGTATCTGGATCAGACGGTGCAGCGTGGGATTGAGTACCGTTACGGTGCACGGCTGTTCATGCGGCGGAAAGATGGCGTGGTGATGCTGAGCCGCTGTTCCCGTCCGGTGGCAGTGCGCGCCCAGGATTCTCCGACCCCCTGAAAACCTTTCATCCTGAAACAACACGAGGCGACCGGTAACCCGGCCGCCTCGTGTTGTTTGCGCGTCTTTTGAGCTGGGATGGCGTTACTTTGCCACCGTCTCCAGGGCCTTCATGGCAACCTCTTTGTAGGGGTTTGCGTAGAGGATGATCAGGGAGACAACCAGGGCGTAGATCGCCAGGGACTCGATCATGGCCAGACCGATCATCATGGTGGTCAGGATCTTGCCGGAAGCGCCGGGGTTGCGGGAGACGCCTTCAACGGCGCGGCTGACGGCGAAACCTTGACCCAGACCGGTGCCGATGGTGCCCAGTGCCATACCGATGCCTGCTGCCAGGATACACATGGTGAAAAAGCTCATTTGTACTACCTCCGTGTGGTGTATGCTCCTAAACGGTATAGGAGTTAATAGGTTTGGTGGTTAGTGGGCCTCTTCCAGGGAACCCTGGATGTAGATCATGGCCAGCAGCATGAAGACGAAGGCCTGGATGAAGGAGACCAGCACGCCCATCAGCATCATCGGCAGCGGTACCAGGAACGGCGCCAGGCCGAAGAAGATCATCAGCACCAGCTCGTGACCGTTCATATTGCCGAAAAGACGCAGCGTCAACGAGACCGGACGGGAAAGATGGCCGATCACCTCGATAAAGAACATGATCGGGGCCAGCCACCAGATAGGTCCGAGGAAGTGTTTCAGGTAGTGAAAGCCATGGTGCTTGATACCGACCACGTGGGTGGAGAGGAAGACGATAATGGCACAGGCAGCCGTGGTGTTGATGTTGGCGGTGGGGGGGTAAAAGCCGGGGATCAGGCCGATCAGGTTGGATACCAGGATGAAGAGGGCAAGGGTTGCCACCAGCGGGAAGAAGGGACGGCCGTGCTCCCCCATGGTCTCGACGATCATGTTTTCGATGCCGTCGAGCACCACCTCCATGAAGTTCTGCATCCCGCCTGGTACCAGCTGCATGCTGCCGGTGGCGAGCTTTGAGAGGATCAACAGCAGCGCGATGATCAGCCAGGTGTAGACAATTGCGTTGGCGGCGGCCTCGCCGATATGCAGCATCTCCGCGAGCTGACTGCTGATTACCTTCAGGAACAACAGCGGTTCAACCATTGATCAATCTCCTTTATCGTTCACTACCTTAGATGCAGCGTAAAGTACACGGTACAGAGTACAATCATGATAACTACCACCGAGAGACCCACCAGGAGGCCGGCGAGTGAAAACAGGCCGGAGGTGAGAATCCAGTAAAGCAGGATGGCTGTCAGGCCTAGGCGCAGCAGATAACGGATGACGACATAGGCGGCAGGGCGATGGAGCTGCAACCCGAGGGCCCGCTGCATGATACTGCGCTGCCAGATAAAATTGACGACCGCGATACCGGCGCCGGCAGCGATGCCGAGTCCCATGGGGCGGCTGAACAGAAACAGGCTGGCCAGCGACAGCACCAGTGCCAGGGTGCTGCTCCCGATGACCACCACCCGAAGGAGATTGTCCTCATTGGGTCTGATCACGGTTCAATTTGCCGATCTCCCGGTGGGTGATGACGTAGACATTTTTGAAACCGGCAGCTATGCCGATTACCGTGAATATCCAGAAGAACCAGGGGCTGCTGTTAAACCAGCGGTCCATTGTCAGGCCGAACCAGACCCCGATGCCGATGGCCAGGGCCACCGAGATCCCCATACTGGAGACCATGCCGAGATTACGAAAAAGATCACGAAGTTCGCTCACTTTTCCCCCGGGCCGGTCTTAATTGTATACAAAACCTGTCTCACATATCATGAACGATAGAATCCTGTCAACCCACTTGATGATCAGACGATCAGCCTGAAACATCTGGCGGCTGCCGCGACGGTGGCGTCGATATCGGCTTGGCTGTGGCTGCTGGAGATGAAAGCGGTCTCGAATTGTGAGGGGGCCAGATAGACCCCCTCATCCAACATCGCCTTGAAGTAGGCGGCAAAGGCGCGGGTGTCGCAGGCCGCGGCAGTTCCCCAGTCATACACCTCTTCGGCGGTGAAGAAGGCGCAGAACATGCTGCCCACTCTGGTGGTGAACAGGGGGTAACCGGCCGTCTTGGCCGCCTTGGCAATTCCCGTGGCGAGGGCTGCCGCCTTGTCTTCCAGTTTCTGGTAGAAACCTGGCTGCCGGAGGAGTTTCAGGGTCTCAATGCCGGCGGTCATGGCCAGGGGGTTGCCGGAGAGTGTCCCAGCCTGATAGATGCCACCGGAGGGGGAGAGTTGTTCCATGATCTCGCGTTTGCCGCCAAAGGCCCCCACCGGCAGCCCACCGCCGATGATCTTGCCCAGGGTGGTCATGTCCGGGGTGACGCCGTAGACCTCCTGGGCGCCGCCGTAGGCAACGCGAAAGCCGGACATCACCTCGTCAAATATGAGGATGATCCCTTCATTGCTGCACAGTTCTCGCAGCCCTTCGAGAAAGCCGGGGCGGGGCGGGATGGTCCCCATGTTGCCGGCCACCGGTTCCAGGATGATGCAGGCGATCTGGCCCGGATGGTCGGTGACCAGTTTTTTTACCGAATCGAGGCTGTTGTATTCTGCAGTCAGGGTATGCTTGGCGAAGTCTGCCGGGACGCCGGGGGAATCGGGCACGCCGAAGGTGGCGGCGCCTGAGCCGGCCTTGACCAGCAGGGAGTCGGCGTGACCGTGGTAGCAGCCGGAGAACTTGAGGATCGTGTCGCGGCCGGTATAGCCGCGGGCAAGTCGAATGGCGCTCATGGTCGCCTCGGTGCCGGAGCTGACCATCCGGACCATCTCGATGGAGGGGACGGCGTCGATCACCATCTGGGCAAGGGTGATCTCCAGCTCGGTGGGGGCGCCGAAGCTCGAGCCGCTCTCCAGGCAGCGTTTGACCGCTGCTACAACCTGGGGGTGACAGTGGCCGAGGATCATCGGACCCCAGGAACCGACATAGTCGATATAGTTGTTGCCGTCTTCATCAAAGATATGGCTGCCGGCTGCCTGTTTGATAAAAATCGGGTCGGCGCCCACCGATTTGAAGGCCCTGACCGGACTGTTGACCCCGCCGGGGATGATCTGTTTGGCCGTGGTGAAGAGTTCACGGGAACGGGCATGGAGCATGGCTGACCTCCTGATTCGTATCGGAATGCCCCCGTCTTGTACCGGTGGCCGACCGGTTTGTCAATCGCTTCTCGGCGCCCGTGACGGCTGTCTAATGCCCCCAGCCGGCAGGACGCTCCGTGGAGCGATAACGGTGAAACTGGTGTAGCGGAGATTGCGTGGATGGGGGAAAAAGTGCTTGACAACCTGCCGCGAAATGAAATAGGTTTGGTGCGTTTTGTATACAGTATACTTCGTAACTATTTGATTTATCAGATCGGGGAGGTTGTAACAGATGCTTGGAACCTATCTGCCTATTATCGTCCTGCTGGGCGTGGCAATTGCCTTCGGCCTTGGCTCCGTTGTGCTCTCGTCGCTGATCGGCGAGAAGAAGGTGACACCGGTGAAGGTGGCGCCGTACGAGTGCGGTATCGACCCGGTGGGCACCGCCCGTGAGCGGTTTTCGATCAAGTTCTATCTGATCGCCATGCTGTTTATCCTGTTCGATATTGAAGCGGTCTTTCTCTACCCCTGGGCCATCCTCTACAAGAAGCTGGGCCTGTTCGGGCTGGTGGAGATGGGGCTGTTTATCATCATCCTGTTTGTCGGTTATATCTATGTCTGGAAAAAAGGAGCACTGGAATGGGAGTAAATCAGCCCCTCGGTGACAATATCATTGTGACCTCCCTTGACAAGCTGGTCAACTGGACCCGGAAGTCGTCCATCTGGCCGATGACCTTCGGTCTGGCCTGCTGCGCCATTGAGATGATGGCGGCTGGCGCCTCCCACCACGACCTCGACCGCTTCGGGATCATTTTCCGCGCCTCACCGCGTCAATCCGACTGCATCATTATCGCCGGCACGGTGACCAAGAAGATGCTGCCGGTCATCAAGACGGTCTATGAGCAGATGCCTGAGCCCAAGTGGGTGATCGCCATGGGCGCCTGCGCCTGCTCCGGCGGTATCTTCGACACCTACAGCGTGGTGCAGGGTATCGATGAGGCGCTGCCGGTGGATGTCTACGTGCCCGGCTGTCCCCCCCGCCCCGAGGCGTTGCTGTACGGCATCCTCAAGCTGCAGGACAAGATCATGAACGAACGCAACTCCTTTGGCGCCGCCTTCGGTCTGGGTGAGCGGGTCTCCGTCGCCTAGGGTTGATTTTTTTGTTTTTATAACACTACTTCGGTCTGAAAAGGTTTCGACGCTATGGCAGACACAAATCGCGCCGTTGAAAAGCTGCAGGGCAAGTTCGCCGCCTCCATCCTGGAGGTGAAACAGGATCGTGGCGACTGGATCGTCACGGTGAAGAAGGAGGAGATCATCCCCGTGCTCTCCTTTTTGAAGAAGGAGTGCGCCTTCTCAATGCTGACCGACGTGACCGCGGTCGATTATCTGGGCAAGCTGGATGACCGGTTCATGATGGTCTATCAGCTGACCTCGGTGGCACACAAGGATCGCATCAGGATCAAGGCGCCGGTCAGCGAGGCGGACTGCCGTATCGGGAGCGCCACGCAGGTGTTCGCATCGGCCGGCTGGCTGGAGCGGGAGGTGTATGACCTGTTCGGGATCACCTTTGACAAACACCCGGACCTCCGGCGCATCTTGATGACGGATGATTGGGTCGGTCACCCGCTGCGGAAGGATTACCCGCTGCAAGGGCCTGGCCGCGAGCCGTACAAGGGCCGACTGTCCTGATTTTGAGCTGACTATCTAACGAGTAACGAGGCGATACATGGCGAACACAGAGATCATGACCGTTAACATGGGCCCCCAGCATCCCAGTACTCACGGCGTTCTGCAGCTGGTTGTCGAGTTGGACGGCGAGACCATCGTCAAGGTGGATCCGGTTATCGGCTATCTGCACCGTGGTGTTGAAAAGTTGTCTGAATACCGCACCTATCATCAGACCCTTCCCCTGACCGACCGGATGGACTACCTGGCCCCCATGGCCAACAACCTGGGCTATATCCTGACCGTCGAAAAACTGCTCGGTATCGAGGTGCCGGAGCGGGCCCGGGTGATCCGGGTGATCATGAACGAGATGGCCCGCCTGCAGTCCCACTTGGTCTGGCTGGCAACTCACGCCCTGGATATCGGCGCCATGACCGTCTTCATCTACGCCTTCCGCGAGCGTGAAGTGATCATGGAAACCTACGAATTGATCTCCGGCGCCCGGATGACCTCCAACTTCTTCCGCGCCGGCGGCCTTTCCCAGGATGTCCCTCCCGAGTTCGAGAAGAAGGTGCGTGATTTTGTTGCATCCATGCCGGGCTATCTGGATACCTATGAAGGGCTGTTGACCAATAACCCGATCTGGCGCAAGCGGACCATCGGCAACGGGGTCATCTCCGCTGAGGACGCCACCGACTTCGGCATCACCGGGCCTGCCCTGCGCGGTTCCGGGGTCGATTTCGACCTGCGCCGCGATATCCCGTACTGCGGCTATGAAAAGTACCAGTTCAAGGTCCCGACCGGCACGAACTGTGATACCTACGACCGGTACAAGGTCCGTATCGTTGAGATGCGTGAGTCCTGCAAGATCATCGAGCAGGCCCTGGCCGAGCTGAAACCGGGGCCGGTGCTGGCCGATGCGCCGCAGGTCTGCTATCCACCCAAGGAGTCCGTCTACAACTCCATCGAAGGGCTGATTCATCACTTCAAGATCGCCAGCGAAGGTTATCCGGTGCCCGAGGGGGAGGTCTTCGTCTCCATTGAAAACCCCAAGGGCGAGCTGGGCTACTACATCGTCAGTGACGGGAGTGCAAAGCCCTACCGGATGCGTGTCCGTCCCCCTTCATTCGTCAACCTGCAGGCCATTGAGAAGATGACGAAGGGCGCCATGATCGCCGACCTGGTGGCCGTGATCGGTACCATGGACGTGGTACTGGGCGAGATTGACCGCTAACCTGAGACCGGAAAAGGAGACGCCGCCGATGAGCGAAGCGGTTGCTGACACGACACAGACCGAGATGCAAGAAGAGTCGCCGTTTGATCCGACCAAAGCGGAACAGGTGATTGAGCGATATAAGGATATCCCCGGCAATCTGATGCCGGTCCTGCAGGGGGTTCAGGATGAATATGGGTACATCCCCAAGGCGGCCGTGGAACTGATCGCCGACCGTCTGAATGTCTACCCAAGCCAGATCTATGGTGTGCTCACCTTTTACGCCCAGTTCCACCTCAAGCCACGCGGCAAGTACATCATCCGGGTTTGTATGGGTACCGCCTGCCACGTCCTAGGGGCTGAGCGGATTCGGGAGACCTTCCATGAGCGGATCGGCATCGGCCATGCCGAGACCACTCCGGACAAACGGTTCACCTTCGAACTGGTGGCCTGCCTCGGGGCATGTGGTATGGCACCCCTGGCCATGGTCAACGATGAGACCTACGGCAAGATGACCGTCCAGAAGGTTGATGAGATCGTCAAGGAATATTCTTCGCTCCCGCTCTAGCTACGGGGCGTTCGTCAGGGGACAGAACATATGGCTGAAGCTATCAAGATATTGATCTGCCAAGGAACGGGCGGCATCTCCGCCGGAGCCAAGAAGGTTGAGGCGGAGTTTAATCGTGTCCTCGCCGAAAAAGGGGTGGTTGCCACCGTCGGCAAGCGCTGTGATATCGTCAAGACCGGTTGCCGTGGCCTCTGCGCCAACGATGTGCTGGTTGACATCGTCGATGAGAAGGGGTGTGTTACCTACGATTTCGTCCAGCCAGAAGAGGTCGCCCAGCTGGTGGATGAGCATATTCTCAAGGGTGAGCCCTTGGAGAAGCGGAAGGCGAAACCGTATTACAACCAGTTCGTCGATGCCCAGCGCCGTGTGGTTATGTCCGGCTGTGGTCATATCGATGCCGAATCATTGGATGCCTATCTGGCTACCAACGGTTTTAAGGCCATTGAGAAGTGCATTACGGCCATGAAGCCGGCCGAGGTGATCGAAGAGGTCAAAAAATCAGGCCTGCGCGGTCGTGGGGGCGGCGGCTTCCCCACCGGTATGAAGTGGTCCTTCTGCGCCGCCTCGCCCGGTCATCACAAGTATATCATCTGTAACGCCGATGAAGGGGATCCCGGCGCCTTTATGGACCGTTCGATCTTGGAGGGGGACCCCTACTGCGTGATCGAAGGGATGATGATCGCCGGTTACGCCATCGGTGCCCAATTCGGGTATGTCTACGTCCGGGCCGAGTATCCGCTGGCCATCGACCGCCTCCAAAAGGCGATCGACACCTGCTACGAGAAAGGCTATCTGGGCAAGAACTGCATGGGACTCGGCTTTGAGTACGACATGCGGATCAAGAAGGGCGCCGGCGCCTTCGTCTGCGGTGAAGAAACCGCGTTGATGGCCTCCATCGAGGGTGAGCGCGGCATGCCCCGCCCCCGTCCGCCGTTCCCCGCAGTGAAGGGCCTCTGGCAAAATCCTTCAAACATAAACAACGTCGAGACCTTTGCCAACGTCCGGCATATTATCAACAACGGCTCTGATTGGTATGCCGCCATCGGCACCGATACCACCAAGGGGACCAAGATCTTCGCCGTTACCGGCAAGGTCAAGCATACCGGTCTGGTGGAAGTGCCGGCAGGGATGACCGTCCGCTCGGTCATCTACGACGTCTGCGGTGGCATCCTCAATAACCGCAAGTTCAAGGCGGTGCAGGCCGGCGGCCCTTCCGGCGGCTGTATCCCCGGTGAGATCCTTGATACCCCGGTCGATTACGACTCCCTGATCAAGGCCGGCGCCATGATGGGCTCCGGCGGGCTGGTGGTCATGGATGAGACCACCTGTATGGTGGACGTCTCCAAGTTCTTCCTTACCTTCACCCGTATGGAATCCTGCGGTAAGTGCGTACCCTGCCGGATCGGTCTGAAGGCGATGCTGGACATCCTGATCCGGATCACCGAGGGGAACGGCCGTGAAGGTGATATCGAGACTTTGATCGATCTTGGCACCACCATCAAACAGGCCTCACTCTGCGGTCTGGGCCAGACGGCGCCGAACCCGGTGCTCTCCACGATCCGCTACTTCAGGGATGAGTATGAGGCCCACATCACGAATAAGCGCTGTCCCTCCAACTCCTGCAAGGAACTGCTGCTCTGGCAGGTGGTGGAGGAGAAATGCGTCAAGTGTGGCGCCTGCAAGAAGGCCTGTCCGGTGGATGCCATTGTCTGGGAGAAGGGGCAGATCGCCTACCTGGACAAGGAAAAGTGCACCAAGTGCAAATCCTGTTATGACGCCTGCCGTTTCATGGCGATCGAGTAGTCACGGTACCCACGTTTAATTCCAGCAATCGAGGTCTTTGATGGTCACTCTGACGATAGACGACAAGCAGGTTCAGGTTGAGAAGGATGCAACCATCTACGACGCCGCCAAGGCGGCCGGCATCAACATTCCGATCCTTTGCCACGACAAGAAGCTAAAGCCGTTCGGCGCCTGCCGGATGTGTCTGGTGGAGGTGGAGCAGATGAGGGGCCGGCTGATTCCGGCCTGCACCACGCCAGTCACCGAGGGAATGATCGTTCGTACCAGCACACCGCCGGTTGAGAAGGCCCGTAAACTGGTATTGGAACTCCTCCTCCTGAATCATCCGTTGGATTGCCCGGTCTGCGACAAGGGTGGGGACTGCGACCTGCAGAACCTGGCCTATGACCACAAGGTAAACGTCAATCGCCTGAGTGATGAGAAATTCCACCACGAGATCGATTACAATAACCCACTGATCGAGCGTGACCAGAATCGGTGCGTGCTGTGCGGCAAGTGCGTGCGGATCTGTGACGAGATCGTCTCCCGCGGTGCACTTACCTTTATCAACCGCGGCATCGAGACAAAGATCGGGACCGAATTCGACGGGCCCTTGAGTTGTGAGTTCTGCGGTTCTTGTATCTCGGTCTGCCCGGTGGGCGCCCTGCTGGCCCGTCCCTTCAAGTTCAAGTCCCGTTTCTGGGCCCTGACTAAGAAGAGCTCGGTCTGCGGGTACTGCGGTACCGGCTGCAGCGTGACCTTGGGAGTCAGGGACAACAAGGTGCTGACCACCGTGTATGACGAGAATCAGGGCTTTCACAACGGTCAGCTCTGTGTGCGCGGCCGTTTCGGCTACCAGTTTATCTCCTCCGAAAAACGGCTGACCACGCCGCTTATCCGTAAGAACGGCCAACTGATGGAAGCTGGTTGGGATGAGGCGATGGCGCTGCTTGTGGATAGGCTGAAGGGTGCTGCTAACAACGCTGCTGCCCTAGCCACACCCCGCATGACCAATGAAGAGCTGATGCTCCTTAAACAGCTGATGACGGAGCAGGTGGGGAGCGCCAATATCGACCATTCCGCCGGTTATGCCCATGCGGCATTGACCGAAGGCCTGGCAAAGAGCTTGGGCGTTGCTGCCGCCCCATCCTCGATCCTTGACATCCAGAAGAGCGACCTGCTCCTGGTGATCAAGAGTGACGCCTATGAGACCCACCCGGTGGTGGGCTTTGAGATCAACATGGCGGTCAAGAACAAAGGGGTAAACCTCCAGATCCTCTCCGACAAGCGGGGTAAACTCGGCAAACTGCCCAGGACGACCACCCTGCTGCACAAGCCGGGTAGCGAAGTTGCCCTCCTGAACGCCCTGGCAAAGGTCCTGATGGATGAAAATCTAGCCGCAGCTGCAGCATCAGTGCCGGGCTATGCCGAGTTGACGGCCGGGCTGGCCGCCTTCACGCCTGAGCAGGTGGCGCCCCAGTGCGGCGTGAGCGCCGATGCCATCAAGCAGCTGGCTCGCACCTACGCCGCTGCAGAAAAAGCGCTGATCATCTTCCCGGTCGGGCTCGCCTATCCTGGCCATGATGCCCAGCTGGCCCATGCCGCTGCAAACCTGGCCATCCTGGCCGGTAAACTGGGCAAGGACGGTTCCGGTCTGCTGGTGCTGCAGGAGAAGAACAACAGCCAGGGCGCCGTTGATACCGGCTTCTTCCCGCAAGCGGGCGGCAAGGACGCCCGTCAGATCCTCGCCGGCTGCGCTGACGGCAGTATCACAACCCTGCTGCTGGCCGGAGAGAATCCGCTGGTTTCCTATCCTGACCACGCCAAGGTGAAGGCTGCCTTGGACAAGGTCGAGTTCCTGGTGGTGGCAGACCTGTTCCTGACCGAGACCGCCCAAATGGCCGATCTAATCCTGCCGGTCTGCTCCTACGCCGAGAAGGAAGGCACCGTTACCGCCACGGACCGCCGGGTCCAGAAGCTGCTGCCGGCCATCCATCCGGTGGGGCAGAGCCGCCCCGAGTTCAGGGTCTACGGTGACCTTATCGCTGCCTTGGGCGGCCAGGCGCCGGCAACCCCCGCTGCGGTCTTTGCCCAGATCGCCGCATACGCCGGTATCGACTATGCCGCCCTGGGGGCTGACGGGCACTTTGCGTCGGTTGCGGTGTCACCGGCCCTGGTTATGCCGATAGCCCCTCCCGCCGCCATCCTGGAGTCAGGCAAGATTGCCCTGTTGACTGGCGCCGCCCTCTACCACTGCGGTACCCTGTCCCAGTACGGTGAGGGGACCGTCGCTGCCTGTCCCGAGGGGTACATCGAGCTCTCCTGTGCCGACGCAGGCCGGATCCAGATCGCGGACGGCGTTGCGGTAACGGTGACCTCCAACAGCGGCGCCATCACCCTGAAGGCTCGTGTCAGTTCGCGGCTGCCTGAAGGGGTGGCCTTCGCCCCCTACCACTTTGCCGTCAATCAGGTATGGTCCGGCGCAGGCGTCACCAGTGTAACCGTGTCGAAGTAACGAGATTCTGGACTCTTAACGCTACCAGAGAAGGAAAGAGGGACCGATGGACACCGTGATTCTTGGACTGCCACTGTATTATTACATCGCCATGGTTGCGAAGGTGCTGGCTGCGTTCGTGTTCGTGCTGTTGACCGTGGCCTACGCCACCTACGCCGAACGGAAGCTGATCGGCTTCATGCAGGTACGGATCGGACCGAACCGGGTCGGCCCTAAAGGGCTGCTCCAACCGATTGCCGACGGACTGAAGCTCTTCTTCAAGGAGGAGATCATCCCGGCTAATGCCAGTACATTCGCCTATCTGATCGCCCCGCTCATCGCCTTGGTGCCGGCATTCATCACCTTTGCCGCCATTCCGTTCGGCGGTACCATCGAGGTCATGGGCTACAAGGTACCGCTGCAGATCGCCGGTTATTACGATACCACCATCGGCAGGGTCTTCGACCTGAACGTCGGGGTCCTGTATATCCTGGCCATGGCTGGCCTCGGCATCTACGGTATCGTCCTTGCCGGTTGGGCCTCCAACAGCAAGTATTCCCTCCTGGGTGGACTCCGTTCTTCAGCGCAGATGATCTCGTACGAATTGGCCGCCGGTCTGGCCATCATCCCGGTCTTTATGTTGGCCGGTTCTCTCTCCCTACATGAAATCGTCAAGGCCCAGGAAGGGCTCCGGTGGTTCATCTGGAGCAACCCGATGACCTTTGTCGCCGGCATTCTCTTCTATATCTGCGCGCTGGCCGAGATCAACCGGGTACCGTTCGACCTGCCCGAGTGCGAGTCGGAGCTGGTCTCTGGCTTCTGTACCGAGTACTCATCCATGAAATACGCCATGTTCTTCATGGCGGAATACGCCAACATGGTGACTGTCAGCGCCATTACCACCACCCTGTTTCTAGGTGGCTGGGATGGACCGTTTACCAGTCAGTACCCCCTGCTGTCCGTGGTCTACTTTGTCCTCAAGGTCTACTTCCTGATGTTTATTGCCATCTGGCTGCGGGCCACGCTTCCCCGCTACCGCTATGACCAACTGATGAAACTGGGCTGGAAGGTGCTATTGCCCCTGGCCCTCGTGCTGATCGTCCTGACCGCGTTGGCCGGGTACTTCGGCTTCTACAGCTTCTTTGGCTAATCTCTGAGCTTTATACTCTGAACAACGATACAAAGGACGACGTCATGCCGAATCCGATTACACCGATCATACAAGGAATGAAGATCACCCTGGGGCACCTGTTCAAGAAGCCGGTCACCCTTATGTACCCAGATGAGCGCCCCAAGGTCGCCGAGCGGTTTCGTGGCCTTCACGCCCTGAAGGTCTCCCACGACAAGGCAAAATGCGTGGCCTGTTACCTCTGCCCCACGGTCTGTCCTGCCAAGTGTATTACCGTTGAGGCCGGTGAGGATGCCAACCATGACAAGTTTGCAGCCCGATACGAGATCGACATCCTCCGCTGCATCTTCTGCGGCTACTGTGTCGAGGCATGTCCGGTGGATGCACTGAAGATGACTGGTGAATTCGAACTTGCCAATTACCGGCGCGAAGATTTTGTCTTCACCAAGGAACGACTCTTAGAAAAGAAATAAAGGAGCGCAGTACATGGACATCACATCCGTCTTCTTCGCCATTGTCACCATCGTGGCCGTTGTCTCGGCCCTGCTGGTCGTCACCTGCAAGAACCCGATCAACAGTGCGCTCTCCCTGGTGCTGACCTTCTTCTGCCTGGCTACCTACTACGCCATGCTGGACGCCCCATTCATGGCGGCCATCCAGATCATCGTCTATGCCGGGGCCATCATGGTATTGATCGTGTTTACCATCATGCTGCTGAACATCCGTGTTGACGCCAACAAAAAGCATACCCACAAGGTTGCGCTCAGTACCGTGCTCGGGATCGTTACTCTCCTCCTGAGCGGTCTGGTCGTCACCCACGGGAAGGTCTCCCAGCTGTGTGCGAACCCGATCCCGGTTGAGGCCATACGGCAGATTGGTCACACCGAGCTGATTGGCGCGGTTATGTTCACCCAGTTCCTGCTGCCGTTCGAGATCACCTCCATCCTGCTCCTTGCAGCCATGGTGGGAGCCGTGATCCTGGCAAAGAAAAAACTCTCCTAGAGGTGTAACGATAATGGATAACCTGACCAATTACCTGCTTGTCAGTGCCGTACTCTTTTCTATCGGCACCATTGGGGTCCTTACCCGCAAAAACGCCATCGTCGTCTTCATGTGTATCGAGCTGATGCTGAACGCCGTCAACCTGACCTTCGTCGCCCTGTCGCGCCAGTTGGGTAATCTGGATGGTCAGATATTCGTCTTCTTCATCATGACCGTGGCCGCCGCCGAGGCTGCAGTTGGCCTGGCGCTGTTCATCGCCTTCTTCAACAACCGCGAGTCGATCGACATAGACGATGCAAACCTGATGAAGTGGTAACGCGGCAGCCCGGCAGTAGAGCTGACCAGTACAACGAATAAGCCGAATGAAATAAAGGAGTAGCTCAATGTTCGACAACGTGTGGCTCATACCCCTGTTCCCCCTGATCGGCTTTCTGATCAACGGACTCCTGGGGAAGAAGATCAAGAACGAGACGGTCATCGGCTCCATTGGCGCCCTTGCGGTGCTCTGTTCCTTCGTGGTCTCCGTCATGACCTTCCTCAACCTGATCGGACTCCCTGCTGAGGAACGATCGGTTAACGTCAAGGTCTTTACCTGGATCACCGCCGGGCATTTCACCGCCGACGTAGCCTTCCTTATCGACCCGCTCTCCTGCCTCATGTTGCTGGTGGTGACCGGGATCGGCTTTCTGATCCATGTCTACTCCATCGGCTATATGCATGGTGAGGAAGGGTTCTACCGGTTCTTTGCCTACCTAAACCTCTTCGTGTTCTCCATGCTGCTCCTGGTAACCGGTAACAACCTTCTGTTGATGTTTGTTGGCTGGGAGGGGGTGGGTCTCTGCTCCTATCTCTTGATCGGCTACTACTTTCACAAGAAGTCGGCAGGTGATGCCGGTAAAAAGGCGTTCGTCATGAACCGGGTTGGTGACTTCGGCTTTCTGCTGGGCCTCTTCACCCTGTTCTGGTGGTTTGGCCAGACCCACAACATCTGGACCATCCAGTTCACCGAACTGGCAAAAAACGCAAACCTCCTTCCCACTGGCGGTGTGGTGACCGTCATCACCCTCTGTTTCTTCCTTGGGGCCACCGGCAAGTCTGCTCAGATCCCCCTCTATACCTGGCTGCCTGACGCCATGGAAGGCCCGACCCCGGTCTCCGCCCTGATCCACGCAGCCACCATGGTGACAGCCGGTGTCTACATGATCGGCCGGATGAGCTTCCTCTTCATCCGTTCCCCTGAGACCATGACCGTGGTTGCCCTGGTGGGTGGCTGTACCGCCCTGTTCGCCGCCACCATCGGTACCGCCCAGAACGACATCAAACGGGTACTGGCCTACTCCACCGTCTCCCAGCTGGGGTACATGTTCCTGGCCATGGGTGTTGGCGCCTTCACCGCCGGCATCTTCCACCTGATGACCCACGCCTTCTTCAAGGCCTGTCTCTTCCTCGGTTCCGGTGCGGTCATCCACTCCATGCACGGCGCACTGCATCATGTCCACTCACATGATGACGCGCAGGACATGCGCAACATGGGGGGCCTCAGGAAGCATATGCCCCTTACCTTCCTGACCTTTCTGATAGCCACCCTAGCCATTGCCGGTATCCCGGGCTTTTCCGGCTTCTTTTCCAAAGATGAGATCCTCTGGCAGGCATTCTCTAACCCGTTGCACGGTGATCTGAACATCCTGCTTTGGGGGATGGGCGCCAGTGCCGCACTGTTGACCGCCTTCTACATGTTCCGTCTGGTTTTCATGACCTTCTTCGGTACCTGCCGGATCAAGGAAGGTGCGGAGAAGCACCTCCACGAGTCTCCGATGGTTATCGTGATGCCGCTTATCGCCCTGGCGATTCTCTCCATCGCCGGCGGTTATCTCGGTCTTCCCAAGCTGATCGGCGACCTGTTCGGCGGGTTGCCCAACTACATTGAGCAGTACCTCGAGCCGGTCTTTGCCAATGCGAACGCCTACATGCTGGCACATGCCCATCCAGAACAGCATAGCCACACCCTAGAGTGGGGTATGATGGCCGGCTCCGTGGTGATCGCCCTGATCGGTATATCCATTGCTGCTCTGCTCTATCTGGTGAATCCCGAACTGCCGAAGAAATTCACCACGGCCTTTCCGGCCCTGCACCGCGCGGTGTACAACAAATGGTATATCGATGAACTGTATGACTTCATGATCGTCAACCCCTGCAAGGCTCTGGGCAACTTCCTCTGGAAGGGGTTCGACGTCCTGGTGGTGGATGGGGTGGTAAACGGTGTTGCCCAGGCGGTCATGGCGGTCGGTGGCGTTGTCCGCTACCTCCAGTCCGGCCAGATCTACAACTATGCTTGGACCATGGCATTCAGCGTGGTCGTTATCGTCGCGTACTACCTGTTCAAGTAAGGTTCCGTTTCGCATTCTGTATAAAGGAGCAGATTCGATGAGTAACATTTTGAGCGTGATGACCTTTCTGCCGATCCTGGGGGTGCTCTTGCTGCTCTTCATCC
>JAJYCS010000074.1 GCA_021778115.1 Deltaproteobacteria bacterium
ATACCTCTCATCTTGGCAAACATTACCCCCTTGGTTTGCAACCTGGCCCTGGCGGTCATGAAATGGTGGTTCCGCCCCAACGACCCCCAGCCACAACTATTTGACTGATTTTTAAAACAACACACTACCCTGAAGGAGGTTTTTCGTATGCGCCGTGGTATTCTTGCACTTCTCATCCTCATACTGCTGGGGCTTCTGCCCGGCTGCGGCTACAACACCATGCAGGCCAACGAAGAGGCGGTGACCGCTGCCTGGGGCAATGTCGAATCCGCGTACCAGCGCCGCAATGACCTGATCCCCAACCTGGTGGAAGTGGTGAAAGGCTATGCCAAACACGAGGCTGACACCCTGAAGGCGGTCACCGAGGCCCGCGCCAAGGTCGGTTCCCTGCAGCTTGGCAAAGACGTGATCAACGATCCGGCGGCACTCAACAAGTTTCAGCAGAACCAGGGTGAGATCTCCTCTGCCCTTTCACGGCTGATGGTGGTTACCGAAAAATACCCCGATCTGAAGGCCAATCAGAATTTTCTCGATCTGCAAAAGCAACTGGAAGGCACCGAAAACCGGATCAACGTGGCCCGCGAACGGTATAACCGGGCAGTGCAGACGTTCAACACCAGCATCCGCACCTTCCCCAACAGCATGACCAATTCACTATTACTGCACCTAAAACGCAAGGAGCCGTTCAAGGCAGAAGCAGGCGCCACGGCAGCCCCCAAGGTAACATTCTGAGACAACCGTGTTGACGAGGCCACGCATGCGGCTCCCGATTCTGAAAACCGCCCTCTTCATGCTCATTCTGATGTTCTGCTGGGTTACGCTGGGACAGGCCCTTGAGGTGCCGATGCTGAAAGGGCGGATCAATGACTATGCCGGCCTCCTCTCACCAACGGCGGCACAGGTCCTTGAGCAGAAGCTGGCCGCCTTCGAGCGGGCCACCGGCAACCAGATCGTGCTACTGACGATCCCCTCACTGCAGGATGAGACCATCGAGTCCTTTGCCACCAAGGTGGGTGATGCCTGGAAGATAGGCCAGAAGGGGCGGGATAACGGCGTCATCATGATCTTGGCAAAAAAAGAGCACAAGATTAGGATCGAGGTGGGCACCGGCCTGCAGGGAGTCCTGCCGGACATCACCGCCAGCCGGATCAGTCGTGACGTGATGGTGCCCAGGTTCAGGGCGGGTGATTTTGATGGCGGCGTCACCGCCGGCATGGATGCCATCATCGCCGCCACCAAGGGTGCATTCAAGGCCACCCCGGCTGACCGCTCCGCGGCAAAGCACCACGCCACCCGAGGCCATGGCCTCTTTTTCATCCTCTTGCTGGTGGGGCTTGTGATCGTGGCCGCAGCCGGCTCAACCTCCCGCACCGCCGGCGCCCTCACCGGTGGCGTGGCGCTGCCGGTGGCCGCCGGTCTCGGCCTGGGCGTGACCTTAGGGAAACTGGGCATCCTGGCCATCCTCGGCGCTGCGGCCGGCTTGCTGATCAGTCTGCTCATGCGTCTCCTCACGGCAGCCGGTGGTGGCCCCCCGGGGGGCGGTTTTGGGGGAGGTGGAGGCGGCCCCACCATCTTCTTTGGGGGTGGCGGCGGTGGCGACTTCCCCTCGGGTGGCGATGGCGGCTTCAGCGGCGGTGGCGGCGACTTCGACGGCGGTGGTTCCTCGGACGATTGGTAACCCGCTTGCAAAACGGTTTTTTGCTGATACCCTCGAAACAGGAACACCACCCTCCATACACGAGGTGACCCGTGAAGCCGGTCCGGCTCCTGAAGATCCTGAGTTCTCTGCTGGTTCTGCAGTTGCTGCTGCTGCCGACGACCCATGCCAGCCCCGCTGAGCGTCTGTTGGTAATCCACGCCGTAAGCCGGGGCAACGGCGTTGAGCAGACAGCCCAGGCCGAGGTTTACGACGGCATCCTGGAGTTCCTGACCGCCCATGGCTACCGGATGGTGGACCGGCAGACCGCAGAACAGGCATCCATGGAGATCGCCGCCACCCACGCCATAGACCCCCTGCAGAACAAGGCCGCTGCGGTCGGCCTCAAATTTCTTGCCGAATATACCCTCTATTTCAGGACCACAACCCTGGTCAAGGATCCCGAGAAGGGGATCGGCGCCCTGGTACGGGTCACTGCACAGATCGTGGACAACACCACGGCACAGGTGCTTACCTCCAGGACGGCTGAGCTCTCCTCAACCGGGTACACCCGGGATGACGCCATTGATAAGGCGGCCCGTGGCGCCGGCAAAAAGGTCGCTGAACAGCTGACTGCCGTTCTGGACCGCTATCTGACTGCAGCCACCGCCGCCGAGCGGACCGTCATCGTGGTAATCGAGGGGAATCCCCTCACGGTACAACGGCTCCAGGCCGCCCTGGAAAAAAACCGGACCGTCACCTCCATCCGCGAGGTTGAATCGGGGGGTGGTAAAAGCACCTTCGAGATCACCTGCACGGTCCGCCGCGACCAACTTGACCGCGACCTGTTACAGATCGCCGGGCAAAACGGCTGGGCCCTGATCAAGATCCGTTCGGAAGGGAATCGCAGCACCTGGAAACTACGCTAAAAGGAGGCACCACCATGCGACGTGTACTGTTACTGACCCTGGGGATCCTGTTCCTGGCGGTCACTGCGGCAACGGCCAGCACCACAACCGTTACCGCAACCGGTGAAGGCCCCAGCAAGGAGCAGGCCCTTTCCACCGCGCTCCGCCGCGCCGTTGAACAGGGGGTCGGCACCCTGGTCAGGTCAGAGACCACCGTTATCGATTCGGCGCTGGTGGACGACAAGATCTATTCCCACAGCAAGGGCTATGTCAAAAGCTACAAGATCACCGGGGAGCAGAAGACCCCCGACGGCGTTTCCATCACCGTACTGGCCACCGTCGACACCAGGGTACTCAAGGAGGATATGGGCGATATCCTCAAGATCCTCCAGGGGAGTACCGCCGTGGGTAACCCCCGTATCCTGGTCGCCTTCAGCAACAAATCCAAGGACAAGATCTTCAAAGACAAAGAGTTCACGGAAGAGATCTACAACGGCATTGTTGAGGCCCTCACCGACAAGCAGTTCCGGGTGGTGGACAAGGCCACGGCAGAGCGGTTCGCCATGCAGGTGGCCGACACCCACGAGATAGATGTGGATCTCAACAAGGCCGCCAAATACGGACTTATGTACAACGCCGAGTACACCCTCTACTACAACGTGAGCGGCGTGGTCCGCGAAGGGGCCATCGGCAAGAGCGTCCTGCTCAGCATCAAGACCCAGCTGATCGACAACACCCGTTCCCAGATCATCACCAGCAAGAAGGTGGAACAGAGCGGCATGGGCCAGACCGTTGACGAGGCGTTGGAAAAGGCGGGACGCGAGGGGGGGAGAAAGATCGTCGCCCCGATGATCAACGTGCTGCAGAAGGCCTGGATGGATATGCAGCAGAACGGCGCCTTCTACACCATCGTGATCGATGGCGTGGACGATCCGGAACAGATCGCCAGCTTCACCGAGATGTTCGAGAAATTCCCCCTGGCCAGTCAGGCCAAGGAGGTTGAATCCGGCGGCGGCAAGACCACCTTCGAGGCCCGCTACAAGGGAAAGCGCGATCTGCTTGACCGCGACGTGCTCCGTACCGCCAGGGAACTGGGGTGGACCCTGAAGAAGATCCGGGCTGAAGGCGCCCGCAGCACCTGGAAAAAACTGTAGGAGGTTCCCATGTACCGGCTCATCACCCTGTTGCTGTTCCTCACCGTCATCCTGTGCAGCGCGGCCTCCGCTGACCAGTTCAGCGCCACCGGCCGGGGCAGTTCTGAAGATGCCGCCGTCGCCAGCGGCCTGAACAACGCCGTGAACCTGGCGGTCAGGCAGTTGCTCGATGACGAGACCATCGCCAAAAACAGGCAAAAGATCGCCTCGGCCCTGAAGGGCAAGACCCAGAAACTGACCAGGGTGGTGCAGCAGGGAGAGCCCGAGTTCACCGGGGCCGGCTATGAACTGCAGCTGACCGCCGACGTCAACATGAAGGCCCTGGAACAGGAGATCAACGCGCTGGGGCTGCTGCAGGACGCCATGGGCAACCCGCGTATCATGGTGCTCTACAACCCCAACCTCCCGCAAGGGGCGACCCTGGGCCAGACCCGCCGTGACCTGGAAGGCTTCTTCGACAACTCCTACGGCGCCATCGTCGAGGTGTTGACCGATAAGGGCTTTGACGTGATCGACCGGGCATCGGCCCAACAGTTCGCCATCCAGGTGGCCGAGACCCACGAAATGGATCTCGATACCAACAAGGCCGCACGCTACGGCCTGAAGTACCACGCCGATCTGGTGCTCTACTATCAGACCGTCGGTATCGGCAGGGAAGGCCACCACGCCGGCAGCGCCAAGATCTTCCTGCGGGCCCAACTGATCAATCCCACCACCTCCCGGGTGGTGGCCAGCAAGGATGCGGAGTCCGCCTCCCAGGCCGGCACCATCCAGGAGGCGCTCTACCATGCCGCCAAGGATGTGGGGCGTAAGATCGGCCAGGTGATGGTGGAGTCGATCAAGACCAGCTGGAAACGTGAACGATCGGGGGCCGGCTCCTACATCGTGGTACTGGACGGCGTTTCCGACGTGGACGAGGTCAACAGCTTCAAGAGCGCCCTGCAGGCCACTCCCGGCCTGGAGAACATCCGCGAACGTGAATCAGGCGGGGGGAAAACCACCATTGAGATCCGCAGCGGTAAATCAGGCGACGAGGTAAAGAGCGCGGTCAACAAGGTGGGCAAGCAGTTGGGCTGGTCCCTCAGGCTGGTCCGTTCCGAGGGTTCACGCAGCACCTGGAAGAGACAATAACCGATCCCATCGTCCATGAAGGAGGATTTTCCCATGAAGCGCATCCTGCTGGTCATGATCACCCTGGGCCTCATCCTGACGCCACTTCTGGCGGCAGCTGAGGTCCGCACCTACACCGAGATCGTCAAGGTCAAGGTGACGGATGACGAGTACACCGCACGGAAAAAGGCGGAAGAACGGGCCCGCGAACAGGCGCTGCAGCACTACCTGCGCGATGTCTATCCGGACCGGGCCGCCACCCTCAACCTCTCCGGTGATGACAAGTACATAAAAGACCTGGAGATCCTTGACAGCAGCGTCAGCGGCATCTTCGAAAAGGAGCTGACGGCCAAGGTCAAGGTTACCATCAATGAGGAGGCGGTGCGGGCCTACCTGAAGCGCCAGGGGGCCGTCACCGGGAAAAACGAAGAGCGTCGCATCGTGGTGATGATCATCCCCGGCAAGATGGATACCGGCGATGCCCCGATGATCCTTGACAACGTCCGTGCCGAGGTACGCCGCAGCCTGACCGCTGCCGAGTACACCGTGATCGACTCCGACGATGAGGCGGTGAACCAGACCCTCACCGAAGAGGCCGACTACAACAAGATGGTGCAGCATATGAACAAGATCGCCGACCAGCTGGCCGACAAGGGGGAATGGTTGGTGCTTGGGAAGGTGGATGTCAGCGTGGCCCCCAGCGGCAGCGCCTATGTCTACCGGGCCATGATGACCGGCAAGGTGGTCAGCCTGGCCAGCCGGGACCTGATGTGGGAAGGGAACCCTGACGGCGCCGCCCGCGCCTCCAAGGACGAGGCCAAGGCCGCCATCCGTCTGGCCGCCATCGCCGGCGGAAAGGCCTTTGCCAGGGAGGTGGTGGCTGCCCTGAACACCAAGACCCTGACCCAGGAACGGCGCGGCGCCCGGTTCGAGCTGATCCTCCCCACCGCCGGCAACTACCGTCTGGAGCGGAAGTTGCTCAAACTGCTGGGTGAAGATATCAAGGGACTGAAGAACGTCAGTCAGAAGAACCGCGGCAAGGGGAACATGGTGGTGGATCTGTATTATGTCGGCAAGATCAGCGACCTGGTCGACCTGCTGATGGACAACTTCGACAAGGATCCGCAACTGAAGCGCTGGAACCCCGAGATCCAGGGTAACCAGGTGATATTCAAATAATCGTGGCCCAAGGCCGGGGAGGCCCCATGCAGCTGAGATTGAGACCCCTTCTGACCCATCTCCTGACGTTTGCCCTGTTCTCCATGATGGTCGGCGCTCTGTCCGGCTGCGCCACCGGGATGTCCGGTATTGAATGCGCGGCGGAGTCGATGAATCCCACCGTCATGGCGTCTCTCGATTCCTTCGAGTCGGCGGCCATAGCGATCAAGCTGTCCAACCGGGTGTTGCTCCATGCCCCCCTCTCCGAACAGGACACCTGGCCCAACGACCTCTACGGCGTCCCCTCGGGTGTCACCCTGTTCAAGATGGGGCTATCGGCCTTCGCCTCATCGCAGGGGATTACCCTGGCAACGGAGATCGACCCAGCCACCGGCTGGCCCCGTCCCACCAGCGCCCTCTACCTCTTCTTGAAGGAGCGTGAGGCGCTGCTCAACAAGGATATCAACAAGGATGATCTCGCATTCTTCAAAGAGCAGACCCGTGATATCTACTACCGGGAGTTGGGTGGCCGAAAACTCCCCACCACCATCAACGACTACGTCTACCGCAACCCCCTGATGGCCTATGGTGTGGTGACCAACAACCGAAACGAGATGCTGCAGATGGAGGAGGAGATCAACCTCACCGCCGAAGGCTACACGAGGTGCGACGCATTTCTGCGCAAGGCCAGCGAGGATACGCCGCAGGAGGTGAAAAAGGCCGCCTGCAAGGACCCGACCCTTAAAGACGAGGCCATAACCGCCGCCCTGAAGGAAAAAAACGCCGATATGGCCACTATGGAGAAGAACTACGGCAAGCTGGCCAACAAGGTCTACTCGGCCTCGCTGGCCGGTGCCGACTTCACCATGGCCGCCATGGTGAAGATCGGCTGCGCGGTGGTGAACGGCGTCCGGGCCCTGCCCAATATCAAGACCGAGTTCAGCAAGGTAAAAGGGATCTACAACGCCGCCATGATCTTCCCCCGAATCAGAATGGTGCTGAGTTCGCTGAAGATCTACAAGGATAACCTGGGGCTGCAGTATACGGTCTACAGGACCATGTACCAGCAGATCAAGGGGACCTACCAGATCAAAGAAGAACCGGCCCAGGAGCAGAAGACCGCAGCGGCCCTGTACCGGATCGGGGTAGCACAGCGCCTGCTTGGCAGACTTGAACCGAAGCTTGCACTGGCCTTTGCCGGTGAACCGGTCAGCTTCAGCAGTCAGGAGGCGCGGCAACTGCATCAGGTGGCGGCCCTGTTCGACCCGGACTCCACTGCAACCGTCCTGATGGCCCAGAATGGCCTCCCCTGACCGGGGTATCACACGCACCGGAGGATCGTCATGCACCGTCTCTGCACAGCCCTCACCGTTACCCTGCTGTTCCTCACCGCCTTCGGATGCGCCACGGCGCCGCAGCCGGTCTATGTCACCGAGGCCCAGCAGGTGACTACCCAGGCCCTTGAACCGGTAAATCTCGACTCCATCGGCCTCAAGCAGGACCTCACCACCAAGTTCGCCCGGCAGCTGCCGCCAGCAATGACCGATGAACTGATGAACGATATCCAGGGCCAACTGGCCGCCACCAAACGGTTTACCAAGGTACTCTTGAACGCCTCCGATCAAGAGACCTACATCATCGAACCGCGCATCGAGAGCCTCACCTCGTTTGAGTCCCCCATGAACATGGACCCGACCCGGAAACTGGCAACCTTCAAGGCACGAGTGCGGCTTGATGTAACCTTCATGAACAACAAGGGGCAGGTGGAACTGGTAAAATCCTACAGCGACGATCGCAGGTTAGAGACCAAGTTGCCGAGACAGGCGGTTATGGGGCCGGAACAACGCCAGGACTTCTTCAAACGGGTGGTCACGGTGGGATTCAGGGCTGCTGCCGACCGGCTGGGGATGGGCTTCAACCCCAGCTACGAGATGGGGACCATCAGCCGGATCGACGGCCGGATAGCCTACGTGCAGATCAACACCTCAAAACTACGCCGTATGCCGATGAAACGTCAGTCCATCGAGGTGATTGATGATGACAACAACGTGCTGGCCAGCCTGGGGGAACTACACATTGAGGACGGGGTCCTCTCGGGCAGGTATTTCGAAAAAGGTGGGGCAAGCATCAAGGAGGGGATGAAGGTACGCGCCAGGATCAACGCCATGTTACAGCAGGACTAAGCTCCATCGGCTGACCGGTGGGGAGGCGCAACGCCTCCCCACGCTATTTCATCAACACCTTCAAGGCCTGTTTCAACAGCTCCTCTACCGATGTATCTGCAGCAGCATCCAGCTCCGCCAGCGCCTTTTTGACCTGGGGCTCCCTATATCCCAAATTCAACAGGGCCGAGGTGACGTCATCCAGCGTCCCTTCGGCGGGCAGTGTTCGCCCCACCGCCTCGGCAGCGGCAGCCACGCCTGTATCCAGCTTGGCCACCTTGTCCTTCAGTTCAAGCACCAGCCGCTCGGCGGTCTTTTTACCGATACCCGGGATGGCGGACAACTTGTGCAGGTCGCCCTGCATGAGGGCGGCGGCCAGTTGAGGGGGCTGGATGTTGGAGAGGATATCCCTGGCCAGCTTGGGGCCGATACCGGAGATCGAGATCAGGAGCTGAAAGAACCCCTTTTCACTGCGGGTACGGAAGCCGTACAGCTGGATGGCGTCCTCGCGGACGCTGGTGTGGATATGGAGCGTCACGGCCCCTGTCTCGGGCAGTTCATAGTAGGTGGAAAAGGGGATCATCACCCGGTAGCCGACCCCATGGACATCCACGATCAGATGGTCCGGTGCCTTATGGACGATCTGCCCGGTCAAAAGCGCAATCATGGGCGGTAGTTCCTCCAGGAGTGTGTCCGGCGCGAGGTGGTCACCGCCGGGCCGGTCTGCGCGCGCAGGAGGTAGGAGTTGATGTGACAGACCGCCACCGCCAGGGCATCGGATGCATCGGCCTGGGCCACCTCCGGCAGCCCCAGCAACGCCTTGATCATCCGCTGCACCTGCTCCTTACCTGCCCTGCCCTGCCCCACCACCGCCTGTTTCACCTGTGATGCGGTATATTCGGTCACCGAGAGGCCGGCATGCACGGCTGCGGCGATGGCAGCCCCGCGGGCTTGTCCCAGCTTCAGGGCGGACCTGACATTGTCCGAGACATAGACATCCTCTATGGCCACGGCGTCGGGACGATACTCGGCAATTACTCGGCTGATCCCTTCAAAGATCAACCGCAGACGGTCAGGGAAATCAATGGCCCTATCGGTGAAGATGGCGCCGTTATCGACATGTTGCAATCGGCTCCCCTGCTGTTCTGCCAGGCCGTAACCGGTGATGCGTGAGCCGGGATCGATACCTAGAACCCGCATCCGCCACCATTTTTGAGGTGATATTTCTGATGATACGTCTCTGCCTCCCAAAAGGCGCCGGCAGCGACGATCTCGGTGACCAGCGATCGCTGATAGCGGCCTGATCGGTCAAGGTCATCCCGCGAGGCCTCGGCCAGACGACGTTGCTCTTCGGAATGGTAGAAGATGGCTGAACGGTATTGGGTGCCGATATCCGGGCCCTGACGATTCAGCTGGGTTGGATCATGGATCTGCCAGAAGAGCGCAAGCAGGTCTGTATAGCTGATCTTTGCGGGGTCATAGGTAATCTCCACCGCCTCGGCATGCCCAGTAGTACCGCTGCAGACCTGT
>JAJYCS010000015.1 GCA_021778115.1 Deltaproteobacteria bacterium
GCCTGGAACGGTATAACGGTATCCCCTCTGTTGAGATATTGGGCCAGGCAGCACCTGGGGTGAGCACCGGCGAGGCGATGGCCGAGATGGAGAAGATGGCCGCCAAGCTGCCCACCGGTATCGGCTTTGAATGGACCGGCCTCTCCTATGAGGAGAAACAGGCCGGCAAGCAGGCCCCGGCCCTGTACGCCATCTCACTCCTGGTGGTTTTCCTGTCGGTGGCGGCCCTCTACGAAAGCGTGACCATCCCGTTTGTCAACATGCTGATGCTGCCGCTGGGCCTGGTGGGGGCGGTGACGGCGGTAACCCTGCGGGTGCTCCCCAACGACGTCTACCTGCAGATCGGTCTCCTGACCACCGTGGGGCTCTCCACCAAGAACGCCATCCTGATCATCCAGTTCATCAAGGAGCAGCTCCACCAGGGGCATGAACTGGTGGAGGCCACCCTGAACGCGGTCAGAATCCGGTTGCGGCCGGTGATCATGACCTCCCTGGCCTTCTTCTTCGGCACCCTCCCCCTGGCGCTCACCAAGGGGGCCGGCGCCGGGGCCCAGAACGCCATCGGCACCGCCGTCACCGGCGGTTTGCTGTCGGCAACCTTCATCGACCTGATCTTTATTCCGTTCTTTTTCGTGCAGGTCTCCCGGCTCTTTGGCCGCAAGAAGTATAAACAACTTGCAGCAGAATCTGCCGCTGACACTGCTGCCAAGGAGCACTGATATGACCGCTAGAACCTATTATGCGACGGGGGTCCTGCTGCTACTCACCGGTTGCACCATGGCCCCCCGCTACACCCGCCCCGATGCGCCGGTTCCCGCCGCCTGGCCCACCGGCCCGGCCTACAAGGCGCCCGCCACCACGCCCCCCGGGAAACAGGCCGCCGATATCCCGTGGCAGGATTTCTTTGTCGAGCCCCGCCTGCGCCAGGTGATCGAGCTGGCCCTGCACGACAACCGGGACCTGCGGGTGGCGCTGCTCAACATCGAGAAGACCCGGGCCCTGTACCAGATACAGCGGGCCGACCTGCTGCCAACCGTGAACGGCACCGCCGGCGCCGTGATCCAGCGCCTGCCGGCCGATCTCTCCGGCACCGGTCAGGCGAAAATCAGCCGCCAGTACAGTGTCGGCCTGGGGGTCAGCAGTTACGAGCTGGACCTGTTCGGCCGGGTACGCAGCCTGAAGGACCAGGCCCTGGAACAGTACCTGGCCACTGAAGAGGCCCGGCGGGTCGTACAGATCAGCCTGGTGGCCGAGGTGGCCAACGCCTGGCTGACCCTGGCCGCCGATCGGGAACGGCTCAAGCTGGCCCAGGAAACCCTGACGAGCCGTCAGGAGAGTTACCGGCTGATACAGCGCCGCTTTGAGGCCGGAGCCTCGTCGGAGCTGGACCTACGCCAGGCCCAGACCAGTATGGAGGCGGCCAGGGTGGACAGCGCCCTCTACACCGCCCAGTTGGCCCAGGCCGAAAACGCCCTCAACCTGCTGGTGGGGGCCCCCGTTCCGGCCGATCTGCTGCCGTCCGCGTTGGGAACCATCACCGCCACCCAGGCACTGCCGGTGGGCCTCCCCTCCGCGGCGTTGTTGAAACGTCCCGACATCCTGGCGGCGGAGCACCAGCTAAAAGGGGCCAACGCCAACATCGGTGCGGCACGGGCCGCCTTCTTCCCCCGCATCGGTCTCAGTGCCAGCTTCGGCACCGCCAGCGCCAAATTGACCGACCTGTTCCAGCCCGGCTCGGCCGCCTGGAACTTTACGCCGCAGATCACCGTGCCGTTGTTCGACACCGGCCGAAACCTGGCGGGACTCAAGGTAAGCGAGGCCGATCAAAAGATCGCCGTGGCCCAGTACGAAAAGGCGATCCAGACCGCCTTCCGCGAGGTAGCGGATGCCCTGGCCGAAAACGGCACCCTGGGGGAACAGCTGGCAGCCCAACAGGCGTTGACCGATGCCAGCGCCGCCAGTTACCGCCTCTCCGAGGCGCGCTACGACAAGGGGGTGGACAGCTATTTGGCCGTGCTTGACGCCCAGCGCTCCACCTACAGCGCCCAACAGGGGCTGATCACGGTCCGCCTAGCCAAGCTGGCGAATCAGGTCACGTTGTACAAGGTGCTGGGGGGAGGCGCCAACCGGTAAGGCGGCAGCCGTTGTTGCCTTTCGGGGGCTATCTGGTATCATCATCGGTACGAAACCATGAATCCCGCCAACCGCCAAGGAGGTCTGCAATGGGAACGACGTTTATCGATGCCATAACGGCCAGACGAACCTACTATGCCCTGAGCAAGGAACCGCTCACCAGCGACCAGCGGATCGAACAGCTGGTAGGGGAGGCGCTCAAACAGGTGCCGTCCGCCTTCAACTCCCAGAGCGCCCGGGTGGTGATCCTGCTGGGGGCGCAGCATGAACGGCTCTGGGATCTGGCCAAGGCCGAGCTGCAAAAGATCGTACCGGCCGACAGCTTCACCGCCACCGAGGAGAAGATCAACACCTGTTTCCGCAGCGGCTACGGCTCCATCCTCTACTGTGAGGAACAACAGGTGGTGGAGGGGCTGCAGCAGCAGTTCCCGGCCTACCGCGACAACTTCCCGCTCTGGTCGCTGCAATCGTCAGGGATGCTCCAGTTTGCCGTCTGGACCGCCCTGGAACTGGACGGCTGGGGTGCCTCACTGCAACACTACAACCCGGTCATCGATGCAGCGGTCCACGCCTCCTGGCAGCTCCCGGCCAGCTGGAAGCTGATCGCCCAGATGCCGTTCGGCAGACCGGCTGCCCAGCCGGGCCCCAAGGAGTACCAACCACTGACAGAACGGATCAGGCTGTTCAAGTAGCCAGCCGTCGTACCCACGCCATCGGTTCGTGAGGTGCCCATGCCATTTCTCACCAATATCACCCCCAATTGGCTGGAGGCGCAGTACCGACGCTGGCTGGAGGCGCCCGACCAGCTCGATCCGGTCTGGCAGGCCTTTTTCAGCGGTTATCAGCTTGCCGGGGAAAGCCCTGGTCAAGCGGGGCCTGACCCGTCCAGCGGCCGCTGCCAGGACTGCTCGGCCAAGCAGGCCGGGGTGGCGGCCCTGATCCGCCGCTACCGCGACATCGGCCACCTGCTGGCCTGCACCGACCCGTTCTCACCCTGCCCCATCTCCCACCCCCTGCTGGAGCTGACCAACTTCGGCCTGGATGACGGCGACCTAGACACCGTCTTTATCCTCCCCAATTTTCACCTGCAGCAGGCGACCCTGCGCGAGATCATCGCCTCACTGCGGGCGACCTACTGCCGCTCCATCGGTGTTGAGTACCAGCATATCCAGGAACCGGCCGAACGCCACTGGCTGCGTGACCGGATGGAGCCCACCGCCAACCGGACCGTCCTCGACCGGGCGGCCCAGACGGCGCTCCTGCGCACCTTGAGCGAGGCAGCCCTGTTCGAGGCGTTCCTGCACCGGCGCTTTGTCGGCCAGAAACGGTTCTCCCTTGAAGGGGGCGAGGCGCTGATCCCCTTTCTGGAGCAGGTGGTGCAGGCGGCCCCTGCGGCCGGGGTGCAGGAGCTGGTACTGGGGATGCCCCACCGCGGCCGGCTGAACGTGCTGGCCACCATCCTGGGCAAACCGCTGGCCACCATCTTTGCCGAGTTTGCCGACAACCTGGAGCTGGGTTTTGTGGGTGAGGGGGATGTGAAATACCATAAGGGGTTCGACAGCGACCGGATGGTTGCCGATGGCGACCGCCTGCACCTGACCCTGGCCTTCAACCCGAGCCACCTGGAGGCGGTTAACCCGGTGGTGGAGGGCAAATGCCGGGCCCGGCAGGACCGGCGCGGCCCGGATGGCCGCCGGCAGGTGCTGCCGCTACTGATCCATGGCGATGCGGCCTTCAGCGGCCAAGGGCTGGTCGCCGAGACCCTGAACCTCTCCCAGTTGGAGGGGTACGGCACCGGCGGCACCATCCATCTGGTGCTGAACAACCAGATCGGTTTTACCACCCTGCCGGTGGATGCCCGTTCCACCCATTACGCCACCGATCTGGCCAAGATGCTGATGGTGCCGGTGTTTCACGTCCACGGTGAAGACCCCGAGGCGGTGATCCACCTGGCCCGGCTGGCCCTGGACTACCGGCAGACCTTCGGCCGCGACGTGGTGGTGGAGATCATCTGCTACCGCCGTCACGGCCACAACGAAGGGGACGAACCGGCCTTTACCCAGCCGCTGATGTACGAGTGGATCCGGCAGCATCCCCCGGTGCACACCCTCTATGGGCACAAGCTGGTCACCGACGGCCTCGATCCTGCCATCCCAGCCGCCCTGGAGCAGGAGATCAACGATCGCCTGCGGGCCGCCTACGCGTCACCGGCCGAGCCGGTGGGGCTCGGCTTCAGCTCCGCATGGCACGGCATCCAGCGCGACTACACGCCGATCACGGTGCCGACCGGCGCCAGCCAGGAACGGCTAATGATGCTGGCCCAGCAGCTGACCACCCTGCCGGACGGGTTCAGCCCCCATCCCAAGATCGCGGCAGTGCTGAACAAACGGCTGGAGGCGGTGCAAAACGGCGCCGGGATTGACTGGGGAAACGCCGAGACCCTGGCCTACGCCACCCTGCTTGCAGAAGGGGTCCCGGTGCGGCTCTCCGGTCAGGACAGCCGACGTGGCACCTTCAACCACCGTCACGCCGTGCTGCACGATAGCACAACCGGCGCGACCCACACGCCGCTGGCCGTACTACCGGCGGCCACCGCCCCCTTTGCGGCCTACGACAGCCTGCTGTCGGAGGCCGCAGTGCTGGGGTTCGAGTACGGCTATGCCGTAACCTCTCCCCACCAGTTGGTGCTCTGGGAGGCCCAGTTCGGCGACTTCGCCAACGGCGCCCAAGTGATCATTGACCAGTTCATCGCCGCCGGCGCCACCAAATGGGACCGTTCCTGCGGCTTGGTGCTGCTCCTGCCCCACGGCTACGAAGGGCAGGGGGCGGAACACTCCAGCGCCAGGATCGAACGCTATCTGCAACTCTGCGCCGAAGGCAACCTGCTGGTGGCCAACCCCTCCACGCCGGCCCAGCTGTTTCACCTGCTGCGACGCCAAGTGCACCTGCCGTTCCGCAAACCGCTGGTGGTCTTCACCCCCAAGAGCCTGCTGCGTCACCCACGCTGCGTCTCCAGCCTGGATGAGCTGACAAACGGCTCTTTCAGGGAGCTGCTGTTGGAAGCGTCTCCGCTGCAGGCCATCACCACAGTGCTCGTCTGCAGCGGCAAGGTCTACTACGACCTGCTCGAAGAGCGGGAACGGCAACAGCGCGACGACGTGGCCCTCATCAGGCTGGAGCAGCTCTATCCCCTGCGGGAAGACCTGCTCACCGAGGCGTTTACACGCTACGCAGGGATAACGGACTGGCGCTGGGTGCAGGAAGAACCGGCCAATATGGGAGCCTGGAGCTTTGTGCAGCCCCAGCTGACGCGGCTTTTTGCGCGTGAGCTGCGCTATGTGGGCCGGCCTGCGGCGGCGGCCCCGGCCACCGGCTCCCACCGCCAGCATGGCGCGGAGCAGGCGGCCCTGGTGGCGGCGGCCTTTGCGCCACCCCAGACCGTCAGCCAACCGGCAGAAACGAGGTAGATCCCATGGAGATAACCGTTCCCGCAGTGGGTGAATCGGTCTTCGAGGCCCTGGTGGCCCTGTGGCGCAAGGAGGAGGGCGCTGCGGTCCGGCGCGATGAGGTGCTGTGTGAGCTTGAGACCGACAAGATCACCTTCGAACTCCAGGCCGAGACCGACGGCATCCTGCATATCGCGGTACCGGCCGGCCAGACGGTGAAGATCGGCGCGATCATCGGCAGCATCGAGGATGCAGGCGCTGCGGCTGCCGCACCACCGCACGGGACCGCCGCCGAGGCGGCCCCTCCCTTTGTCATGCCGGCGGCCCGCAAGCTGGCCGCAGAACAGGGGATCGATCCGGCATCCCTCGCCGGTACCGGCACGGGAGGCCGGGTCACCGTGACGGATGTGCAGCACGCCCTGGCCGGGCAGACGCCCCCCGCTGCCATTCCCCCTGCTCCACGGCCGGCAGCAGTGCCAGCGGACAGCCGCAGCCGGCGGGTGGCGATGACGCCGATCCGCCGCCGGATCGCCGAACGTCTGCTGCAGGCGCGCCAGCAGACCGCCATGCTGACCACCTTCAACGAGGTGGACATGTCCCGGGTTATGGCACTGCGCGGCCAGTACCGGGAGACCTTCCGCCAGCGGCACCAGGTCTCCCTCGGGCTGATGTCGTTCTTTGTCAAGGCCTCGGTGGAGGCGCTCCGGGAGTTTCCGGAGGTAAACGCCTCCATCGACGGGGACGACCTCGTCTATCACGACTTCTACGATCTGGGGATCGCCATCGGCGCGGAAAAGGGGCTGGTGGTACCGGTGCTGCGGGATGCCGATCGGCTGCATTTTCACGAGATCGAGCAGCAGATCGCCGACTACGGGCGCAAGGTCCAGGAGAACCGGCTGACCATCGCCGATCTGGAGGGGGGCACCTTCACCATCTCGAACGGCGGGGTCTACGGTTCGCTGCTCTCCACACCGATCATCAACCCGCCCCAGAGTGCAGTGCTGGGGATGCACACGATCCAGAACCGTCCGGTGGAGCGGGACGGCCAGGTCGTGCTACGGCCGATGATGTATCTGGCGCTCTCCTACGATCACCGGATCATCGATGGCCGGACAGCGGTACAGTTCCTGAAACGGGTCTGTGGGCTGGTGGCCGAACCTGACGAACTGTTTCTCGAAGTATAACGGAGGAAACTGATGACAGAAACCTACGACCTGGTGGTGATCGGCGCCGGACCGGGCGGCTACGTGGCGGCGATCCGGGCGAGACAGCTGGGGATGACCGTGGCAGTGGTGGAAAAACGGGCCACTCTTGGCGGGGTCTGCCTGAACGAGGGCTGCATCCCCAGCAAGGCGCTCCTGGATTCATCGGAGCTGTTCGCCCAGATCAGGGACAAGGCGGCCGGCCACGGCATCGTGGTGGAACCGCCTCGTCTAGAGCTGGCCCGGATGCAGGAACGCAAACGGGAGGTGGTGGGGAAGCTGACCGAGGGTATCGCCTTCCTGTTCAAAAAGAACGGCATCACCCGGCTGACCGCCAGCGCCAGCCTGGCCGGAGTGGGGAACGACGGCCTGATCGCCGTCGACATCACCGGTGATGACCCGACACTGCCTGCCCAACTGCTGGGACGGCGGGTCCTGCTGGCAACCGGCAGCAGCGCTGTCGCCCTGCCCGGCATACCGTTCGATGGCCGCCGTGTGGTGGATGCCAGCGGGGCCCTGGCCTTTGAACAAGTGCCTGAACATCTGCTAGTGGTGGGGGCGGGCTACATCGGGCTTGAACTGGGATCGGTCTGGCGACGTCTGGGGGCCCGGGTGACGGTAGTGGAGGCCCTGGCAAAGCCGCTGCCGGCAACCGATGGCCAGGTGGCCGACACCCTGGTGCGCAGCCTGAAGAAGCAGGGGTTCAGCTTCAGGATGGAGACCCGGGTGAGCGGACTGACGCAGCAGGATGACGGCCTGTCCGTCGAGCTGGCAGGCCTCTCCGGCAACGAGCAGGTACACTGCGACCGGCTGCTGGTGGCGGCGGGCCGCCGGCCGGTTACCGACGGGCTGGGCTTGGAAAACGTAGGACTCACGGTGGGTGCCGATGGACGCCTGGCGGTGGACGACCGCTTTGCGACCGCAGTACCGGGCATCTTCGCCATCGGCGATCTGGTGGCGGGGCCGATGCTGGCCCACAAGGCCTCGGAAGAGGGGGTGGTCTGCGTGGAACGGATGGCCGGTCAGGCATCACGGGTGGAGTATGCCTACCTGCCCGGCGTGGTCTACACCTGGCCCGAGGCGGCCGGTGTCGGCAGGACCGAGGAGCAGCTCAAGGCGGCGGGTCGCCCCTACCTGACGGGCCGGTTCAACTTCAGCGCCAACGGCCGAGCCCGCTGCATGGATGAGGGAGAAGGGTTTGTCAAACTGCTGGCCGACGCCGAGAGCGGCCGTATCGAGGGGGTCCATATCATCGGCCCCCGGGCCTCGGACCTGATCGCCGAGGCGGTGACTGCCATGACCTACGGCGCCACGGCCCAGGATCTGGCCATGACCTTCCACGGCCATCCGACCCTGGCCGAGGCCCTGAAGGAGGCCGCCCTGGACGCCCACAAGCAGGCCATCCACGCCTGATTCCATTTGCCGCCCGCCGGAAGATGTTCTATACTGAGCCGCAGAACGGTTTGACGCTACGGGGGGCCATATGGCACAGGACACCATCTACCTGATCGGAGCCGGCATCGAGGGCCAGGAAGGGGTCAGCGCCAAGGCGCGGGAGATCATCGCCGGGGCAGGCCTTTTGGTCGGCCGGCAACGGCACCTGGACCGCTTCGCGGATTTTGGCGGCGCAAAGGTGGTGTTGCCTGAACTGCCGGCCCTGCTGGAGCTCTTGAAAAACACCGACAAGCAGGCCGTGGTGCTGGCCTCCGGCGATCCCAACTTCTTCGGGGTGGCCCGCTTTCTCTTGCGCAACCTGCCCAAAGAGCGGCTGGAGATCTTCGCCAACGTCACCAGCATGCAGTACGCCTTTGCCCGGATCAAGGAACCGTGGGACGACGCCATCTTCCTGTCGGTCCATGGCCGGGGGATGGGGCGGGTCATTGACAAGATCGTGGCCTCGGAAAAGGCCTGCATCCTGACCGACCCGGTCAACACCCCAGCGGCCATCGCCCGCGAGCTTCTGGACCGGGGGGCAGAAGGGTATGAGGCCTGGGTCTGCGAAAACCTGGGATTGCCCGACGAAAAATTTACCCGTACCGATGTCAAGGGGCTGCTTCAGCTTACCCCTTCCGACCTGAACCTGCTGATCCTCATCCGCACCTGGGAACCGACCCTTACCAACTACCCCTTGATCGGCATCGATGATGAGGAGTTCGCCACCATCAAGAAACTGATCACCAAACAGGAGGTGCGGGCGGTCACCCTGGCCAAGCTGCAGCTCCAGAACGACCTGGTGCTGTGGGACATCGGCGCGGGATCCGGGTCAGTCTCCATCGAGGCCTCCAACCTGATGCCCAACGGCAAGCTGTTCGCCCTGGAAAAGAACCCCCAGTGCGTGGCGCACCTGCGGGAGAACTTGGCCAAATTCTGCGCCCACAACGTCAAGCTGGTGGAGGCCTGCGCACCGGAGGGACTGGAGGAGCTGCCCGACCCGGACCGGGTTTTTATCGGCGGCGCCGGCGGCAGCCTGGAGGAGATCGTCGAGCAGGTGGACCGCCGTCTGAAGGGGGGTGGCCTGATTGTACTCAATGCCGTGACCCTGGACACCCTGGGCCGGTCGGTGGAGTTGTTGGAGTATCACGGCTATCAGGTGGAGGTGGTCTGCATCAACGTGGCCCGTACCCGCCCGCTTACCGAGTACAAGCTATTCGAGGCCCAAAATCCGATCTACATCATCTCGGCCGCCAAACCGGGGGCAGCATGAGCCGGCTGTTTCTGGTGGGGGTCGGCCCCGGTGATCCGGAACTGCTGACCCGCAAGGCGGAGCGGGTGCTGCGGGAGGTGGATGTGATCGCCGCCCCGGTCACCGCACCCAGCGAATCCAGCCAGGCGCTGGGCATCGTGCGGGAGTTCCTCGATGAACGGCGTCAGCACCTGCTGCCGCTGCTCTTCCCGATGTCCAGCGACCGGGCCACGCTGGAGCCCCACTGGCAGGAGGCCTGCCGGCTGGTGGCCGAACGGGTGGACGCCGGCAAGACGGTGGCCTTCATCACCCTGGGGGACCCGCTGTTTTACGCCACCTCGCTTTACCTGTTGGAGCGGATGCACCAGGACTTCCCGGAGGTGCCGGTTGAGGTGGTGCCGGGGGTCTCCAGCATCTCCGCCGCTGCGGCCGAGGGGCGATTCATTCTGGCCGAAGGGGCTGAACAGATGGCGGTGCTGCCGGCCACCGCCGGTGAAGCGGCAATCGCTGCGGCGCTGCAGCAGAACGACACCCTGGTGCTGCTTAAAATCAAACCGGTCTTTGCTGGGATAATGACCCTGCTTGAGGCCTATCCCGATGCCCGGCTGTTGTTGGCCCAGCGGGTCGGCATGGCCGATCAGGTGATCCTCACCGACCGGGCCGCCATCGCCAGCCACCAGCCCGACTACCTGTCGCTTCTGATCGTCCGTCAACCCAAGCGCTGACATGTCCCTGCCCACAGTCCTGATCGCCTCCCTGCCATGAATTCCGTCTTTTCCGCCGACTGCAGCGCCTTGATCAGCCACGAGATCATGGCTGCCCACGGCAACGAGGTATTCTTCATCGCCCGCCAGGATGCTGATGGTCGCATCGCCAGCGCCGAGGCGATTGCCCGGGGCAACCGGCACGCGGTGCCGGCAATCCTCTCCCGGGCCGCTGCCGGCCAGATGGTACTGCACAACCACCCCTCAGGTAACCTCAGCCCCTCCGAGGCCGACCTGGACCTGGCCTCCATCTGCGGCAACAACGGCATCGGCTTTGCCATCATCGACAACCGGTGCGAACGCTGTTACCTCGTGGTCTCACCCCACACCCCCCGCACCGGTGAACTGCTCTCCCTTGACGAGCTTGAGCGGGCCTTTGGGGCCGACGGCATGCTCGCCAGCCACCTGAAAGGGTATGAACCACGTCCAGAACAGCTGCAGATGGCCCTATGCGTGGCAGAGGCCTTCAACCATGACCAGGTGGCGGCTATCGAGGCCGGCACCGGCACCGGCAAATCCCTGGCCTATCTGATCCCGGCCCTGCTCTGGGCGGTCCGCAACGAGCAGCGGGTGGTGGTCTCCACCAACACCATCAACCTGCAGGAACAGCTGATCAAGAAGGATATCCCCCTGTTGCAGCGTCATAGCAGCATCCCGTTCAACGCCTGCCTGGTAAAGGGACGGGGCAACTACCTCTGCCTGCGCAAACTGACGGCCGGACAGGCCGAGCCTGCCCTGTTCCCGGATGCCGCCAGCGAGGAGCTACACGCCATCGCCCTCTGGAGCGAGACCAGCAACAGCGGCTGCCTGAGCGATCTTTCCTTTCAGCCCAGCAACGAGGTATGGGACGACCTGCGCTGTGAGGCCGACCAGTGCGGCCGTTCCCGCTGCCCCCACTTTGGCCGCTGTTTCTTATATAAGGCCCGGCGTGATGCGGCCTCGGCACAGCTGTTGGTGGTCAATCACGCCCTGCTCCTGGCCGATATCGCCCTGCGCCGTGAGAGCGGCTACGATGCCACCGCAGTCCTGCCCCCCTTCAGCCGTCTGATCATTGACGAGGCCCACCATCTGGAGGATGCGGCCACCGGCGCCCTGTCGGTACGGATCGGCCGCGCCGGCCTGATGCGGCAACTGGCCCGCCTGGCGCCGGCCGGCAACCGCGCCGGGATCCTGACCGTCCTGAACAACAGGCTGGGCAAGGAGCTGCCGGAACAGCTGGATGACCTGTATCAGGAACTGTCGGGTCTGATCGAGGCGGCACTGCTGCCCCAGACCCATGAGCTGGCCTCACTCTTGGAACGGGAGGTGAACTGGCTGGCCCTCGCCCTGCAACATGAGCGGCTCGCCGGGGACGACCAGCGGGGAAGCGAGCTCAAACGCCGCATCACCCCTGACGTGCGGGCGACCCCGTTCTGGCACGACCTTCATGCGCGGCTGGGACGGCTGGTGGAGAAGCTGACCGAGCTGGCAAGCGGCCTGGGGGCCCTGGACCGGGCCGCCGCCAAGCTGCCGGAGCAGCTCCGTCAAGGGTTGGAGAGCTGGCTGACCGACGCCTCCGGCATCGCCCGACGACTGACAGCCATGGCCGATGAGATCGGCTGGTTCTGCGGCCAGGACGATCTGGCCTGCCGCTGGCTTGAGGTAAAACAGAGCAGGCGGGGCGACCAGGCCTTCATCTGCGTGGCGCCTCTTGAGGTGGCCGAGACGATCAAGACCGCCCTGCTGGAGCCGATCCCCACCGTGGTGTTGACCTCGGCCACCCTGACCGTGGGCGGTTCCTTCGGCTACCTGCGCCGCCGCCTCGGCCTGGAGCTGCTGGAAACGGATCGGCTCACGGAGCTTGCCCTGGCCTCCCCGTTTGACTACGGCAGGCAGGCCCTGGTCGCGATCCCCCGGGATCTGCCCGATCCCACCAGCGCCGCCTTTCGTCAACCACTGACCGAGGCGGTGCTACGGGCGGTCTCCCTCTCCGAAGGTGGGGCCTTTGTGCTGTTCACCTCCTTCGAGCTGTTGAAGCAGACCTATGCCGGCCTGAAAGGGGACCTTGAGCGTCTGGGGCTGATCGTGCTGCGCCAGGGGGAAGGGACCAGCCGGCACCAGTTGCTGGCACGGTTCCGCAAAGAGCGCCATGCCGTGCTGTTCGGCACCGATTCGTTCTGGGAGGGGGTGGATGTGAAGGGGGACGCCCTGCGGCTGGTGATCATCACCCGGCTACCGTTTCAGGTGCCGAGCGAACCGATCCAGCAGGCCCGAGCCGAACGGATCGCCACCCTTGGCGGCGATCCGTTCCGGGAGATGTCGGTGCCCCAGGCGGTACTGAAGCTCCGTCAGGGTTTCGGCCGGCTGATCCGCAGCCGGGATGACCGGGGTGCAGTACTGATCCTGGACAACCGGATCGTGACTAAAAACTACGGTAAACGATTTCTCACGTCACTGCCGGAAGCGGCCCAGGCCATCGGAAACACCAGCGACGTCATGGATCATCTGGAGCAATTCCTGCAATCATGGCATTGATTGTGCTAAACTATCTTCAATCTGCCGCAAGGAGGAAGACCCGATGCGTATCATCCCGCCATTGCTTATCGCAGCCCTTGTAACCCTGCCGATCCAGGCACAGGCCGGCGTCAACGTCGACATCAACGTAGGCCTGCCGGTGGCGCCGCTGCCACCGCCGATTGCCCCCCGCGTCACCTTTCGGAGCCCGCCGCTCTTCCTGGCCCCCGGCGGTCTCGGTTTCTATGTCGGCGTCGATATGCCCTACGACCTGATGCTGGTTTCCGGCACTTATTACCTCTTTCAGGGCAATCGCTGGTACCGCGCAAGCAGCTACAACGGACCGTGGATGGCAGTCAGGTATGACCTGCTACCGGCGCCGGTCAGACAACACCGGTTGGAGCGTATCCGTTCGGACCGCGACCGCGAGTACCGCCGCTACCGTGAAGAGCAGGAGCATTACCGGGGCCGGCCCTATCGACCGGGCCGAGACGGCGATGAACGCCGGTACGGGGAGCGACGTGAGTATCGTGATGAGGTGCCCCACTGGGACCGGGGAGAGCACCGCGGCCACCGCGACCATGGCCGCGATGACGACTGATCGCACCCCAGGGGAAACGGCTAGACGGGATGCCGCGTCAGCGTAACCGCTCCAGCTCTTCCCAACGGCTATAGGCCGTCAGCAGTTCCGCCTCCAGGACTTCCAGCCGGGCAGTGAAGGTGACCACCTCGGGCCCGGCTGTTTTGTAGAAGTCAGGGTCGGCCAGGGTGGTATGAATCGCTTCCTGCTCGGCCTCAAGCTCAGCAATCCGGTCCGGCAGCATCTCCAGTTCCCGCTCCTCCTTGAAGGAGAGCCTACGAGCCCGTTCCTTCTGGGGCTTGCCCCTTTCCGCAGTGGGCTTTGCGGGAGCAACCGGACCGGCCTCTTCTACCTGGTGCTCCCGCAGCCAGTCGTCGTAGCCCCCCTCCGTCTCCTTGACGGTGCCGTCCGGATTGATGGCCAGGGTCGAGCCGACCACGTTGTTCAAGAACTCCCGGTCGTGGCTCACCACCAACAGCGTACCGCCGTACTCCACCAGCAGGTCTTCCAGCAGTTCCAGGGTCTCGGCGTCCAGGTCGTTGGTCGGTTCGTCCAGCACCAGCAGGTTGGCCGGCCTGGTGAACAGCTTGGCTAAGAGCAACCGGTTGCGCTCGCCGCCGGACAGGATGCTGACCGGCGAGCGGGCCCGCTCCGGCGAGAACAGAAAATCCTGCAGGTAGCCGATAATATGGCGTGACCTGCCGCCGATCACCAGGGTGTCGTTGCCTTCCCCCACGTTCTCGGCCACACTCTTGTCAGGGTCCAGTTGCTCCCGCAGCTGGTCCATGTAGAGTACCTCAAGCCTGGTCCCCTGGCGGACCGAACCGCTCTGCGGCTGTAACTCACCCAACAGCAGCTTGAGCAGGGTGGATTTACCGGAGCCGTTGGGACCGATGATGCCGATCTTGTCGCCCCGCATGATGGTGGTGCTGAGCGTGCGGATCACGGGCCGGTCAGCGTAGCCGAACGAAACCTCCTCTGCCTCAACCACCAAACGCCCCGACCGTTCCGCCTCCTGCAACTGCATGCGGGCCGTACCCTGGCGGCTGCGGCGGCTTCGGTACTCCTCCCGCAACGCCTTGAGCGCCCGTACCCGGCCTTCGTTGCGGGTGCGACGGGCCTTGATCCCCTGCCGGATCCAGGCCTCCTCCTGGGCCAGCTTCTTGTCGAACAGGGCCATGCGGGTGACCTCGGCCGAAAGCAGCGCCTCGCGCCGCTCGACGAACTGGTCGTAATTACAGGAAAAAGCAAAGAGTTTGCCGCGATCAACCTCAGCAACGCGGTTCGCCAGCCGCCGGGCAAAGGCCCGGTCGTGGGTCACGAACAGGCAGGTGGTAATGGTGCGGGCCAGGAACTCCTCCAGCCAGAGGATGGTGTCGATATCCAGGTGGTTGGTCGGCTCGTCCAGGAGCAGGATGTCCGGGTTGCTGACCAGGGCCTGGGCCAGCAGCACCCGACGCTTGGTCCCGCCGGAGAGGGTTGCAAACGGGGCCTCGCCATCCAGGTGTAGCCGGTTCAGCACCCGCTCCACCTGCTGATCGTGCTGCCACTGGTCGCTGTCCGCCTGGAGAGGGGGATGCCGGGCCACCACCTCGAACACCGTTCCAGTGATATCCTGGGGAATCTCTTGTGAAACCAGCGCCACCTTCAGCCCCTGCTGGCGGATGATCTCGCCCCCTTCCGACGGCAATTGACCGGCCAGCAGCTTGAGCAGGGTCGATTTTCCGGTACCGTTGCGCCCCAGCAGGCAAAGCCGGTCGCCAGGTTCGATCTGCAGGGTGATGCCGTCAAACAGGGGAGGGCCGCCAAAGGCCAGGGTGATGTCGCGCAGGGTCAGAAGTGCCATGATCGGTCGATCCTCAACGAACGGCAGGTACACAGGATGGCGGTATGCAACGCTGAGGTGTATCCTGAAACCTACGGATAGAGGGGCAGACCGGTCAATCCCTCGGTTTCCGGGAAGCCGCACAGCAGGTTCATATTCTGAATCGCCTGCCCCGAGGCCCCTTTCACCAGGTTGTCGATGGCCGAGACCACGATCACCCGGTTGGTGCGGCTATCCACGGTCACGCCGATATCGCAGAAGTTGGAGCCGCGCACGAAGGCGGTGCTGGGGAATTGTCCCTGCGCCAAAGGGCGTACGAACGGCTCGTCCCGATAGGTGGCGGCATAGCGATCCACCAGTGCTTCAGTCGTCACACTGCCGGTCGGCGTGGCATAGATGGTAGAGAGGATGCCGCGGTCCATCGGCACCAGATGCGGGGTGAAGGTGATCGTGATCGGGCAGCCGGCCAACCCTGACAGTTCCTGCTCGATCTCGGGAGTATGGCGATGCGCGCCCCCGACGCCGTAGGCCTTGAACCCCTCATTCACCTCGCAATAGAGCGAGTCCACCTTGGCCGACCGGCCGGCGCCGCTGACGCCGGATCCGGAGTCGGCGATGAGCGTGGCCGGGTCGATCAGGCCGGCCGTCAAAAGCGGTTTCAGCCCCAGGATGATGCTGGTGGGATAGCAGCCTGGATTGGCCACCAGCCTTGCTTTGCGAATCTCATCCCGCCGCAGCTCCGGCAGACCATAGACCGCTTCAGGCAGCAGTTCAGGATTTTTGTGGGGTTCGTACCAGGCGCCGTAGACCGCCTGATCGCGCAGCCGGTAATCAGCCGAGAGGTCGATCACCTTGCTGCCGGCCGCCAGAAAGGCCGGCACGACTGCCATGGCGGCCTGATGTGGCAATGCCGTGAAGATTAATTCCGCCTTGGCCGCAATGGCGGCCGGTTCCAGCGGTTCCAGCAGCAGGTCGCAGCGTCCCCGCAGGGTAGGGAACAGATCGGATATCTTTTTACCGGCACTCTGCTCAGAGGTAACGCTGGTGATCATAACCTCAGGGTGACGGTCCAGCAGCCTGATCAACTCAAGCCCGGTGTAACCGCTCGCCCCAACAATGGCGACAGAGATCATATATCCCTCCAGAAACAGAGAAAGGGAACGCCCTGGCGGACCTTCCCTTTCCCGTTCGTTCCCATGGCCAGAGGCCGGAAAAAATTAACGTTTGGAGTACTGGAACCGCTTACGGGCTGCGGCACGGCCGTACTTCTTACGCTCCTTGACGCGCGAATCACGCGTGATGAAGCCGGCCTTCTTCAAGTTGGCCCGTAGCTCGGGATCGGCCTCCAGGAGCGCCTTGGTGATGCCGTGCTTGATGGCGCCGGCCTGACCGGAGTCGCCACCGCCACAGACATTGACGAAGACGTCAAACTTGCCGACGTTCTCGGTCAGCTCCAGCGGCTGACGAACCACCATCTTGGATGTTTCGCGGCCAAAGTACTCATCAAGGGTCTTGTTGTTGACCACAATCCGGCCAGCGCCGGGCTTCAGCCAGACGCGGGCGACGGAGCTCTTCCGCTTGCCGGTACCGTAAAAACTGACAGCTGCCATGTTACTATCTCCTCGAAACGTAAACGTTGAATCGGTGCTTACAGGGCCAGTGCCTTGGGCTGCTGAGCCTCATGGGGGTGAGCGGAACCGGTGTACACCTTGAGCTTCTTCAGCATATGGCGGGCCAGCTTGTTCTTGGGCAGCATCCCCTTAACCGCCTTGCGGATCAGCTCTTCCGGTTTTTTCGCCAGCAGTTCCCCCGCAGTGGCCTCTTTAAGACCGCCAGGGAAGCTGGTGTGGCTATAATAGACCTTACCGGCCAGCTTGTTACCGGTCAGGGCGATCTTATCGGCGTTCAACACGATCACAAAATCGCCGGTGTCAACGCTGGGGGTAAAGATCGGCTTATGCTTGCCGCGCAGCACATTGGCGACCTGGGTGGCCAGACGCCCCAACACCACGTTCTCCGCGTCCACCACAAACCACTGATGGGCAACCTGCTCTTTTTTTGCAACCTCGGTTTTCATTGCGTTCCTCACGTCGACCCAGCTGTTGATGCAGGGCCGAATTGGTTATACGAAGAGGCGTACACTACGACAGCCGCACCATGAGTGTCAAGCAAAAAATATAGGCCAAATCCTGAACAGAGTTGCCAGTACGTACGTTTTCATGGTAAATGGGATGACTTGCCGTCATATAACGCCCACAGGCGTTCATTCGACCAAAAGAGGACACATCACACCATCATGAGCATTACCCAACCCGAGATCGAACATGTCGCCCGCCTGGCTCGGCTGGCGTTGAGTGACACCGAGAAGGAGCTCTTCACCGGCCAGATGTCCGCCATCTTGCGTTACGTGGAGACCCTGAACGAACTGGACACCGACGGCATTATCCCCACCGCCCACGCTGTTCCGGTGGAGAACTCTTTTCGCCCCGATGCTGTCCAACCTTCCATCGGCACTGACCAGGCCTTACGCAACGCCCCCGACCGGGTGGAGACCTTCTTCCGGGTCCCGCCGGTGATCGAATAGGACCAGACGACCATGGAACTGCATACCCTGACCATCCACCACCTGCACCAACTCCTGAAGAATCGCCAGGTCACCTCCCGCGAAGTCACCACAGCGATGCTGAACAGGATTGAGTTCTCCGACCCTCGGATCAACGCCTTCATCACCGTGGCCGCCGACCAGGCACTGGCTGCTGCCGCAGCGGCCGACCAGCGGATCGCCAGCGGTGACTGCCAGCCGTTGACCGGTATCCCGCTGGCCCTCAAGGACATCTTCCTGACCGAAGGGCTGCGCACCACCTGCGCCTCCCGGATGCTGGCAGACTTCATCGCCCCCTACGACGCCACCGCCTGGGCCCGTCTGAAGAGCCAGGGGGCCGTGCTGCTGGGCAAGCTGAACCAGGACGAGTTCGCCATGGGTTCCTCCTGCGAAAACAGCGCCTTCGGCCCCACCCGCAACCCCTGGGACATCGAGCGGACCCCCGGCGGTTCCTCCGGCGGCTCGGCGGCAGCCATAGCGGCCCAGCAGGCCACCGCCACCCTGGGGACCGACACCGGCGGTTCCATACGCCAACCGGCCTCCCACTGCGGCTGCGTCGGCCTCAAGCCGACCTACGGCCGGGTCTCGCGCTACGGCGTGATCGCCTACGCCTCATCGCTGGATCAGGTGGGACCGGTCACCCGCGATGTCACCGACGCGGCCCTGCTCCTGCAGGTCATCGCCGGCCACGACCCCAAAGACTCCACCAGCGTGGCCATGCCGGTGCCGGATTATGTTGCCAGCCTGAAGAACGACGTCAAGGGGATGAAGATCGGCCTGCCTAAAGAATATTTTATTGCGGGCCTCGACCCTGACGTACAGCGTGCCATGGACGACGCCATCGCCCATCTGAAGGCCCAAGGTGCGGAATTCGTCGAGGTGTCGCTCCCCCACACCACCTATGCCGTGGCCTGCTACTACTTGATCGCTACCGCCGAGGCCAGCTCCAACCTGGCCCGCTACGAAGGGGTCCGTTTCGGCCACCGTGCCACGGGCAGCCAAGGGCTGATCGAGATGATGATGCAGACGCGGGCCGAAGGGTTTGGCGCCGAGGTCAAGCGCCGGATCATGCTCGGCACCTACGCCCTCTCCTCCGGCTACTACGACGCCTACTACCTGAAGGCCCAGAAGGTGCGCACCCTGATCCAGCGCGATTTCACCGAAGCGTTCAAATCAGTGGATATCCTGCTGACCCCGGTGGCCCCCACCCCGGCCTTCAAGATCGGCGAAAAGGCGGCCGACCCGCTGCAGATGTACCTGTCCGACATCTTCACCATCCCGGTCAACCTGGCCGGCATCTGCGGCATCTCACTCCCTGCCCAGCCGTCTTCAAACGGCCTGCCGATCGGCCTGCAACTGATCGGTAGGCCGTTCGGCGAGGAGACGATCCTGCGGGCCGCCTACAGCTTCGAACAGACCACCGACTGGCACCGCACAAAGGCAGCACTATGAACTACCAACCCGTTATCGGCCTTGAGGTCCACGTCCAGCTGAACACCCAGAGCAAGATCTTCTGCGGCTGTTCCACCCGGTTCGGCGCCGAACCGAACCGCAACACCTGTCCGGTCTGCCTGGGGCTGCCCGGTGCACTGCCGGTCCTGAACCGGCAGGTGGTGGAGTCGGCCCTCATGGCCGGTCTGGCCACCAACTGCGCCATCGCCCATAGGAGCATCTTCGCACGGAAAAACTACTTTTATCCCGACCTGCCCAAGGGGTACCAGATCAGCCAGTTCGAACAGCCGATCTGCGAGAAGGGCTGGCTGGAGATCCAGGTGGAGGGCCAGCCCCCCAAACGGATCGGCATCACCCGCATCCATATGGAGGAGGATGCCGGCAAACTGGTGCACGGCCTGGGCAACGGCTCTGGCGTGGACCTGAACCGGGCCGGCACCCCGCTTTTGGAGGTAGTCTCCGAGCCGGACTTCCGCTCCGCCGACGAGGCGGTGGCCTACCTGAAACAGCTGCACCAGATCGTGACCTACCTGGGTATCTGTGACGGCAACATGGAGGAAGGTTCCTTCCGCTGCGACGCCAACGTCTCGGTGATGCCGGTCGGCTCCGCCACCTTAGGCACCCGGGCCGAGATCAAGAACGTCAACTCCTTCAAGTTCGTGAAGGCGGCCATCGAGTACGAGATCAGCCGGCAGATCGACCTGCTGTCGGACGGCGGCACGGTGGTGCAGGAGACCCGCCTGTTCGACCCCAACACCGGCACCACCCGTTCCATGCGGGGCAAGGAAGAGGCCCACGATTACCGCTACTTCCCCGACCCCGACCTGGTGCCGCTGGTGATCTCCGCCGACTGGGTGGAACGCGCTGAGAAAGAACTGCCGGAACTGCCGACCGTCAAACGCCAACGGTTCATCACCCAGTTTGGCCTGCCGGAGTACGACGCCGAGGTGTTAACCGCCTCTCGTCCCCTGGCGGAGTATTTCGAGGAGACCGCCGCCTTTGCCCACAACCCCAAGGCCGCTGCCAACTGGGTGATGGGGGAGATGACCCGGACCTTAAACGACAGCGGCCGTTCCATCGACGACTGCCCGGTGCCGCCGCGACGCCTGGCCGACCTGCTGCACCTGATCGACAAAGGCGCCATCTCCAACAACATCGCCAAGAAGGTCTTCGAACTGATGTGGCAGAGCGGCAAGGAGCCGGCCGCCATCGTCGAAGAGCAAGGGATGGCCCAGGTCTCGGACAGCGGCGCCATCGAGGCGGCCATCGACCAGATACTGGCCGCCAACCAGGGGCAGGCGGAGGAGTACCGCAGCGGCAAGGAGAAGATGTTCGGCTTCTTCGTGGGCCAGGTGATGAAGGCGATGAAGGGCAAGGCCAACCCGGCGATGGTGAACGAACTGCTGCTCACGAAACTGAAGGGCTAAGAAAGGCTGCACCATGCGCATACTACTTCTGTTCCTGCTCTGTCTCGGCTGTCTGACCACACCTGCCCTCGCCGGTGAGGCCGGTCTCTCTGAGGTGGTCGGCACCCTGGAGGCGGGCTATGGCAGTCTGCACGACCTGCAGGCCTCCTTTTCTCAAACCACTACCCTGGCCGGCTTTCCCAAACCGCAAAAGGGACACGGCGCCCTGGACCTGCGCCGCCCCGGCGGTACCGCCGCCCAGTTCCGGTTTGACTACGCTGCGCCCCGGCAGCTGATCGTCTCCAACGGCCGGCAGGTCTGGTTCTATCAGCCGGACAACCGGCAGGTGATGATCACCCCCCTGGCCGGGATGTTCAAGGGGGGAGGCGGCATCGCCCTGGCCTATCTGACCGGCCTGGGCAACGTCTCCAAGGATTTTGACGCCAGCCTGGCCAAAGAGCCCCGGGACCGCCAGGGGAACTATCACCTGGTCCTGACACCCAGACACCCCACACCGACCCTTTCCAGATTGCTGCTGACCATCGACGGCTCGGCGGTCGGCCGCTACCAGACTGAGAAGGCATTGCACGACACCTTCCCGATCCTCTCCTCGGTGGTGGTGGACGGTTCCGGCAACCAGACCCGCATCGACTACAGCCGCGTGAAGGTCAACCGTGGTCTTCCGGCCGCCCGTTTCAACTTCAAGGTGCCACGCGGCGTTGAGATCATCAAACCGTAGGAGGGGAGCAGATGCCGTCGTTTGACATTGTATCCAAGGTGGATATGCAGGAGGTCGACAACGCCGTGAACCAGGCGGTGAAAGAGATCGGCCAGCGCTACGACTTCAAAGGCTCCAAGAGTGAGATCAGCCAGGAGAAGGACAGCATCAAGGTACTGGCCGACGACGATTACAAGCTGAAGGCGGTGATCGACGTGCTGCAGTCCAAGTTCATCAAACGCGCCATCTCCATCAAGTCCCTGCAGTACGGCAAGGCGGAAGCCGCCTCCGGCGGCATGGTGCGCCAGATCATCACCATCCAGCAGGGGATCTCCAAGGAAAAAGGCAAGGAGATCATTGCGGTTATCAAAGAGAGCAAGCTCAAGGTACAGGGCCAGATCCAGGACGATCAGGTGCGGGTGACCGGCAAGAACCGCGACGACCTGCAGGAGACCATCCAACTGCTTAAGGGCAAAGACCTGGGCGTGGAGATGCAGTTTACCAACTTCCGGGAGTAACAGCGGCCAAATCAGGGCCGATTCGCATACTGCCGCGAAATGACCGCCAGCAACTCCTTGGCGGTATCAGAGACAACAGTCACCTGAGCTGGATCGAACAGTACGTTGTTCAGATACTGCAGCTTCAGGACATCACCATCTTTCAATTCCGGGATCACGCCCGCAAATAGGAAACCTTTGTTCGCCAACCTGCCAGCCAGAATCGCTGCTTCACGGCTCGCCATGGGTACATTCAGATAAATCGCCTCGACCTTTTTCTCGCACAACTCCCTAGTATGATGAAGGATTATTTCAAACGCATCCTCGCCGATCTGATGCAGTTCGATAGAGGCGTCATTGAATGCATCCTGGCGGATCTGGATTTCGAGCTGCGTATCCGTCCCGGTTCCCAACCCGGTTTCCGTGACCTCCTCAACCTGACGGTTCATCCTGTTTTCCGCGTAAATTCGCTCGACCAGACCGGAGTATACCGGAGGGGCATAGACTGTCCGCATCTTCTCGGGATTGAGTCGCGCATAAAACAACACCAGAGCCTGCCTCTGTCCCATACATTCCGAGCCGATCTTCTTGAATGCCACGTTATCCGACACATAGGACAGCAGAATACCGGTTTCATGTAACCCCAACGTCAAGTTTCCCTGCTGGGTATAGGGATGAATGGTCACCGCCTCGCTGAAGATGCCATTAAGCCCTTTGCCCCTAGCGTGCTCAAACAGAAACCGTTTCATCTCCTTAAACAGGTTTAAGCCCCGATAACGAGGGTCTACCATGGCTGCTCCGCATTCGGCGACCTTTGCTTCACTCGTGTCATAAAACAAACTCAGGCTGCCGATAATCTGGCCGTTAGCCGTAACCGCCACGCAGGAATCCATCAGGCCATGCTCAATCCGTTGGCGGATCCTGTCCGGATGATAAAAATCACTGACATAGGTATAGCCATAACTGCGGTAGGCCAACTGAGCCAGGGCCAAGGTCTCCTGTGGTTGCAGCAAGCGAAAGTGCGGCTGTTCCGTCGACGCTTCAGGCACCGGTTCCTGGGTAGCAGTCGTGCCCTCGTGCGCATGCATGGCAGCAGCAACACTTTCAGCAGGAATCTTCTTGATCAGCTCAAGCCGTTTGCCATCCTTGCCCTTATTGATGAACACAAACCCGTCCACCAACTGTTTCAGCAGGATGAAATTCAGGGCCAGACCTTCGTTCTCCTCCAGATGTTTCAGATCGAGGGGGAGACCGTGGTCCTCGAGAGCAATAATGAACTGCCCCGGACGCTGTTCCAGAATAACCGCGATCTCTCCGGGGTCATCCTCTTCAAAGGCGCTCTGCACGACGCTCATGAACGCCTCTTCGACGACCAGTTCAATCCTGGAGATATCGTCGTCGGCCATGCTAAAGCAACGGGCGAACTCAACTACCCACGCCTGGACCGGACGCAATGAAAACCTGGATGCCATAACCGTGGTTCTGGCAAAAGCCCCCTGGGGAAAGATCGCTCTATCCTGCATGACGCTCCTCAACAACCCGTTTGATCTTGCCGGTGCGGGGATTGCGTGGCAGCTCCCGTGGGCCAAGCACCAGCACCACCGGCCGTGCAATGGTGCCTGAAGCAAGGTTTGCAGCGATAACCGGCTTTTCCCTGAGGATGGTCGCTACCAACTCCTGAGAGAGCGCTGCCTGCTCTGCTTCCCCCAGCGGTTCCATGGATTCCACCTGCACCTCCAGCAGATCCAGCCCCCCGTTGGATTTCCCATAGAGGGTAAAGTTCTGACTGAGACCTGCTACCTCTGCCACACAGGTGGCAATGGCATCGATGGAGACATTGTCCGCCCCGATCACCACCACCTCATCAGAACGTCCCAACAACTCAAACCTGCGAGTGGTACGGCCACAGGGACAGTCTCCGGCAATAATCCGTCCACGGTCACCCACGTTGTAACGGATCACCGGCATCAGGGTCCGGTCAATATTGGTCAGGATGATGTTGCCTGCTTCGCCGTCAGGCAGCAGTTGCTGCGTCTCAGGATCAACAATCTCCAGAATGTGCAACTCTTCGTTGAGATGGTGAATCGAGCCGGTGCAGGCGGGGCATTGATAACCGACCACCCCGGTATCATTGATCGCGTATGAAGCAGAACAGATCAGCTCCGTCTTGAGTACCGCTGCAACATATGCCCTGGTTGCCTCCGGCATATGCTCGCCGCCGTAGCCGATCTTTCTGATGGTCAGATCGGTGATAGTGTTATGTTCAACGTACTGGGCGATCCCCACCAACACCGACGGGATCGACACCACTCCGTCCACCTTGAAGGACCTGAGAAACGAGATGATGTTTTCCAGAGGGATATGACCGCCGATCGGCAGGATATGAGCGCCGATCTGTTCCAGCGCCATGTTCATACTGACAAATGAGGCCCACATGTTGCCGGCAAAAAACAGATTGGCCACCACATCACCCTCATTGAACAGACCGAGCGCAACTCCCTTGGCCATGCCCCGGGCGTTTCGATGGGCCTCATCCATGGTACGATAGACGAATTTCGGCTTGCCGGTGGTGCCGCCGCTGGAAAACGAGATTGAGTTACCCAGCGGGCCGGTCAGCAGGCCTTCACCGTACGGGGGCAGGTGCGATCTGAAGTTATCCGGTTCCAGAATTTCAAGGGAAGACAGGTCTGACAGCTCCCGTAGCGGTTGTAACGGCAGCCGTTCCCGGTAAAACGGAGAGTTCTGGCGGGCAACGCTCAGCAGATGGTTCAGCCGGGCAAGGGTGACTGCGTCTCGTGTTGCAGTATCAGCAAAATCAAAGGGATCATCAAACTTGCGTTGGTGCCCGATGGAGACCCAGCGTACCAGTTCCGACAGCCCACGGGTACCGTCATGGGGGGTGCCATGCTTGCGTTTGTGCATCCAGCCCAGTTCGGTGATCCGGTCGGCACCAAGCCCCACCAGACGGTTTGAAAGTTCAAACAGACGCTTGCTGTCTGCCAGCAGGCCAACGGACTGGATAAACTTGCCCTGCTCCGTAAGGGAATCATACAGTTCCTGATCATTGTTGATCGTAATCACGTAGGCGGTGCGGTGCTGACAGGAGACGGTGAAGCGGGGGTTCTTTTCCAGAATGATGGTCCAACTTTGATCACCGACACCGGGGATGATCAGCTCTGAATTCCCCAATGCCTGCTCAACCCTGGCCAGTTCACGGGTGCGGGTGATCTCGGTCTGCTCATTCAGGTCTATCTTGGGAAACGGGTATTCCACTGCCAGACGTTCAAACGCCTTTTGCAGGGCAGTGCTAAAACGCCGCGCCTCTTCCTCGCCCTGGATAAAGACCGAATGGGGCGACGAACAGGCAGCCTGCTCCCACATGGCAAAATCCTTGGCAACCTGATAGGCCACCTGATCGTAGTCAGCAGCTGCCAAGGCATCCCGGTCCAGCACCACCAGCGAGTACTTCGGCCCGTACTCCACCTCTTTGGTGTGCAGGCCACGCCCCTGACGGTAGATCTCCACCACTTCCTTACCGCCATAGACGATCACCACGTCGGATTGTTCCTTTACTATCCGCTCCACCGCCTTGTCGCCCCCCTTGAAGGGGACCAGCGCCACATAGGGATAGATCACCGCCTCCGGATCGCATTCCATCAACAATTTGGCAAACAGCAGCGGAAAGAGCGGATCAAAGGAGGACATCTTAAGGATATTCACGTTCTTGGTCAGAATCCCCTGCACCAGCGTATCAACCGCGCTGACAAATACGTTTCCAGCAGAGACGTGTGAGACAACCCCTTGGGGCATGGCCCGTACAAAGCCGCGAAACCGGTCATGCCAGGTGAAGGTATCGATGTAGGCCACGTCATCAAGGTCTACGGCCAGCCGTGTGATCAGGTTATCAAAGGTAAGGATTTCGCAGATAGCCCCCAGCCCTGCAGCGATCATCTCAGGCGAAAAGCTGATCTGGGCTGGCATGCTTGCCATCACCTCCTGCCGGATTGGATCATCAGGATCAGCCAACCGCTGGCCAACACAGTCCAACACCGTGGCAAGCTTCACCACCGGTATGTCCCGTATCAAGGCGATCTTCGATTGTGCGGTCTTCAGTATCTCCTGCATGATGTCAGCGTTGATCTCGCTCGACTCGACAAATTCGCCAAAATTGAACCACGTCACCATTTCGGCCTCCCTGTTCCCTGATATACGGGATATGCGCGTTAGAGTTTAATCAGTTGCGAGGCCGAAATTGCGCAACCGGCATGCTTGGTCACCCCGGCGCGGCCACGCAGCATGATGTAATCCCCTGGTATGCCGCAGGGACAAGCGGTGTCGATCCCCCCCAGGTCAGTGCTCAATACTGAAATGGCGGGTGCGCTCCTGATATAGCTGGTCTGCAGCTTCAGCAGGCCGGTTTCCCCTTTGGGCAGCACCTGCAGGGTGCCTGGATCCATGGCAGCCACATGGGCAAAGATCGGGACATGGTAATGGCGATGTCCGCAGCTCATGTAGGGCACCCCATGCTCCACCATGCCGTAGAAGTCCCGGATCCGTTCCTGCTGGATGCCGAGGATATCGTGGACCAGGTCGGCATACCCCTCAAAACTGACCGTCTCACCCTTGTGGGATTTCCATCCGCCACCGGTTATCAGCAGGCTCTCTGCCGGAAACTGCAGCCGTATCCCACGCTTTTTCATCTCCTGCAAGGTAACGAAACTGAAGGCCAGAAAGCCCACCACCCGCAGCGGTAGCCCGGTCTCGGCAAACCTCTCCAGGGTTGCTATGGCCTGCTCAAGGTCGAACTCCGGCTCGCCCCCCTCTCCCTGCTGGAGGGCAAAGTATTTTTCTGCTGCAGGGGCAAAGGTTGTATAGATATTGAAGGTGTGGGCTGCTCCACGCTGATCGGCAATAGCAGGCGCATAGGAAAAGACCAGGTAATTGTGCTGCTGCTCGCTGGCCAGCCCCAAAGAGCGCACCAGCAGATTGCGCATCCCGGCCTGTCGGTCAAAGGAGATCCGGTCCAGGTTGATCTGACTCTTCTGCCCCTGGGTGCCTGAAGAGGTAAAAGTAATGCAGATCTGATCTTCGGGCAGGGAGAGCAGCCGCCGCTGTTTGAAGGCGGTCACAAAGATGTGGGGGATGGAGGTGAGATCCCCATAGGTCTGGATCTGATCAGCCGTAAAGCCGTACTGCTGACAGATACCCCGGTACACCGGAGAATGTTCAGAATGAAAACCCGCCATCTCCCGCATGGACTGCACAAACAGCCGCTTATTCTCTTCAGAAAAATCAAAGGCCTGCGTAAGTGCATAAAGCCGGTTTGTTGCTTCTTCTGTCATCGTACCCAGCCTCCCATTTATAAAACCCGCCGATCTACCAACCGCGCCACCTTGCCGGTAATCGGACTGCGGGACAGTTTTCCCAACGCCACTATCTCGATGTCAAATGCCCGAAGATACCCCTTCTCGGCGGAGATCCTCAACTCCGGAACCGCCTCGAACAACTCCTTTTCCAGGGCAGCCAGCACTACCGGTTCAACTTGAGCGGGTGCTTCAACCCGCAGCACCACCGTAAACTGGCTGCCCACATCCTCTATCTCAAGCTGAAAGTTCAGGCTCAGGCTGTCGGGATGTAGGGCAATACAGCTTTCGAATACCTCCAGTGAAATAAACCCGCCCCCCAGCTTGAAGTCTTGCCCGGCGCGACCGCCCAGCTTCAGCAGGGGGTTGCGGTCGCCACAGGGGCAGGGTTCGCCGACCCAGGTGGCCACGTCCCCCACCCGATACCGGATAATCGGCGTTGAAACCCGGCTGAGATTGGTCACCACCACCTCCCCCGGTTCACCGGTACGTGCCCGGCGGCCTTCATCGAAGTTGATCAGTTCCACAAACTGAAATGCCGTAGGGACATGATACACCCCCGGCTTCACATGATCGCACTGATATCCCATGATCCCCACGTCGGCGCTGGTATACGCCCCCGCCTTGATGCGGCTGACGCCCAGCGCTGATGCGACATGGGCCTCGGCTGCCGTACTCAGGTGTTCACCGGCATAGTTGATCATCCGCAGGCCGTTGAAGCTGAAACCATCACGCTTGGCCATGTCGGCCATGAACACAAACAGGGTCGGCAACGACACCATGACCGTCGGTTCAAACTGCAGGCAGAGCTTGACCACCTCCTCGATCGGGATATTGGCGGAGATGGGAAGATGCACCGCACCGAGTCTTTTGATGCAATCGTGCAGCCCGAGAAACGAAGGCCAGAAATGGCCGGCTATGAACAGGTTGGCGACCCGGTCTTGCCGGGTTATGCCGAGAATCCGCATGGCAGCGGCCTGACACTCCACAAACGCGTCCCATTCGCCGTGGGTGTAAGTGGTGTAGCGGGCTATGCCGCTTGAACCGCCGGTGGAGATGATGATGGCGTCCTCAAGCGGTTGCGTCAGCATGTCCGTTGTCTGCGGATAGGAGCGTTCGTAGATCTCTGCGCGGGTCAAAACCGGCAGACGCTCCCACTGTTCGATTGATTCAGGCCGTGTAATGCCAGCGTTCTTTTCGGCATAAAATTTGGATTTCAGGGCAGCCTGAAAGATCTGGATCCCCTTGGCAAGCTGCATCTCTGTTGATACATGATCCATCGTGCCCCCTCCCTGTTTTCACAAAATTATGAACGCCAACATTCTCAACTCAATTTAACTCTCAACAATGTATCTATGCTTGATGGCACCCGTCGTAGCGGTCAATTCCTCAACCTTCACGCGAATCAGCTCCTCGCCGATGGACCGGGTCAGGTTGGAGTATTTGGCTTCAAACTCCAGGCTCTGCCCCATGAGGTAGCGGATAAGGGCATCCTGGTATTGCTCCGCCAGCGTGCCGTCCCCCAGGTTTTCCACCTGTATCGTGAACTCAAATACCGACACATCCCCTTGCTCCACCCTGCGGACGGTGAACAGTCCCGTATAGGCCATTTCCCCTGGCAGGCTGAGAAAATGACGGTTTATCTCCTGCACATTCAGGTTGGTCCCGTAAAAGATGATCGAATCAGACGCCCTCCCCCGCACAAACAGCATCCGCTCCGGTAGTTCAGCGAGCAGTTCCGCCGGAATGGCCCCCAGTCCCGCAAGCCCAGCCTTATCCAGCATCCCCCCCTCGTCGCCGGTATTGTACCGCACCAGAGGCACCAGCTGATCCTTGGTCACGATTATCCTGCCATCCAGCAATTCCACATGAGCCTTCGGTGCCAGGACAAGTATCATCGGCGTGTCATCCGTGCCGAACAACTCCCTTCCAAACCCGGCGTTGGTGTGGAACAGTTTTCTGAGCCGGACGGTTGCAGCGGTTTCCACCCCGATGTCACCCGTGTCCGCCGAACCATAGCCGGTCCAGACAACAAAAGGGGCATCCGGGGCATGTCCGTACCGCCGGGCAACAGACTCCCGGAACGTCTCGCTGAAATACTCGCCAACCACCGGAAAACTGCACGACCCCGGCGGCACTGCGACACCTTTCCGTTGAATCAAGGCCGTGATCAGCCCGATATTGGAAGGGTTGGTAATCCAGAGTACGTTAGTGAAATGGGTACAGAACCGGGAGTATATCTCCACCGCTTCCGCCAGATTCAGCCCCGGTGTGCAGACCGTGATCGGAAGCCTTCCAGTCGCAGCGATGACCCGCAGGGCCGCCGTAATGGCCATGCCGCCGAACCAGGTGCCAAGCGCCATGCAGCAGATGATCAGGGTCCTTTTCCGGTCGATCCCGTAGTTACGGATCAACATGCTCTCCAATGAATCCAGATACTGGATTTCGTCCTCCGGCCGTTTGGGCCAGAACACCGAGCCGCTCTTGCTGAAACCGGAACTTGAACCGATAAGGTGGCAATTACCTAGGGTACCGTTCCAGCAAAGTTCTTCGATGGGGTACTCCAAGAGGTAGTTCTGCTTGGTCTGGAGCGGAAGCGTCTCGAACGTCCCTTCGATGGAGGCCGAGTGCGCCTCCAGAAAGCTGCGATAACCCGGTACGGCATCAAACACCCGACGGGAGAAAGCCTGTACGTTATCCATGGACGCTCCTTTATACATACTGCTCACGCAGTTCGGTGATCCGGTACATAAGACCGGCGCACAGAAACAGGCCAATACCGCAGACCATAAATATCGCGGTCGGATCGACCAGATCCGAAAGCCACCCGGTCAAACCGAAGGCGATCGGCTGGGCGGAGAGGGAGACCGCCGTCAACAGGCTGAAAAATTTACCCCTGACCTCACCCGGTATAGCCCTTTGAAACAGGGTAATAAGGCAGATGTTGACGCCATTCAGGGCAAAACCGACCAGGACAAGGGCAACGACAAACAGGAGGAATCGTTCGACCAGCCCCATGGCCAGAAAACTGCCCCCCACCACGAGCAGGCTTGATATGACAAGCCGGTAGATCGTGGCCTTGGGACGAAAGGTGCTTAGTGCCAGCGAGGCCAGAAACATCCCGCAGGTATAGCTGGCCAGGAGCAGTCCAACCCCTGTCGATCCGGATTTGAATACCCCCTCGGCGAAGACCGGAATCAACACCGCAAGGGACGAGAACAGGAAATTGACGACCACCAACGGCCCCAGCATCCTGGACACCATCGGCATGCCCCGGACAACGGTCCACCCTTCTTTCAGATCAGATACGAACGATAACGTTTCCACGGATGGGCTGTGCTGGTAGGCAATTCTCCGGATAAGCAGGGCAGACACTAAAAACGAACCTCCATTGAAAAAGAACGCAGCCGGGACGCCAATTGCAACTATCAACCCACTCCCCATCAAAAAGCCGAGGGCTCCGCTGGCATTGGCCGAAAGCTGCGTGAGCGCGTTGGCGCGCCCTAGATCCTGCGAGGAGACAATGGACGGTATCATGGCGAGCGTTGCTGGGTTGAAAAAGGCGGAGGCGATCGAGATCAGCGCCGTCATGAGGACAAGCACCGGCATATTAAGCAGGCCGTAGTAGGCCATCCCGGCCAGGATGATCACCAGCACGCTACGGACGAGATCACAGGCGATGGCGATCTGCTGCCGGCTCATCCGGTCAGAAATAGCTCCTGCCCAGGGTGAAATCATCACAGACGGCAGGGTTGCGGCAATGAGTACCAGCCCCAGGGCCGTGCCTGATCTCGTCCAGGAGTACACCAGCCAGATTACGGCAAGGGTATGAATCCGGTCGCCAATCTGGGAGACCACCTGGCCAACCCAGAAGTTTCTAAAGTTTGGATGCTCCTGCAGAAACGTATTCATCAAGACTCCTTAATCGGGTTCGACACCATATCTGCGCATCCGATCAAGCAGAGAGGTCAGGGAGGAACCGGATGCTCCCCAAATTGGACGCATTGTGCTTGCAGTGCATTGTGTATGTTTTTTCTGGCAGTTGCTCCTGACGTGCCCCCATCCGACGAGGCCTCATGCTTACCCCCTGTACAGCACCATCATCATGGTTATGTCGTCAGACTGGGGCGCGCCTTCGGCAAACCGACCCACCTCCGCCATGACACCGGTTACGGTCTCCCTGATCCCGCTGCCGCAAAGGAGGGCCAGGGTCCGCTCCAGCCTTTCCTCCGAGAATGCCTGATCCCGGAGGTCCATGGCCTCGGTCACGCCGTCGGTGTAGAGAAACAGGCTGTCGTCCGGCTCCAGCAGCAGGCGCTCACGCCGGTAGGTGATCCCTTCCATGGCCCCCACCACGACTCCGCCGGACGTGGGCAGCCAGGAGATCCCTCCGCTACGCTTCATGTGCAGGGGCGGATTGTGGCCGCCGTTGGCGTAGACGAGTTCGCCGGTTTCCGTGTCCAGCAAGCCGCAGAAGGTTGTCACGAACATGCAGGAGTCGTTGTCCCGGGCAAGCTCGCCGTTCACCCGGCAGAGGATCTCGTCGGGTGCTATCCCCTGGCGGGCCGTTGCCTTGATCAGGGTCATGGACATGGCCATGAAGAGCGCGGCCGGCACCCCCTTGCCGGAGACATCGGCGATGACGAAACAGAGATGGGTGTCGTCCACCAGGAAGAAATCGTAAAAATCACCCCCCACCTCCCTGGCCGGCGCCATCAGGGCATAGAGGTCGAACTCCCGCCGCTCGGGAAAGGGTGGGAAGTTCTTGGGGAGAAGACCCATCTGGATGTCGTGTGCGATGTTCAGTTCGCTCTCGATCCGCTCCTTGGCGGCCGTAGTTTCGGTGAGCCTTGCTATATACTCCTTGAGTGAGCCTTTCATCACCTGGAAGGCGGTGGTGAGGGCCCCCACCTCGTCTCGGCTGCGCACAGGCGGCAGATCCACCTCAAAATCGCCGCCGGCTATTGAGGCGGTGGCCTGCGCCAGCCCGTAGAGCGGGGTTGTGATGGAGCGGGCGATGAACACCACCGCTACGGTCAGGAGCAGGATGCCCGCCATCCCCATGGCCGCGCCGGTCAGGCTCAGCCTTTTCACCTGGGCCAGCAGTTCGGCCTCGGGAAAAACGACCGCCAGGGTCCAGCCGACGGACGGGATCGGCGCATAGTAGAGCCAGCACGCTCTCCCGGTTATGTCGGTGTACGGGATGAAGTCAGTCCCACCCCGGATCATCTTCCTGCCGAGTGCGCGCAACCCCGGATCGTTCCGGGCCTCGGCAAGGCTGAAGATGGTCTCGTTCATGATCATATCCTTGGCAGGATGGGTGACGATGGTACCGTTGCGGGAGAGGAGAAAGGCATAGCCCGTTTTCAGCACCTTTATGGATGCGACCAGTTCCGTAAGCCACTCCAGGGAGACATCCGAGGCAACCACCCCCTTCAGGCGCCTGGTGCCGTTCGTGGTTTCGTAGAACGGGACGGAACAGGTGGCCATGAGGATGTTGGCGCCGTTGTCGCCATAATATGGCTCGGTCCACTCGGCCATCCCCAGCTCGCGGCTGATCTGGTACCAATCCTGGCGAAGATACTGAAAGGTGTCCTCCGGGTCGTACACAAGAGTCTTCCCCTGTTTGTAGAAATAGGGGCCGTAAGGGCGGGCATGGGGAGTGAGTGGTTCAAAGGCCGCGCAGCAGCCGTAAATCTCCCGGTTGTCCCTGACCGTGGCGCGAAGCAGGGAAAGGAGCTGCCGGTGGGTGTATCCGCCGCTTTCCAAGGACCGCGCAACCCCTTCGGTCACCTTTGCGACCGAGGTGAGCACCGTATCCACCCGGTACACCGACGCGAGGGCCAGGTTGCGGGCGTTGTTTTCCAGCTCCTGCTGAAGCATGAGCCGGGAACGGTAGTAGTTGTAACCGAGTACGGCGGCGAAGATCAGCGTGCCGCTCAGGGTGATGACAAAGATCAGCTTGAAGGCTATGCTTCTATCAGCGAGCATCTGGCCTCCAGACAAAGGAGTCGAAAGGCGGGATCTTGCGGATCACGGCGTTATCCAGAAGTATCCGCGCCGTGGTTTCGTAGTCGCTCCGGGCCAGGCGGCCGTATCCGGCGGTATTTCCCTGGGGCATGATCAGGTCTCGCATGCGGGCCAGCATCCATTTCTGGTGCATCCTGTTGGCCGGGATCTTTGCAGCCCGCATGTACTTCATGATGATGTCCAGGGCCTCGTCGGGGTGGGCAAAGGCATACTGCCACCCTTCCAGGGAGGCGGCGACGAATTCCCGGGCGAGGTCGGGATCGTTGTTTACGGTCTTTTCCAGGGCATAGAGACCGTCTTCGGGAAGATTCAGTCCCTCGTCCTTGAGGAAGAACACCTTCAGTGCATCCGGGTCGACCCCTGAATCGATGATGGTGTGGTACTCGTTGTACCACATGGCAGATGTGACATCGATCCCGCCGCGCAGGAACAGGTTGACGGTATAGGATTGCGGCACCTCGTGCACCCGGATATGAAACTTCTTGAAGAAGGCGTGGGGAGGTATGGCGAAATCGCCGCCCCAGAGGCCGACCTTTTTGCCGTTCATGTCGGCCGGTGTCCTGATGCCGCTCGATTTCCTGGCAATCAGCATGATGGAGGTCTTCTGGACGATCTGGGCGATGTTGACGAGCTTAACCCCGGCTGCCTGCTCCTTGAGCGCGGTAGTGAGCCAGAGCAGCGCGAAGTCCGCCTTCCCCTTTGCCAGATAAGTGGCGGACGAATAGTTCGGGCCTCCGCTGATGATGGTCAGGTCGATGTCGTGCTTGCGATATATCCCCTTGTCCAGTGCGGTGTAGTAACCGGCAAACTGGGCCTGGGGGCTCCAGAGCGGAATCAGGGTCGCCTTTTTGAGCGTTCGCTCCGCCGCAAAAGCCTGTGCCGCGGCCAACGCAACGATGAGCGCCGCGGTGAGCAGCCGGGCAACACCAAATATCCGCGCCGCCGGAATTTCCCTCATGCCGTGCCGTCATCCGTGCGCTGCAGGACCATGCGGAGCACGTTGCGACCCTCATCCCGCCGGTAGCTTACCTCGTCGGTCAGCGTGCGGATGAAGTGTACCCCGAGTCCGCCGATCTTTCGTCCCATGAGATCTGCGCCGGTATCCGGCTCAGGGAGGGAGAGAATATCAAACGGTATCCCCCAGTCCATCATCGTGACCACAAAACCACCTCGGTCACAGCCGCAAGCCAGCTCTACATCACCGGTACCGCCGGGATAGGCATAGTGGCAGACATTGACGAAGGCCTCCTCCACGGCGATCAGCAATCCGATCCCTTTCCCGGTGTCCAGAGCGCAGCGCTCGGCGTGCGCTTCGACAAAGCCGGTCACTTCAGCGAGGTTCCCGACATCGGCCGCGCATCGCAAGGTATCCGTTTCGTTCTCCATCAGGCCGGCTCGGCCAGTGCGCCGGACACCGAATCGTACATCCGGAAAATCGATCCGAAACCGGAGATGTCGAACACCTCTTTGACCGCTCCTCCGACAGCGGCGAAGCGGATCCATCCGCCCTTCCCCTTCAACGCCTTGGCCGTTGCCAGGATGCCCCTCAAGCCGGCACTGCTGATATACTCCAGCCCGGACATTTCCATCACGAACTGTGTTTCTCCCTCGGCAATCCGCTCATTCAGGGCTTTCTCGAACGAAGGAGCGGTTATGGCATCCATCCTCCCTGTTATCTTCACAATTGTTGTGTCGTTTTCCGTTCTGCACGCTATTTCCATGAGTACCTCCCGTGCTTAGAGATTGTTGAAATTCAACTCAACGTCTTAAACGATTGTATGATGTATGAATACCTGTACATCTTGCCCTCGTCAAGCTGCCCAAAGTTGATTTCATGACGGACAAACCGGACAACCCCCTTGCCGTTGCAGGGGGTTTCGGGTATGTATGCCGATCATATATCTAGATTGGAGAGAGGTACCTGTGGAGAACAAGACACCGCAGAAGGTCAGCATGGTCAGCCTGGGCTGCCCCAAGAACCTGGTGGATGCCGAGGTGATGCTGGGGGTCTTGGCGCAGCAGGAGTATGAGATCACCACCGACGAACAGCAGGCCGACGTGATCATCGTCAATACCTGCTCGTTCATCAAAGAGGCCCGCGAGGAGAGCGTAGACGCCATCCTCGACCTGGCCGACCGCAAACATGACGCCAAATGTCACACCCTGATCGTGGCCGGCTGCCTGCCGCAACGCTACCAGGAGGAACTGGCCAGGGAGCTGCCCGAGGTCGATATCTTCATCGGCACCGGCGACTATCCCAAGGTGGCGGAGATTCTCGCCGAGCACCACGTCCAGGAAGGGCAGATCAAGTACGTGGGCGATCCGAACTACGTCTACGACGAAACCCTGCCCCGCCTCAACTCGTCACCGGGCTGGTACGCCTACCTGAAGATCGGCGAGGGCTGCTCCAACTGCTGCACCTACTGCGTGATCCCCTCCATCCGCGGAGGTTACCGTTCACGGCCGCACGAGGCGCTGGTGAGCGAGGCGAAGCGGCTGGTCAACGGCGGCGTGCGGGAGCTGATCCTGGTCTCCCAGGACATCACCCGCTACGGCAGCGATCTGGCCGACGGCAGCAGCCTGGCAGGCCTGATCCGCAGCCTGGCTGGCATTGAAGAACTGAAATGGATCCGCCTGTTGTACGCCTACCCCGACGGCATCGATGAGGAACTGATCGACCTCTTGAAACATGAGCCGAAACTCTGCAAGTACCTGGATATCCCGATCCAGCATATCAGTGACAGCGTCCTGCAGCGGATGAACCGCCGCTCCACCTCCGAGCAGATCCGTACCCTGGTGGACCGGCTGCACGCCGAGATTCCCGAGATCGCCCTGCGCACCTCGCTGATCGTCGGCTTCCCCGGCGAGACCGTGGACGACTTTATGGAGCTGACCCGCTTTGTGGAGCAGGCTAAATTTGATCGATTGGGTGTGTTTTGCTACTCCAGGGAGGAAGGTACCCCGGCGGCAGAGATGCCGGATCAGGTCTCGGAGCGGGTAAAAAAGGAACGCTACCGCAAGCTGATGAAGGTACAGGCCCGGCTCTCGTTCCGCCGCAACCGGGCCCAGGTGGGGCAGATCGAGCAGGTGATCGTGGAGGGATACAGCGAGGAGACCGAGCTCCTCTTAAAAGGGCGCACCTCCCGTCAGGCACCGGATATCGACGGCCAGGTCTACATCACCAGCGGCACCGCCAATGTAGGGGACATCGTCCCCTGCCGGATCACCGACTCCTCCGACTACGATCTGATCGCAGAGATGCTGGAGGAGTAATCATTCACTGCAGCATGAAGGTCTCGTACTCAAGCCGCTCCAGGTCCTCATCCAGAAAAATCATCCCCACGGCGATAACAGCCACCAGGGCCAGGGCGAAACCGTAACCGTAGTAGTACGGTCCCAACTGGATCGACACCAGGGTGAAGAGGAGGTTCAAAACGGTGAAACACCCGGTAAGGATCAACACACGCCGGCGTTTATCCAGATAGAAGAAGATGTTCAAAATCCCCAGCAGCACCACCTGAAATCCGGCAGCAGCCACCTGAATGGCGAGAAGCGGCAGATGGATCTCGGCGATTCCGGCCAAGGCCAGCAGGCGACTGCCCGCAACAATCACCACCATGGTGGTGATCCCCTGGATCTTCATGATATCGTAGAGCCCTTCCCTCGCCACCCGTACCATCTCGTCCTTCATCTCCTGGATGTAAGAGAGTGAGCCCCCTTCCCGCACCGCGTCGTAGAACCGGTCGTAATACTCCACAAAGTCGCTCTCCATCCGCACAAGAAAGACCGCCATACCGGGGATAATGGCCAGATAGGCGAGAAAAACCGGCAGGTCGTACACCAGTGAACCTCGTAATGGCCCGATCACCTGCCGGCCGGTAACCGGATGAAACCAGAAGACAAACTTGTCTCCCCATATCCCTAAATTATAAAAGAGACCGGTGGCCATCAGGGACCGAAACATACGCCCCTTGCCGAGAAAATCGAATTCGATGAAGCGGTTAGATGGGTAGTCACGGGCAATAATCCGCATCATCCCGAGGAATACGATGAACTGCCCTGTCAGAAAGGCCAGCACCAACCCTTCCAGGTTACCATGACGCAGCAGTATCGTCAGTGCCAGCGCGCTGCCATAGCCCAGAGCGAAGTTGGCCAGGATCGCCTTGTATGCCTTGAGGCCCGAGAGGAGGATGGCCGTGACCCAGACACAGCAGAGCACCACAAAGGTGGCGGCAAACAGCAATCGAAACAGGAGGCTTTGCTGGGTAAAACAGCAAAGGCCCACCGGATAGGAGATGATGGCGGCGGCCGGGATAACCAACGCCAGGAGACCGTTCAGGTTGGGCAGCAACCGGTAATGTTCCTTGCAGAAGATCCGGTCAGCGGCATACCGGGTGAAGGCCAGCTGCACCAGGCCGGTGAGGATGAGACTGCCGGCGATCAGGTAGGTGACCACGGTCTGAAACTTGGACACCAGGAGAGCCGGTATGACCACCGGAATGGAGATGATGCCGATCAAGAGCACGGCGACGATGGACAGAATCCAGGGACCGGAGCTGATGATCCCGGCGTAGGCATATGCCATGACCAAGGAGCTGTAGCTCTCCCCCTGCATCAGCTTGCGCAGTTCAAAACCGATCCCCGCCATCTAGGCCAACCCCTCCCGGTATAGCTCCCGGTACTGCCGAAACATCAATTCCTGGCTGTAGTAACGCTCCACCCGGTGGACAGCCACCTGAGCGGCCCGCCGCCATGCCTGATGGTCCTCCAAAAGACGTCGGCAGGCGTCAGCCAAGGCCTGGGGATTGTTGATCGGCACCACGGCGCCGGCATCTCCCAAGGCGCGGTCCTCGTGTCCCCCCCCCTCCACCAGTTGCCGGCAGGCCCCTACGTCGGTGGTCACCAAAGGCACCCCGGCGGCAAACCCCTCCAAGGCCACCAGCGGCAGACCCTCACTGATGGAGGAGAGCACCAGCAGACCGATACGGGGGAACAGGGCCAGGGGGTCCATAAAACCGGTGAAACGGACCCGTCCCTCCAACTCCAGACTCTGCACCAATGCCCGGCATTCAGCGGCGTAACCGGGGTCTTCCCCCTCAGGGCCCACCACCCAGGCCTCAATCCCCGGAAGATGGCCACTCAGGACCCGAACCGCACGGATGAAGGTTTTTACATCCTTGATCGGCACCACCCGCCCCAGCAGGGCCAGGACCATGGGCGGTTCCTGGGGACGTTCGCACCGTAACGGGGCAAAGCGGGCCAGGTCAATGCCGTTGGGGATCACCCGAATCCGTTCTGCTGGTGCACCGTCACTGATCTGGCGCTGCCGCACCCCCTCGAAAAGGGAGACGATCTGGCCGGCTGCGTCGTAACAGAACCTCCCCAGGGTCTCGAAGAAGCGAATCCAGAGGTCCCGGTAGTAACTGAGTTCAGCAGGATCCCGCTGCAGGGCGTTACGCGTATCCTGTATCCAGTCGCTGTTAAAGATGTCGATCCGCCGCTCTTTGGTATAGATGCCATGTTCCGAGAGGAGGAGGGGGCGGCCGGAGGCGTGGTGGAGCAGGCCGCCGAGGAAACCGGCATAGCCGGTGGAAACGGTGTGGTAGAGCCGGGCCGGTATCAGGGCATCGGCAACGGCGGCCAACTGCCAGATCGGGGCATGCATATTGCGGACAGTCCAGAAGTAGTCCACAAAGGAGGGATCTTTGCAGCGCTGCCTGTAGAGCTCACAGATGTACTCCCAGGAACGCTCGGCAAAGAGGAACTGGCGGTAATCGACCCCTCCCGCCCCCCCCTGATAGAAGGAGATCCGCTTCAGTTCAGCCGGCAGTCCGTCAGGAAACGGGTCGGCAAACCAGCCGTGGAGTCGACGGAGGGTCTCAAATCCCTGTCGGTCGCCGAGGCAGGAACTAGGGTGCGGCTGGAGCCGGTCATCATGCAGGTAGTGGATCTGCAGATGCTTCAGATTTGCCGGCAGCGGATATTTCTGTTCCCCATACTCCTCCGGCCTGCTGCCGATGAAGACAGCGCCGAAGGTGAGCTCAGGAAAGCCTTGGATGATCTGGTTGACCCAGCTGGAAACGCCGCCGCTGACGTAGGGAAAGGTCCCCTCCAACAGCAGCATGACGTCTACCCGTTCGGCCGTTGGCAGGAGGTGACCATTCATCTGCGGCTCCAGAACAGGGCCACTTGGCCGATGCTTGGCTTCAGACGCAGTGACGTATCGCGTCCCAGAAAACGTTTTACGGCGACGAAGTCCCGCTGGTGAAAGGCAAGTTCAGCCTGGTACGGCAGAAATTTAAGGAGATCCCCTCCCGCTGCACGAGCGGCTTGAATAACGGCCCCCGCATCCTCGAACGCCCCCCGGTGCAGATGGATCCGTACCGTCAGCAGTGCCAGGGAGGGGTCGTCTCCCCCCTGCCGCCGGGCTTCATCGGCATACCGTGCAGCCTGCTCCACAAAAAATGACTGGAGTTCGTCCTGGGCCAGGGCGCTGTATACCATCTCCCAGTAGGCAAAGGCGAGATTGCGACAGAGAGAGGCCCGGGCTACGGGGTCCTGTGTCTGTTCCAGCTCAACTCGGGTCGCTGCGATGGACTGCTGAATCTTCTGCTCCTGACGTTCGCACAGATTGAAGGCCAGCAGCCGAATCTCGTCGTCCAGATCGCCGGTGGCCTCCTGAAGGAAGCGGCTGACATTGAGGCCGCTGCCGGTTCCCACCGTCATAAGGGCCTTTAGACGCTGCTCGCGGGGCAGTTCCGCCGTCTTCAGGCGGGTCCAGGCCCCGCCTTCTCCCATGCCAGGGGCCAGATCTGCCGAATCCGCCAGGAACGGGGGCATCGGTACCGAGGAAAACTCGGGTCGGCTGCCATGGTGGCCTAACCGCCTCAAATACAAAAGGGTGAGCAGGATGCCAAGGGCTCCGAAACCCGGCAGAAAGAGGGCAAAAAGGAAGAAGAAAACCGTCACCTCCAGCGGCGTATTCTCATACTGTCGAGGAATGCCCCGGGCCATGAGAAGGGCAAACAGGAGGGAGGCGATGAGATGACCGGTAAGAAAACACAGCCCCTGACGCCAAAACGCTTGGCGGCTGTAGAGTGCCAGCAAGGCTGCCTGTTCACTAACAACCCCGTAGAGCAGCAGCTTGAAACCGCTCACGGCTCCTCCGACAGCAGGTTCGCCAGCTGGATCAGCGGTTCCTCGCCGGAGACCAGAAGATACCGGAAGCCGATCCCGGTACTGCGCAGGGTGGTCTGAAACTGTTTCTTCAGCATCCCATCCATCCGGGCTTGGTAGCCATCGATGGCGGTAGGGCCGGAAAACGGCATCAAGGTCACAAACTGTACCCCCCACCCCAAGTCCCGGCGCCAGGCATGGTCAAGTCCCCGTTGTTGCCGCTCCAGGAGCAGGCATAACTCGTCGACGCGGGGCCCCGGCTGGAGATTGATCACCGCCAGCGTGCTGACGACGTCCAACTCCCGTTTCAGGCGCGTCATCTTCACCAGCTCAGCAGCGAATACGGGGGGGCAGTCGGGATAGACCGTCAGCAGCCCCCGGGCGATGCCGGCCGCCTCAACGTGATCGGCGCTGTAAGCCAGCAAAACCGCCAGTATCTGCAGGGTCTCCCGGTGCAGGGCCATGAACGGCATGTCGGTCACCAGGAGTAGCCCCAGCACCTGACCGCTGCTGGTGCGCAACGAGATCGG
>JAJYCS010000016.1 GCA_021778115.1 Deltaproteobacteria bacterium
AGAGAACGTCTACAACCGGCTGCTGGTCTCCCGGCCGGTCTTTCCGATGGGCAAGGATCTGGGGTTCCTGCCGGGCGACATCGAGGAAAAACTGACCCCCTGGATGCAACCGATCTTTGACAACGTGGAACTGCTGATCTCGGGACATGAGTCGGAAAAACGCCACAGCAAGGGATACAAGGAGCTGATGGCCATGGGGCTGTTGGATATCGAGCCGCTCACCTACATCCGCGGCCGTTCGATTCCGAATCAGTATATGATCGTGGATGAGGCCCAGAACTTGACGCCCCACGAGATCAAAACGATTGTGACTCGGGCCGGGGAGGGGACCAAGATCGTCCTGACCGGCGACCCTTACCAGATCGACAACCCCTATGTGGACTCTTCCAGCAACGGCCTCTCCTATCTGGTGGAGCGGTTTAAGAATGAGCGAATCTCCGCCCATGTTACGCTCACCCGGGGCGAGCGTTCCGAGTTGGCGGAACTGGCCGCCAATCTGCTCTGATGCTTGTCCTTGCCGTTGAGACATCCTGCGATGAAACGGCCGCCGCGGTAGTCCGCGACGGTCGTACTGTTCTGTCCAGCGTGGTATCCTCCCAGGTGGCGATTCATGCCGCGTATGGCGGTGTGGTACCGGAGATCGCCTCCCGGCGACATCTGGAACTGATCACGCCGGTTATTCGTCAGGCCCTCGCTGAGGCCAGCGTGCCCCTGGAGCAGATCGAGGGGATAGCGGTCACCCGCGGCCCCGGCCTGTTGGGTGCCCTGCTGGTAGGGGTCTCGGTGGCCAAGTCACTGGCCTTTGCCTGCACTATCCCGTTGGTGGGAGTGCATCATATCGAGGGGCACCTGTTGGCCGGTTTCCTGGAACAGCCGGTTGCCTTTCCGTTCCTGGCCCTGGTGGTATCCGGTGGCCATACCCATCTTTACCGGGTGGAAGGGGTGGGGCGGTACCGTACGCTGGGGAGGACCATCGACGATGCCGTGGGCGAGGCCTTTGATAAGGCCGGCACCTTGTTGGGCCTGGCCTATCCAGCCGGGGCGCGGATCGATGCCCTGGCCAGCAAGGGCGATCCGGCTGCGGTCAGGTTCCCCCGGCCGCTCATGCATGACGGTTCGCTCAATTTCAGCTTTAGCGGCCTGAAAACGGCCGTGCTGACCCACCTGCAGAGGCATCCGCTTAGGAGCGATGGTGGCGAATTGCCGGATCTGTGTGCCTCCTTCCAGGCTGCGGCCTGCGAGGTGCTGGTCAAGAAGACCGAGGCAGCCCTGGAGCGGGAAGGTCTTGAGCGTCTGGTGGTGGCCGGGGGGGTGGCCTGCAACAGCGGCCTGCGTGCGGCCATGCAGAGTATGGCCCAGCGTCGGGGGATTGCGGTGCAGTTCCCTGCGCCGGCCCTGTGCGGCGACAATGCCGCCATGCTGGCTGTGGCGGGTGATGCCTATCTCGAGGCCGGCTGTCACGATGGTTTTGCCATGGATGCCGTGGCCACCTGGCCGCTCGATCAGGCTGCCCAGGGAAAAGTGCTGTCATGAGCCAGTATTATCCCCGTCCCCGCAAGGCGTTGGGTCAAAACTTCCTCACTGATCGCAACATCATCACCAAGATCATCGCTGCTGCGCAGCTTGTCCCTGAAGATTGTGTGCTTGAGGTGGGTCCGGGCAGAGGTGCCCTGACCGAACTGCTGGCTCAGCGGGTGCGGCGACTGGTGGCGGTGGAGTTCGACCGCGACCTGGCCGCTATCCTGCGGCAACGGTTTAGTGATGTGTCTCATGTGAGTATCCACGAGCAGGATGTACTCAAGGTTGATTTTGGGGCACTGCTGGGTGCTGACCGGTTCAAGGTGGTGGCGAACCTGCCGTATAATATCTCCACGCCGGTGCTGTTCAGGTTTCTGGAGGAACGCCAGCGGTTCTCAAAACTGGTGGTGATGCTGCAGAAGGAGGTGGGGGAGCGCTTGGCCGCGCCGCCTGATTGCAGTGACTACGGTGTGCTGACGGTGCTGTTCCGGCAGTGGTGTGACGTGAAGCGGGAGTTTCTGGTGGCGCCCGGCTGCTTCTATCCGGCCCCCAAGGTGGAGTCGGTGGTGATCAGCCTGGTGTCGCTGACTGCATCGCGGGTCGAGGTGGGTGATCAGGCCCTGTTCGAGCGGGTGGTCAAGGCCGCCTTTGCCATGCGGCGCAAGACGTTGTGGAACTGCCTGAAATCGGCCGATCTGATTGATACGGCCCAGTTGGAGCAGGTTCTGGCCGAGTGCGGCATCGATGGCCGCCGTCGGGGCGAAACCCTCGACCTGGAGGAGTTTGCCCGGTTAAGCCGCAGCCTGCAGGTTGTGCAGTCCTGTGTGGCCCCTGGCAATTTACTTCGCTGATCGGCTATTTGATGCAGACCTTACGTACCTCTTTCAGGTCGGTCAAGCCTTGGAAACACTTCAGGATACCATCCTGCTTGAGGGTGGTCATGCCGTCGGCGATCGCCTGTTTGCGGATCAGTTCTATCTCCGCCTTACGTTTGACCAAGACCTTCATCTCATCGGTCCCCTCCAATAGCTCGTGGATGCCGAGTCGCCCCTTATAGCCTGAATCGCCGCACTTCGCGCAGCCCGTGGCGCGCCACAGACGCAGTTCAGACGGGTTGAGGCCGGTCTTTTTGAACGCCTCCACGCCGTATTCCCGGATGACATCTTCCAGCTCATTGCGGTCTGGCTGGTACTCCTGTTTGCAGCTGCACAATCTACGGCAGAGACGTTGGGCCAGGATACAGAGGATGGCGTCGGAGAAGGAAAAGGGGTCAAGCTCCATGTCCAGCAGGCGGGTAACCGTTTCGGGGGCTGAGTTGGTGTGCAGGGTGGAGAATACCAGGTGACCGGTGAGGGATGACTCCACACCGATCTCGGCGGTCTCCTGGTCCCGCATCTCCCCCACCATGATCACGTCCGGATCGGCCCTCAGGAAGGAGCGCAGGGCTGCGGCAAAGGTGAAGCCGATCTTGGGGTGCACCTGCACCTGGCGCAGGCCACGCTGGGTGATTTCCACCGGGTCTTCGGCGGTCCAGATCTTGGTTTCCGGGGTGTTGATCACCGAAATAGCCGAATGCAGGGTGGTGGTCTTGCCGGAGCCGGTGGGGCCCACCACCAGGATCAGCCCGTAGGGTTGGTTGATGCAGTGGGTAAGCACCCGGCTGTTTCGGTCGGTCAGTCCCAGCTTGTCGTAGGGGAGAGCCGCCTCGCCGGAGGCCAACACTCGCATCACCACATCCTCCAGCTGGCCGGCCGTGGGGACGGTTGCCACACGCAGTTCCACATCCAGCGGCCCGAATTTCTTGAAGTCGATCTTGCCGTCCTGGGGTTTGCGGCGTTCTGAGATGTCCAGACCGCACATAATCTTGATCCGGGACGGTATGGCATATTTGTACTTGTACGGTATCCGCTGATAGACCTTGCAGCGTCCATCCACCCGGGTGCGGACGATGACATCTTCTTTGCCGGGGTACGGTTCGATATGGATGTCGGAGACCTTGCTCTGCACCGCCTCAATGATGATTTTGTTGACCAGCTGCACAATGACGCTGTCCTGTTCGGAGACCCTGGAGGACTCCTGCTCGATCTCCGGTTCGTCGGTGGTGTCAAGCTTGTTTATCAGCTCATCGATGCTGCCGCCGGCGGCCAGGGAGGCTCCCTTGTTGTAGAACAGACCGATGAAACTCTGGATGTCATCCCGGAAGGCCCCCACGTAGCTGATCCGCTTGTACTCCGGGTAGATGAACTTGATCATATCCTGGCGTCCCAAGTCGGTGGGGTCATCCATGATGATCGAGAGGACGCCGTTTTCCACCCTGTAGGGTACCCACCACTCCTTTACCAGGCGATCCGGCTTGATCCGCTTCAGCAGTCCCGCCTCCATGGGGGGGATGGCCGGTTCGTATCGGATGAATTCGGTGCCGAAAAAGAGCGACAACGCCTTGGCCATCTCATCGCGGGGGACGTTATGCTCCCGCATCAGCACGGCATCCAGGCCTATCTTGGCCACATCCGGGTGGCTGGCGGCCTTTTCTAGGGTCTTTTCATCCAGCAGGTTCTTGTCCAACAGGTAGTTGTAGCGGCTGCGCTGGCGGATGATCTTGGAGGTGACCTGCAGGCGGTAGATGTTGTGGATGGCGATGGAAAGAGAGGTGGCCAGTTCCAGGGCGTAGGTGATGTCGGTGTCGTTAAAGGGGGTGTTGTCCTGCTTATTGATGACCTGAATAACCCCGATCAGGGTCCGTTGAAACTTCATCGGGATGCAGAGCACCTGCCGGGTGGTGAAGCCGGTCTTCTGATCCCAGGATTTGTCGAACTTGAGGTTTGAGCTGATCATCTTCAGTTCATGGTCATCGTAGGCGTCCTTGATGTTGAGTGCGGTACCGGAGAGGGCGCAGAAACCGGAGAGACTGGCATCGGAGATCGGCACCACGATCTGTTTGACCTCATCGCCGCTTAAGACTTTTGAGACCAGTAGGTTGCGACGGGCATCCGCCAGGTAGATGGTGATCCGCTGAGCGGTGAAGAGGGCGGCGATACCGTCTTTGATATGCAGCAGGATGGTGGTGAGACTGTCGGCGGAGTGGATCTCGTTGATCTTGTCCATCAGCCGCTTGCGGTATTCCAGTTGCTGTCTGAGCAGGTTGGTATCGGCAGCAGATGCGGTGTCCATGATCTGTCCCTGTCTGTACGGAGTGCGTTGAACAATGAACCCGTCCTAAAATAGCAGATAAACGGCAATGCACAAAGGGATTAAATCGGGCGGATTACCCGCTCTCCATTTGACTCGGACGTGAATGCTGGTACAATCCACGCAGTTTCGTTCTGACCCCGCTGCCGAGCCCCCGCAAGGAGGTAGCCCCCATGAAAAAGATTTTCTGCTTCAGCGTACTTCTCCTCCTCTGCGCGCCCTTCTCGCTGCAGGCCGCCCAGGTGGGGATGATCGGCGCGCTCTCCGGCAGTGTCCAGGGGCGCGCCAAGGCGGGTCTGCCGTACACTCCCCTTGGGAAAGGGGCTCTGGTCAGCGAAGGGAGCTGGATCAAGACCGGCCCGACCGGCTGGGTGGAGTTGATCTTGAACGACCGGAGCACCTTTACCTTGGCAAATAACACCGAGTTCGAGATCAGTCGGTTTCTCCTGACCCGGCACAAGCGGGAAGGGACCTTTGAACTGGCCCAGGGAAAGCTGCGGGCCTCGGTGGTCAAGTTTGGCGGCCGGCAGAGCGGCATGACCGTGAGGAGCGGAACCGCCGTGGCCGGGATCAAGGGGACCGAGTTCCTGATGCTTACCCAGGGACAGGCCAACGTCTTTTTCGGGAATGAGGGGACGGTTGCCGTGTCCGGTGACGGCAAAGGCCAGCAGCAACCGATGACGGCCGGCACCATGACCCAGAACACCCGCGGTATGGTGCCGCTGGCGCCACTCAAGGTTGAGGCCGGCACCCCCCTGGCCGAGGCCAAAGGGATATTCGACAGGGTAACGGCCGCCCTTCCACCGGCCGAATGGACCGACTCAGGCAGGATTTCCGATATCATAGCCCGCTGGAACATCAACTATGGCCATTATCTGGCCGATAGCGGCAAGTACCAGGAGGCGCTGCATGTCTTCCAGATCGCCCTTGACCTGACCAAGGTTGAGGAAGTCCGGGCAGATGCCCATATGGAACGTGGGGCGGTCTATGCGCGGTTCCTGGCCAATCCGGAGCTGGCATTGGCCGAATATCTGCTGGTGCTGGAAGAGTATCCACGACTGCCGCAGGCGGAAACAGCCCTGTTTAACACCGCCCAGACCTTGATGGAACTGGGCTTGACCGACCGGGCCAGGCTCCGTTTCGAGCAGTATCTCAAGCAATATCCGCAAGGCAGGCATCACAGCACGGCCGAGACCCTGCTGCATAACCTGGGCAGGTAAGGGCGTATGATGCGTAAGCGCCTGGCCTTCATCCTGTTCGGTCTTTTGGCTGCGGTGATTACCGGTATCGCCTACCGTCAGGCGCCGCCGGCTTTGCAGCAGCTGGATTACCGGCTGAAGGATGCCCGTTTCCGGGCGAGGGGACCGGTGAGGCCTGACCGTGATGTGGTGGTGGTGGCCATCGACCACAAGAGCATCCAGGAGATGGGACGGTGGCCCTGGTCTCGGGAGATCACCGGCCACCTTTTGGAGAATCTGTCCCAGTACGGCGCCAAGGTTACCGCACTGGATATCGTCTTTTCAGAACCCCAGGACCCGGTTCATGATAAGGCCTTGGCCGCTGCGGTGGCCCGTGCCGGGAATGTGGTGATGGGCTATTTCTTTCGGGATGAGGAACAGGCCATGAATCCGGTGGCCCAACTGCAGTTGGAGGGCAGCCGGGTCAAACTGATCAGAACGGCTGAAGGTGTGCAGTCCATCCCCCTTCCTGAATACCGTTCAGCTGATCTCAACCTCCCCGCTCTGGCCAGAGGCGCCCTTGACTTCGGCTTTTTCAACGCCCGACCGGACGGCGATGGCCTCTATCGGCGCGCTGTGCTGCTGCTACTCTACAATGGCGATATCTACCCCTCCCTGGCGATGGCGGCCGTATCCCGGTATCTGGGGGGGCAGATTATGCTGGATGTACGGCAGTGGGGGGTGGACGGGGTGCGGATCGGCGGTTTGCGGATCCCGGCCCGTGAAGATGGCACCATGGCCCTCAACTACTATGGCCCGGCCGGCGCCTTCCGTACGGTCTCTGCCGTGGATGTGTTGAAAAAAAGGCTGCCCTCCAAGGCGCTCGCGGGGACCATCGCCTTTGTGGGGGCCACCGAGATCGGTATCTTCGACGTCCGCCCCACGCCCTTTGATCCGCTCCAGCCGGGGATCGAGCTGCATGCCACCGTGGCAGCCAATGCCCTGGAACACCGTTTTCTTCGGTATGACGGCGCCACCCAGATGCTGGAGCTGCTCTGCATTCTCACCCTGCCGGTGCTGCTGGGGGTTGTGCTGGCCTTCATGCCGGGGACCTTCGCCGCTCTGGCCGCCTTCGTCGGCGTCACGGCCCTGTTCTGGGGCGTGAATTATCTGGCCTTTACCCGTTGGCTGCAGGATATGACCCTGATCTACCCCCTGCTGGGGCTTGCCCTGACCTATCTGGGCAGTGAGGCTTGGCGCAATCTGGTGGTGGAGAGGAAAGGGCGCCAGCTGAAAAAGGCCTTTTCCAACTACGTCTCCCCTGATCTGGTGAAGGAGATCGAGAAAAACCCCGACTCGTTGGTGCTGGGTGGGGAACAGCGGGAGCTCTCTGTCCTGTTTTCCGATATCCGTGGCTTTACCACGGTCTCTGAAAACCTGACCCCGCCGGAGCTGGTGACCCTCTTAAACGAGTATCTCTCCCCCATGACCCGGATCGTCCTTGAAGAACGGGGTACCCTGGACAAGTTCATCGGCGACGCGGTGATGGCCCTCTACAACGCGCCGCTTGATCTCCCTGAACACGCCCTCCACGCCTGCCGGACCGCCGTGCGGATGCTGGAGGAGCTTGAGCGGTTGAATAGCGACTTTGCACACCGTGGCATGCAGACCCTTGACATCGGCGTGGGGATCAATACCGGACCGGCGGTGGTGGGGAACATGGGGGCCGACATCCGCTTCGACTATACCGCCATTGGTGATGCCGTCAATCTGGCCTCCCGCCTGGAGGGGTTGAACAAATACTACGGCACCCATATCCTGGTCAGCGAGGAGACCTGTCGCCAGCTCCCCGTTGGGGCGTTTACCCTTCGTGAGGTGGACCGGGTACGGGTGAAGGGGAAACAGCAGCCGATCGTGATGTATGAGCTGATGCTCGGTAACCGGGAACTGCTGCCCCGTTTTGAAGAAGGGCTGGAACGATATCGGACCAGGGATTTTGAAAAGGCACGGACGATCTTCGATGAGTTGTCGGCACAGTACGCTGACGGGCCGTCACGTCTGTATCGCAGCCGTTGCGATGAGTATCTCGAACTGCCGCCTCCGGACGACTGGGATGGGGTCTACACCGCGAAAGGCAAATAAGCGCCTGAAGATTACGCCTGCTGGCAGGTAATACGGCGGTCTAAGGTCAGATGGGAGAGGAGAGGCGATGAAACTGCGAGTACTGGGCAGTGCCGGGGCGGAGTTCCCCGATTTCAGGCCCCCGGCCTTTCTGATAGATGACGCACTGCTGCTGGACGCCGGCACCATCGGCGCCGTGCTGACCGAAGAGGAACAGTGGCGGATCCGTTCGATCTTCATCACTCACGCCCACTTGGATCATATCCGCAGTATCCCTGCCCTGGCAGACAACATCATCATCAAGAATCTGCGGCATCTGGTGACGGTCTACGCCATCGAACCGGTGATTGACGCCCTGCGTAGTCACCTTCTTAACGGTATTATCTGGCCTGATTTCACCCTGCTCCCTTCACCGGAGGATCCGGTGCTCCGTTATGAGGTCATCACGCCGGGCAGCCCCACCACCATGGGCAGTCCCGAACACGCTCGCCGTTTGGTGGATGGGCATACGTTGACCGCCATTGAGGTAAACCATACGGTACCGGCGGTGGGCTACTGCGTGGAAAAGGACGGCGTGAGGCTGGTCTATACCGGCGACACCGGCCCCACCGAGGAGATCTGGCAGGTGGCCAGCGGCGCCGATGCCGTTATTGTTGAGGTCTCCTTCCCTGATAGTCAAGAGGAGCTGGCACTGCTTACCAGGCACCTCTGCTGCTCACTGCTGAAAAAAGAACTAGCCAAGATGACGACCCTGCCGAAACGGATCCTGATCACCCACCCCAAGCCGCAGTACTATGAACAGATCCGTGGCGAGGTGGCGGCGTTGGGTATCGACAATCTGGAACTGCTGCGGGATGGCAATGTCTATCAGTTGTAACCGGCTTGATCGGTCGGTCGAGCGTCTGGGCGGCTGGGCGCTTCACCGCTGCCGTTTTCTCCTGGAGACCGGTGATCTCCTGCTGCAGACGCTGCGTTCGCTCCTGTCGGCCCCCTCGCTGGAAAACGGCGCCATACGGGCGGTATTTCTGAAACAGATCTACTTTACCGGCCTTGAGGCATCGAAGATCATAGTCCTGGTGGCTCTGATCCTGGGTACCGTGATTGTGAGTCAGGTGGTGGGGCTGGTGGGGGGGGGGAACGGCTCCTTAATCGGCAGGGTGCTGGTCTGGGTGGTGTTCCGAGAGTTGGGGCCACTCCTGACCGCCATGATCGTGATAGCCCGCAGTGGTACCGCCATTGCGGCTGAACTGGGCGCCATGAAGATAAACGGCGAACTGGAGGCTCTGGAACTACTGGGGATCCCCCGGGAACGGTATCTGATCCTTCCCCGCATGACCGGTGTGGCCCTTGCCGTGGTTGTGCTGACCATCTATTTTGTGTTGACCGCCTTTATCGGTGGTTTTCTCATCGCCTCCATGGGACATCATATCCCCTACGGCCAGTTCCTGCAGGGGATTGTGGGTACCGTGGCCTGGTGGGACCTGGCGGTGCTGCTGGTCAAGACCGTGGCCTTCGGTATCACCATCCCCCTGGTCTGCTGCCGGTCAGGCCTTTCGGTCGGCACCAGCGCAACCGAGATACCGCAGGCAGCCACCAGGGCGGTGATCACCAGTCTCTTCTGCATTGTCGCGCTGGACGGCCTGATCACCTTTCTCGCGACCTTGCCGGTCCCGTCTTGATTCCGCTTGAAATGCGGCTATCACTGGGGTAGTTTTTAGCCGTTCTGCGGTATGCTTTCATGTTACTTCCATTACGAGGAGGAGTGTTGTCCATGGGCAAGGAGCCAGGCAGTACCAAATTCCAGATCGATTTTCGTCGTCACCTGCGGCAGCAGAACATCAGTGACAACCTGGTGCATCTCCTCTGCGAGATTGCCGAGGCCAGTAAATATGTCATCAATGCGGTACGTACCGGGGATTTGGGGGTGGCAGGCACCTCCAACCTGTACGGTGAGGAACAGTTGGCCCTTGATGTCCTTTCCGACCGTATTCTCCGGAAACGTCTGATGTATTCCGGCGTGGTCTGCAATATCGCATCAGAAGAGATGGATGAGATCTTTCAGGTTACCAGCAACCCGCAGGGGATGTTCTCAGTGGCCTATGACCCCCTGGACGGCTCCTCACTGGTGGATGTCAACCTGGCTGTGGGGACCATCGTCGGCATCTATCAGGGGGACAATCTGCTGCAACCCGGCCGGAATATGGTTGGTGCGGTCTATATCCTCTACGGCCCGCGGGTATCCCTGGTCTATTCGGTGGGGAAGGGAGTTTATGAGTTCACTATGAACCATCTGATGGAATTCACCCTTACCCGTGAGAATGTACAGATGCGACCCTCCGGTGATATCTACTCACCTGGGGGACTGCGCAGGAAATACACCCCGGAAAATGAGGCATATATCCGCTATCTGGAGGCAAAGGGGGCCAAACTGCGCTACTCCGGCGGTTTTGTGCCGGATATCAATCAGGTCTTGATGAAAGGGAAGGGGATATTCATCTATCCGGCCCTGACCGATGCGCCGGCCGGCAAGTTGCGTCTCCTGTTTGAGCTCAATCCCATGGCCTATCTGATCGAGCAGGCCGGTGGCGCTGCCACCAACGGCTGCGTGCCGATCCTTGATCTGCAACCGGAGGGGCTTGACCAGCGGGCGCCGATCTATATCGGTTGCACCGAGGATGTGGCCAAGGCCACCGAGTTTCTGAACGGAGCCTGTGCGTGACCACCCGGCGTGACGAGATACCAATCCCTGCCGATGATCCGGAAGAACTGCCACGTCGTTTCTGCAACGAGATTCAGCTCTTCGATCTGTGCGACCTGGAACGGTGCACCTTCCGGGATGGCCGTTATTGTACCCATGCCGACCTGCTGGCCCGTTTCGAGGCCCTTGCAGAACCCGAGGATCGACCGGCCCGGTACGACGATGAAGATGGCGACGATGATGATAATGATCGCTCTTCTGTGGACCGGGAAGAGGATGATGACGACTATAGTGTCTTTGATGAGGAGGACGACCTGATGGAGATGCGCGGGGATGACTGGTAGCAGCCTGTTGCCGTGGGTGCGGTTGCGGGCGCTGTGGCGCTGATAGATGCTGCTGCAAAAACGGGGGGGAGCGGTTGACGAGAAGCCGCTCCCCCTCTTTTTGCGTTGAGGGAGGTTGGTGCGCCTAACGTAGCAGCTTGAAGAGATAGGCGAAGGTTCCCCCCACTGAGATGCCCGACAGCAGGGCACCGATGGAATGCATCTGCTGGGCAAACTGCACGAGCATGTCGTCCATGCCGTAGGTCTTGACGCCCAGGTCGTAGTCATCCACCAGTTGTTGCCAGGCTGGGTCCCATTGGTAGATCTGCAGATAGAGGTTGGACCCCTTCCAGAGGACGATGCAGAAGAAAACCACGGCAAAACAGATGATGCCATTGGCAATGGGCGAGTCCTTCATCTCCCGCCAGATCTTGAATACGACGTAGATGTTGGTTAGTGAGAGGAAAAACCAGATGGTATTTTCCATGATCTTGTAGTTGCGTAGGGCGAACTGGGTCGGTTTGGGATTCAGGTAGACCACCAGAATCCCGATGAGGATCGCCACTGCCGTGGTTAGGTAGATCGTTCGTTTGGAACCGGTGATCTCCAGGGTGCGGGTAAAAACGAAATACTCTTGGAAACCGTGACTTATCAAGAGGATCGCGATGACACCGATGATACTGTGTACTGCGGTAACCCGGAAATAACTCTCAACATACGGGTTCAGCAGGTAGGCCTGGCTCCAGAAGATGAGGAAGAACCCGATGGAGATACTGGTCCAGAGTCGTGCGTTGCCAAGGCTGAAGTAAAAACTGAAACCGGCCGCCACGAACCAGAAGAAGACCAATACCAGGTCGGAGACGTTGTAGATGACCGGGTTGTAAATCTTCGGCAGAAAAGGAAGAATCTCAGTCAGATACTGGAAAAATGCGGTAAAATCCATACAACGCCTCCTGTCGGGGTGGGCGAGAATAAATGAACGTTAGAGTTGCGCAACTTTCGCAGTGATGGCGTCAGCCATCTCCTTGATCTTGTTGGCACTGGCCAGGAGTTTAGAACCTCGTTCAACGGCGTCCAGAAAGTTCTTCAGGACCGCCTCATCTTGCAGGGCCTTGACACCACCCGCGTTCATCAGTTCTTTTTCCACCAGGGTCTTGCCCAGTCTGCCGATAAACTGGCCGGCCAATTCACTGATGGCGGTTTCCACCTCGTTTGCGCCGGCTGAGGCAACCGGTGGCGCCACCGTGGCAGCGGGGATGGTTGCTGCGGCCCCTGGTGGGGCAGCCGGCGAAGCGGGGGCAAAGATATTTCCTGACGCAGTCTCCCAGAGCTTGCGTATGTCCACCATTGCAGCCAGGTCAAGGGTGAAGGCCTGATCGTTCTGGATGATGCGCAGTTCAGCCATGGCACCGGGCAGGCCGGCGATCTGCTGCACCGCTCCGGCAGATGTCTCGACGGCGGTTGCGGCGTCGTGGAAGAACCCGATGGTGCCCCCCCCCTTGTAAAAGATCAGTCCGGTCCGTTCCGGGGTTGTTATGGTCAGGGTACCGGTCATCTGTTCGGTCTTGATCCGTTCCAGAAGCGCCTTGAAATCGATCTGCTTGATCTCCTGGGCAGTTATGACGGCGGTGCCGCTTAAAAGTCCTAAGAGCGCCAAGGCCATCTCCCGGGGAAAGGCGTACACGTTGAAACTGCCGCTACTTGCCAGTACCATCAGATCAACCAGGGCCTGCAATGCCGCCTGATCTTTGAGCTCCTTGTGCTCCCGGTGCACTATGGCGCTGATCAGTTTCCCCCCGTCGTACAGCAGCACACAGTCAGCACCGGGAAAATCAAAGGTGGCGCACCCGGTCAAGGTGCCGTTGCGGAGTTTGTCCAGCGCCTCGGGAAGCTGCAGTTTGGCGACAGGGACGTTTTCGGCCAGCGGATTTCCTTTGGGAAGCAGAAACATGGTAGGGTTCCCTCGTTGGTGAAATGGCGGGCAGACCCGCGCAAACACTGTGGTATACTGTATGCTGTCCACGAGGTCTACTGGGCAACGTCGGCTATTCTAGCGCAGATCGCAGTGCTGTCAAGTGCTACTCGGGAGATGGTTCGGATTTGTGCAGAGATGGAGAACGTGACCGTACGATGCAGTCGGGTGACGAACATCCATTGCTGATACCGGTGGCAGGGCTGACCTTCGGTGTCAGTATCGCCCTCCTGTTGGGGGTGACGGCGCCCTGGTGGCCGCTGCTCTCCCTGCTTGTGCTGCTGGCAATTACGGCCCGTGCGGGATCGGTATGGCTCTTCAGGCTGGTCCTGGCCTCCTTCTTCGTCTGCTGGGGGCTTGCCTCCATGGCGCCGCTGATAAACGCCAGTGAGCATCCTTCGCCGTTGGGGATGCCGCCCCTGATCGGCAACCTGGTGGTCGAAGGTGTGGTGGCCCAACGTCCGGTGGCATTGCCGCAGGGAGAGCGTTTTGAGCTCCAGGTGGAACGGGTGATCACCCCACAGGGGGTAGCGCCTGTCCGCGGGCGTCTCTTGGTGACCGTTGCCGCCGGTCAGGGCGATTGGTTGACCGGCGATCTGATCCGGATCGTGGGTAGTCTGCGGCAGCCCCGCCGTCTCGGGTTACCGGACGAGTTCAATTATCCCCGCTATCTCGCCCTGCAGGGTGTCGACGCGACGTTGTGGGTGCGCAACCGTGATCAGGTGGCGCTGTTACGCGCCGCGGACCGGTATCCGTGGCTGCGGCTGCTTGATCAGGCCGCATTACGTTGCAATGCGGCGATCCGCCAAGCGGTGCCGGACCCTGATGCGGCTGCCGTGGTGATGGCACTGGTAACCGGGAGTCAGGCCGCTATCCCACCGCTCCTCACCGCCGCCTACGCACGGGCCGGAGTTTCCCATATCCTCTCCATCTCAGGGTTTCATGTGGCGATCATCGCCGCCGCCCTGACGCAGCTGCTCCTGGTGGTGTTGCTGCGTTGGGAGTGGCTGGCCCTGCGTTGGAATCTTCGACGTGGGGTGTTGCTTTTCATCCTGCCGTTCATGGCCCTTTATCTGTTGTTTACCGGCGCCGCACCGGCAACGGCGCGCTCAGTCTTGATGCTGGCGGCGGTGGTAGTGGCGTTTTGGGCGGAACGGGAAGGAGAGGCGCTGGATGCGTTGCTCCTCTCCGCATTGCTGCTGATCGTGCACAATCCTGTGGTGTTGTTTGACCTCTCGTTTCAGCTCTCCTTTCTCTCACTCTGGGGAATCGTGGTGCTGACGCCGCTGCTGTTCGTCCCCTTTGAACAACGGCTTTCAGGCTGGCGACGCAACGCCGCCCTCTTTGCCGCCGCATCGTTTGCCGCGGTCCTGGCTACGGCAGTGCCGACCCTGCTCACCTTTCATCAGGCATCACTCACCGGTATCCTGGCGAACCTGGTCGTGGTGCCTCTTTTGGGATACGGCGCCACCCTTGTGGGATGCGTTGCGGCTCCTCTGGTCGCGGCAGCTCCTCCGTTGGCCCATGCTCTATTTGTCGTCGCCGGTTGGCTGGCGCGTGCTGCCGATGCCTTTATCATCAAGATCGCCGCACTGCCGGTGCTCCGTTCCTACCAGGTGGGGCGTTTCGATCTCCTGCTCGCCCTGGCGTTACTCTCCATCGTCAGTTTTGTCTCCTCCCGGCCGTGGCGATGGCGATTGACAGGGATGCTGGCGCTCGTAGGTCTTTTCTGGCATCTCTGGCCGGCACCGGGAACTGATGGCCGGCTCAGGATGACCTTCCTGAGCGTCGGCCAGGGGGACGCCACGCTGATCCGCTTCCCTGATCGCACCACCATGCTGGTGGACGGCGGGGGGTATCTGCGTGACAACGGGCGTGATTTTGGCGATCGGTATCTGGTGCCGGCCCTGCATGCCCTGCAGGTCGAACGGATCGACTATCTGGTGCTTACCCATCCCCACCCCGACCATCTGGGGGGGCTTCCCGCCGTGGCTGAGCAGTTCCCGGTGGGCGCATTCTGGCATGGCCCATGGCAGGGTGAGCTTTGGGGCGAGTATCGTCGTCTCCGCTCTGCCCTGCAACAGCATCAGGTGCCGGTCAGGCAGTTTCAGGGCGGCATGCAACTACTCGCTGTGGGGAACAGTCGGGTAACCGTGTTTTCCCCTTCCTCAGGGAGGGGGCAAGGCGTCCCCACCGAGGCGGGCAACGAGGCATCCCTGGTTCTTCGGCTAGATTTTGGCCGTTTCAGCGCCCTGCTGATGGGGGATGCCGGTCTGCAGCGCGAGGAACAGCTGCAGCAGCAGGGAGTGGCCCCGGTAACGGTACTGAAGGTGGGGCATCATGGGAGTCGCGGGGCCACCGGAGCGCCTTTTTTACGGCAGATCACCCCACGGCTGGCGGTCATTTCCGTGGGGGCTGACAATCGTTTTGGCCTGCCGGCGTCGGCCACCCTGCAACGGCTCAGGGAGTGCGGTACCCAGATCTGCCGTACCGATCGGGACGGTACGATTCAGGTGGAGAGTGACGGCGTTGGGTATTGGCCGACGACCGGTCTGGCGGACCGTTAATCGGGCGCTTTTGTTTGACACTGATCCTGTGGCTGGGCTACAGTCTCGCCACAGTTATGTACGGTAACGTAGAACTTGCCAGGCCATAGGACGAGGGCGAGATACGGTCGTGCTACAGTTATTACCTGCGTCTGACGTCTCCCCTCCCGTGGTGGTCGTTGGACCGGTTACGTGAGGTGTGCGCATGCATATCACCGCAGTCAAGGGGTTCAACGATATCCTGCCAGCGGAGACCCCGACCCGGCAGTTCATCGAAGAGACTGCCCGGCAGGTCTTTGGTCGGTTCGGTTTTAGTGAGATTCGGGTGCCGGTGCTGGAAAAGACTGAGCTGTTCTGCCGTTCCATCGGTGATACCACCGATATCGTCGAGAAAGAGATGTATACCTTTTGCGACAAGGGTGGCGACAGTCTCACCCTCCGCCCTGAAGGGACTGCCGGTGTGATGCGGGCGCTGATCGAGCACAAACTGTACGCCCAGGACAACGTCAACAAGCTGTATTACATGGGGCCGATGTTTCGTCATGAACGCCCACAGAAGGGGCGTTACCGCCAGTTTCATCAGATCGGCGCCGAGGTGACCGGCGCTGGTGACCCGTTTGTGGATGCCCAGGTGCTGCTGATGCTCAGTCGTCTCTTTCGGGAGTTGGGACTTGATGAACCTCGATTGCAGATAAATTCTCTGGGATGTCCAGACTGCCGCCCCGCCTACCGCGACGCCCTGGTTTCATTCCTGGGACAACGACAGGAGCTCCTCTGCGATGACTGCCGACGCCGTCAATCCGGTAATCCGTTGCGGGCATTGGACTGCAAAGCGCCGGGCTGTATTGAGGCAACCAGGGAGGCTCCTGCCATCCTGGAGCATCTCTGTGGCGACTGTCACGATCACTTCCAGGCAGTTCAGTCCTATCTGAACGTCGCCGGGGTGCCGTTCGGCATCAACAACCGGATGGTACGGGGGCTTGATTACTACACACGCACCACCTTTGAGCTGGTAACCAGTCTGCTGGGCGCACAGTCAGCCGTTGCCGCCGGTGGCCGCTATGACGGCCTCGTGTCACAGCTCGGCGGACCGGCGGTGCCGGGTATCGGCTTTGCCCTTGGTGTTGAACGGGTGGCCCTGCTGCTGGGCGATCGATGCCGTCCCCGGACCCCTGATCTCTTCGTGGCACTGGCCGGGGAGGAAAGTCGTCGCCCGGTTTTCCAGCTGGTAGCGGCACTGCAGGATTGCGGCCTGTGGGTGGAGACCGACGTTGAGGGGAAGAGTGTGAAGAGTCAGATGCGCCGGGCCGACAGACTGGGGGCCCGCTACAGCATGGTGATTGGCGAGAACGAACTGGCCGCAGGTAGCGCTGCCCTCAAGCGGATGGCAGACGGCAGTAGTCGGCAGGCGCCTCTCGTCGCCTCCGCAGTCGCCCCCCTACTGGCGGAGTGAGCGGTCTGTTGTTGACGCAGCCGGTAGAAAACCGGTATAGCCGGTGCCACGAATATAATATTCGTGGCACTGAGCGTGCCGTATGCATATGGCCGATGCCCTGATCTCTCCTGCAGTGGGCGCTGCCTTCTGGCTTGCCTAATAAGGACTGGCCGTTGCCCGTGCGGTGCGGAACCTGGGAGAGGGACTGACTGACCGCCGTATTCCGCTCATGGGGGTGACTGGGACCTTTCTCTTTGCAGTCAGTTGATCAATTTTGCCATCCCCGGCACCGGTTCCAGCGGACATCTGGCGGGGGGTACTCCTCGACGCTCTGGTCGGTCCCGATGCTGCCCGGCTCCAGACCCTCTCAGCGAGGTTTCCCGAGTACTGCCTGACCATGCCGGCGAATCTCCAGGGGCATCCGGCGCGCTGCCGGTCTCTGAAGGACTGGCCGAGACATCTTTCACCGGCATGGTCGGGCTGATCGTCACCCTCCTCTGCGCCGCAGGGGGCGGCATACTGGTTCGTCAATCCACAAATCGCCGTTGATGGCCTTCTATCCTGCTTCCTATGCATCAGTCGATGACCTTGCCCGCCTGAATACCCCGATGCACCGCCTTGCCCCCCCCGGGCAAAACTTGCCACTACCGTTGTCTTTCTGCTGCTCCTCTCCTCATTTACCGACAACACGCTGCTGCAGATGACGCCGTTGCCGCCCGGCTGATAAGGTCCATTGTATCAAACCCTGGTTGACAGGTTTTGACAAGTATGCTTATATGCATCCGCTTATGGCATTATAGCGAAATATCTATCTGCGAAAATCATGCCTGGTGGGTGTCCACGGGCTGATCATACATGCACGAAAGGGGAAGCGTATGAAGGGGATGAAAGCTGTGATGGCGGTACTGTCCGCCGCACTGCTCCTGGTGTCGGCTCAGGTCTTTGCTGCCGGTGTCGATCACTCGGAGTTTCTCAAGGGGCCGTTCAAAACCGGGCCAGATGTGACCAAGGCATGTCTTGAGTGTCACGAAAAGCAGGCGACGGACCTGATGAAGACCTCACACTGGACGTGGGAAGGCCCTAGCAAGGGACATGTGCGTGGTTACGAGCACAGTAAGGTTCAGTTCGGCAAGACCAATATGATCAACGGCTTCTGCGTCAACGTGGAAGGCGGGGTCAACCAGATGAACCGTGGTCACTGTGTCGAGTGCCACCCCAGTTATTTCTGGAACAACAACAAGTTTGACCTGAAGGACAAGACCAAGATTGACTGCCTCATCTGCCATGCCCAAAAGGGTATGTACAGCCGTGACAACGACGAGATCGACGATTTTGCGGACCTGACGGTGGCTGCCCAGAGTGTTGCCCGTCCTACCCTCCAGAACTGCGGCGCCTGTCACTACGCCGGTGGCGGTGATGACGGCGTCAAGCACGGCAGCCTTGACTCGGCTATGAATACCGCCGACAAGGCGCTGGATGTTCATATGGCCAGCAAAGCCAAGGGTGGGCAGGGACTGGTCTGCCAGTCCTGCCACGTGACCAAGGACCACAGCATCTCGGGTGCCTCCACGCAGATGGCAACCTATGATGGTCGCGTCTACTGCGAAAACTGCCATAGCGGCAAGAACGCCCCGCACCAGAAGTCCCGTAACGCCAAGATCCTGAACGCCCACCTGAAAACGGTGGCCTGCCAGACCTGCCACATCCCGACCTACGGTCGTGGCAAGCCCACGCTGATGAAGTGGGACTACTCCACCCTGGGTAAAAATTTGACCCTGCCTCCTACCGCGGGCAAGGCCAGCTTCAATAATGGCCGCGGCAGCTTTACCTTTGCCCGTAATGTGGTCCCTGTCTACCGCTGGTATGACGGCACCATCAACCGCTACATGAAGGGCGACAAGATCAAGAATCTCAAAGAGAACACTGTCCTTGAGACCCCCTACGGTTCCATTCATGAGAAAGGGGCCAAGATCTATCCCTTCAAGGAGTACACCGCTGTTCAGCCTGCAGATACCGAATTCAAATATCTGCTGACCTTCAGCAACTACAAGGGGGTCTGGGACCATCACAACTGGCCTAAGGCCCTGACTGACGGCGCTAAAGGTTCCGGTCTGCCGTTCAGCGGCAAGTATGAGTTCGTTACCACCAAGTCCTTCATCGTCCAGACGCATGAAGTGGCGCCGAAAGAAAACGCCCTCACCTGTGGCGACTGCCACATGGGCGGCACCAGGCTGGACTGGAAGGCCCTGGGCTACAAAGGCGACCCGATGCTGATGGGTGGCGGTCGCTTCAAGAAGGGTACCGTGCTCAAGAAGGTCAAGGGGCCGAACCTGAACTATGTCCAGACCAACTGGGTTGAGAAGTATCAGGGTTCGGTGGTCTCCTATGCCACGACCCCCCAGAAGGAGCAGAAGCCGGAGCCGAAGAAGTAAGATCGGCTGCGTGTAAGTAAAAAAAGAGGGGCAGCGTACTGCTGCCCCTCTTTTTTGTTGAATGGCATCTATATATTGTAATATACATATAGATAAAATAAAAAAAGGAGGGCGCTATGGGCCTCTTGCTGCTGGGATGTATCGTCGGCGCCGTTTTGGTGATGGCGTTTATCTACCTGGTCGTTCCCCGACTCATGTTTCAGGAGGTTCGCAGCCCCTTAGGCTTTGCGGAGACCGTGGAAAAGATACAACGTAACATCGCCTCGGCTGGCGCCTGGGGGGTTGTGGGGGTAACCGAGTTCAGCCAGAGCATAGAGAAACATGGCGCAGGGTCGATTGCGCCGATGACCCTTATCAAGTTCTGTCACCCCCACTATGCCTACAGTATCCTCCGTCATGACGAGCACAAGCTGCTGAGCGCGCTGATGCCCTGCACCATCAGTGTCTATCAGAAGGGAGACGGCGTCACCTATATAAGCCGGATGAACATCGGACTGATGGGGAGGATGTTCCGTGGTATTGTGAAGGAGACCATGGTGGGGAAGGTGGCAAAGGATGATGTCAGGTTTTTAGATCTCGGGTAGCTGTCAGCACGGATTAATCCTCTGTTTGAGCAGGTGTCCCCTTGCCGATTTTTTTCAGATACTCCATGAACCCCTGGTCGAAGATACGTTCGATCTGGCTCTTGGGCCGATTTTGGACATAGTGGTTGAAATAGCCGCCGATCACTCCAAAGAGGAGCAGGAGAAGGATGGCCATCACGATGCGTATCGCCCGTGTGCGGAGGAGCTCGGCCGCTGAGGGTTCCCGCACCTCGCTGTTGATCCCCCTCCCCAGGTATTGCTCCCGTAGCTGGCGGATCCGTTTCAACTGCACATTGGAGATGTAGCTGACGATGGTGTCACGGTCCCGCTCATCGAGAAAGAGGAATTCAATACCGGTATTGAAGCTGTCATGCTGCAGCTGTTTGCTAGCAGCATGATTCTGGGCAACAAAGACCACCTTTCCCACCGCATCCAGGACTCGGGGCTGAGGTTCAGTGGGGACGAAGATCTCTAGGATCACGAGGTCGTCAAGCTTGAACTGATGGTGCATTAAAAGCCTTATACCGCCTCCGCTGATGTTGGCCGCCAGGGGGATCACATCGTCCCAGCTGCGGTCTGTCTCCTCTGCAGGCTCTCCTGTCTCGTCGGCCGGTTCCTGATCCGGCTCATCGGTAATGGTTCCTCGTTCCTCCGGTTCCGGCTCTCCTTCGTCTGGGACCTCAGCAGTGGGAAGCATCAGACGCTGCCACGGTTTTGACACCTGCTCACGCCGTATGCGTTCGGCATCGGCCCGCGCCTCTCGTTTTGCCTGCCAATCCTTTTTGAGCGCATATTCACCGGTTGTAGCGGTGAGAAAGTATTTGATCGGCAGGAAGGCATCGATTCGGTAATACTCCCGCAGCTCGTCGGAGACAATCTCGCCGATCAAGCGTAACAGCACCATCCGTTTTGCCCCCTCGGTGACGATGATACCGCGGCAGGAATAGGCGTTGTCCTCCCTCCCGCCCCGGATGTCGAGGATGGCGCCCACCAGGAGGCGGACCCCCTCCGGCAGGGAATCACGGGAGAGCTGCAGTTCTACCAGGTCTTCATCAATATCCTGGATAACCGCCCAGTCATGAAAGATTGAACCGCCAGGGATCGGTATCCCCACGTTAACCTTCATTCCGGCCGGGAAATGATCCCGGTATTGATCCAGATCAGCCACGGCGGAGGGTGTCAGTGCCGATCCGCTGCGTTCAACTCCTGCAGCAGCTGATCTATGGCGATCCGGTGGAAACCGGCCCCGTGCTCTAGGGTCTCCAGATCGGCGATCTGGCACTCGCAGCATTCAAGGCCATAACGGGTAAAAACGGGCACGGTGGCGGGATGTTGCCGTATGATGTCGCCGATAATCATCTCTCTGGTGATCATGAGCAGACCTTCTTTCAGATAAGACGGGTTACAAAAAAGGGGACGCCGGAGCGTCCCCGAGGGGATGTTGCTTAGTTGAGGTTCTTAATCGCCTCCTCGATCCGGTCCATCCCTTTTTTGATGTTTTCCATGCTGATGGCGTAGGAGAGGCGGGCGTACCGGTCGTCGCCGAAGGCCACGCCGGGGACCAAGGCAACCTTGGCATCTTCCAGCAGGTAGGCGGCAAAGTCGCTGGAGGTCGCAATCTTTTTGCCGCCTGGAGTGGTCTTGCCATAACAACCGGAGAAGTTGGGGAAGACGTAGAAGGCGCCGTTGGATTTGAAGCAGGAGACCCCGGGCATGGCGTTCAGGCGGTCGACGATGTAGGTGCGGCGTTTTTCAAACTCGACACACATGGCGGCGACCGGCTCCTGAGGTCCGTTTAGGGCCTCTACCGACGCCTTCTGGGCGATTGAGGTGGCGTTGGAGGTTGATTGGGACTGCATCTTGGTCATGGCCGCCATCAGTTCTTTGGGGCCGCAGGCGTAGCCGATCCGCCAACCGGTCATGGCGTAGGTCTTGGAAACGCCGTTCACCACGATGGTACGATCCTTCAGTGCAGGGACCACCTGGGCGATGTTGTAGAACGTCAGACCGTCGTAGATCAAACGTTCGTAGATGTCATCGGCCACCACCAGCACCTGTTCATGCTTCAGGAGTACCTCTCCCAGAGCGGCCAGCTCTTCCTTGCTGTAGGTGGAGCCGGTGGGGTTGCAGGGTGAGTTGAGGATCAGGTATTTTGTTTTTGGGGTGATCGTCTTTTCCAGTTGCTCTGGGGTGATCTTGAAGCCGGTGGATTCATCAGCCATGATAAAGACCGGGGTGCCTCCGGCCAGCTTCACCTGATCGGGATAGGACACCCAGTAGGGGCCGGGTATGATGACCTCATCCCCCTCCTGGATGAGCGCCTGGGAGATGTTGTAGAGGGTGTGCTTGGCGCCGCAGGCCACGGAGATCTCGTCACGGCTGTACTCCAGGCCGTGGTCCCGCTTCATCTTGGCGATGATGGCATCTTTCAGGTCATCGGCGCCGCCCACCGGCATATACCGGGTAAAACCGGCATCAATGGCCTTTTTACCGGCCTCGCGAATATTCGCCGGGGTGTCGAAATCCGGCTCGCCTGCTCCGAAGCCGACCACATCCACCCCCTGGGCCTTGAGTGCCTTGGCCTTGGCGTCAATGGCCAGGGTAGGGGAGGGTTGGATCTTGTTGACGCGATCTGCGAGTTTCATGATTGTCTCCTTCTATACCAGTTGAATGACTGCACCGATCAGGTGGTGGAACGCGGGCTCTGTATGCCGTATTTTGCCAGCATGGCGGTCTTCACCGCGGGAGGTACGAAGCTGTCGACATCGGCTCCAAGCGCGCATACTTCCCGCACAATGGAGGAGGAGAGATACCCGTACTGGACCGAGGTCATCATGAACAGAGTCTCGATGTTGTGACCGATAGAGCTGTTCATCTGGGCGATCTGGAATTCATACTCGAAGTCGGAGATGGCCCGTAGGCCGCGGATGACGACATGGGCCTTCCGGGCAGCGACATAATCTATCAGAAGCCCGGTAAAGGTGTCAACGGAGACCCTCGGTTCGTCCTGCAGCACAGATCGGATTAGGGCAACCCGCTCCTCTATGGTGAACAGCGAGTTTTTCTGGGAGTTGCGCGCCACCGCCACGATCACTTGATCGAAGATCCGCAGGCTTCTCTGGATGATGTCAAGGTGGCCGTAGGTGACGGGATCGAAGGAACCTGGATAGACAGCAATGCGGTTAAGGGGCATCATTCCCCTCCGGGATGTAGAAATCAAGGGCTGTATCGCCATAGACACGGCGGTCGGTCCGTCGGATCCCCCCGATACGTTCAGGCAGTGGCAGGCGTGCAGAGGCTTCGGCCACCACCAACCCGTCTATAGCTACGAGCGGGGCGATTCGCTCCAGAACCTGCACGTGCAGGCCTCGTGCATAGGGCGGGTCAAGCAGCACCAGATCGAACCGCTTTTCCTGCCGCAGCAACAGCTCCAAGGCGGCAAAGACATCCATGGCCAGCACCGTGCTCTGTGGGGCCAGCCTGGTCTGCCGCAGATTGCCCTGCAGCGTTGCCAGCGCCGGACGTGCCTTCTCCACCAGGGTGGCATGGGAGGCGCCCCGGGAGAGGGCCTCGATCCCGAGGGCGCCGCTGCCGGCGAACAGGTCGAGTACCCGGGCTTCAGGCAGACTGCCGGCACTGTCGAGGATGCTGAAGAGCGCCTCCTTGACCCGGTCTGCGGTGGGGCGGGTGGCGTTTCCTGCGGGGGTCGTCAGTCGTTGTCCACCGGCGCTTCCCGATATGACCCGCATGGTCTGCCTCCTGTTACGGTCGATGGCAGGGCAACCCTACCGGAGGGGTGTCTGGCTGTCAAGTGCCAACAGAAGCGGCCTAGCATCGTTCCGGGGGATTAGGGAAAAGAGATGCCGAGTGGTTTTCATCTGCCCGCACCTGTGCTATAAGGTAAGAAAAGGGTGCCCCATTATCTATCGGCAGGAGCTTTCATCATGCCCCAGACACCGCTCGCTGTTGCTGAAGCCATCATCAGCACCTTCCAGACCCTCCCAACGATCCCGGTGGCTGCGGCCAGGGCTATTCAGATCCTGAACGAGCCGGAGCCCGATCTCTCGGAGGTTGCAGATATCATCCTGGCTGACCAGGTGATCGCGGCGCGGGTGATCCGTATCATCAACTCCCCCTTGTATCGGCTGCTCCATGAGATCGAATCGGTCAAACAGGCCCTGGTCTATCTGGGACCACAGAAGATCTTCGAGATCATCCTTACCTCCTGTTTTCTCGAGTTGACCGATAATCGCCAGCAGGGCCTGCGGCTCCAGAGTTGTTGGGAACATTCCTTTGGCGTAGGACTGGTGGCGCGGAGTCTGGCCGAGTTGAGCGGTGTGGCCCGTCCTGAGGTTGCCTATGTGGCCGGTATTCTGCATGATATTGGTGAGGTGATCCTGAGCCAGCAGCGTCCGGAGCAGTTCCGGCAGGCCTTGGTGTTGGCTGGTGAGCAGGAACTGGACCTCTTTGATGCGGAGACGCAGGTGTTCGGGACCAGCCATAGCGAGCTGGGCGCGCTCCTGGCCCAGCAGTGGCACTTCCCCGATCAACTGGTGCAGGTGATCCTGCATCATCACGATAAAGAGATCGAACAGCAGCCCTCTCTGATTCAGGTGGTCTACCTGGCAGACCATATCTGTGTCGATGTGCGCCTTAAATGTGATATGGACCAGTCGTTGCGTGAGGATGCCGCCGGCGTGTACGGGGCGAATCTGCACGAACTTGAACATCAGTTGCAGCGACTGGGGGTTAAAAATTTGGCTGCATTCAGGCAGGCGTTGTCACAGATGATTGAGAAGGTCAAGGAAACGGTTCAGTCGATATACGCCTGAGAAGGTCGGCGTATCGGCGGGTTGGGAGATGCCTTAGTTGATCGGGGCAAGAATGGCCTCGATCTCCTGATCCAGTTCTTCAAGATGGTCGATAAAGGGAACGGTGGCGCTGCCGTCGGGACCGGTGTAGAGCGACGACAGCGTCTGGTCTTCCGGTGGTGCGACCCCCTTCGTGAGGAGATCGGCAAGGTGGATGAGTTCCACCAGCTTACCGTGATTGCGGGCATTGTTCGGGTCGTGGTGCCAGCGGATCACCTCCTGTATGTCGTCGCCTAGATTCCACTTTTTGGCGACCAGTCCTCCAACCACGGTGTGATGTTCCTGAATCAGCCGTTCCCGTTTCTCTATCGGCAGGTTGTATTCCGACAGCAACTCCAGCATGATGATCCAGCCAAGGTCGTGCAACAGTCCGCAGACAAAGGCCTGCTCGTGATTCTGACCTAGGTCGCGGGCCAGCTGCTTGGCGATCATGGCGGTGGCCATGGAGTGGCGCAGCAGTGCCTGTACCTGGGCGGCGTTGCGGGGAGAAAAGCCGCTCAGTGCGTGGACTGTCACGATGCTGAGCAGTGATTTGAGCCCCATGTAGACCACCGCTTCCCGTAACGTGCCGATGTTGTTGCGGCGTCCGTAAAAACTGGAATTGCAGACTTTGAGCACCTTCGACACCAAGAGGGGGTCTGCAATGCACTCGATGATGTCGTCAACCATCATGGCGGGGTCATTGATCCTCTGCATCAACAGTTGCATCTCGGTGGGAAGGGGGGGGATGTTGATGGCCCCTTTGCGGATTAGGTCAAAGACCTCATCGAGCATCGGATCGGTATTTGCCTGCCCGTCCAGATTGGTCTCGTCCACCATAACGGCCGATTCCATCAGCAACTGGCTGGTGGTAAGGGTGACCGGACTTGACAGTACGGTGGTCGGCAGACTGTCGCTGAAACGAAACCGGCCGGCCTTCCAGGTGATGATATCGGCCATGGCCCGTTCTGCCAGATCGCGTACCAGGTCGGTCAACCGTTCAAGCGGGATCCCCTCTTCGCTGGAGAGGTAGCCGATGCAGGAAATACCCAGTTGTTCAGCCGCCCGCAGGTTCTCCTCAATACTCTCCAGGGACAGTCCCGTGGCCGAGTGAAGGGCCTCACAGAACCGTTCATCCTCCTTCTCCGACCAGATAAAGATCAGGCGTCCCGCCTGAAAGAAGAGCTGTTTGTTGATCTCGTCATTCGTCACCAAAAGGGTCCCGGAACGACGCGATACCTCGATCCACTGAACCAGATCGGATAGGGTCATCAGACTGAGACTCCCCGCGATGGCACGGGAGAGTTTGTCGTCGCGTTGTTCAAGAAATGGAGGGTGCATGGCCGCCGTCCAATCTGTTTTGGCTGATATTGGCAAGGAGTATAACGGCAAAAACGAAGGGTGCAAGGAGAGGCGCTGGATTTTTTTATTCCGCCAGTATACGGGCAAAAAAATCCATACCAAGGTCGGCTGGAGGGTGAGCGGAACGATCGTCGTTCGCCGCAGGCTGCGGTGGTGGCAGCTCAGACAAGAAGCGGCTGGGGGAACATGCTTCGTGAACGCCGTATCTGCGGCGAGTGAGACATCGGGAGATGGTCAGCCGTTTCCGGGCACGGGTGATCCCTACGTAACAGAGCCGGCGCTCTTCCGCCACCTCAGGATCCTCTGCGGCTGAGCGGTGATGGGGGAGCAGTCCCTCTTCCAGACCAACCAGATAGACATGGGGGAATTCCAGCCCCTTGCTGGCATGGAGCGACATCAGGGTCACCGCGTCGTGGGGCTGGGTGTCATCAATGGCTGCCCGGCGGTTATCCTCGGTGAGGGCGATCCGTTCCAAGAAATCGATCAGTCCGGTGTCGGGGTGGCGTTCTTCGAAGACAGCCAGGGCGTTTATCAGCTGTTCGATATTCTCCATCCGTTTGCGGGCCTGGTTGTGATCCCCCAGGGTGCGATGCAACTCCGCATTGATACCGAGCCGTGTGAAGAGCGCATTGGCCTGGGATGCCAGGCCGGTTGGCTGAAACCGGTCGAGCTCCTGGCGCAGCATGGCGTTGAAGGCGCTGATCGCCTTCCTGGCCGTCTCATTGATGCCGTCAATCTCTCCACAGCGGCGCAGGGCGTCAAACAGGGTGCAGTTCTGTCCCAGGGACCATTGCTGCAGGCGCAACAGGGTGGTATCGCCGATACCCCGCCGGGGAAAGTTGATGATCCTGACCAGGGCCGCCTCATCCCGGGGATTTGCCAGGACCGCCAGATAGGCCAGGGTGTCCTTAACCTCCTTGCGCTCAAAAAACTTCTGCCCTCCCACTAGGATGTACGGTATCCCTTCCAGCTGCAGGGCCTCCTCAAAGGTACGGCTCTGGGCGTTGCTGCGGTAGAGTATGGCAAAATGGTTCCAGGGGAGTTTCTGCTGGTATTGGACCAGCTGCAGCTGTTCCACTACCTGCTGCGCCTCGCCCTCTTCATCGTCGGCTACGATCATGGTGATTGGCTCCCCGTCGTCGGAGGCGGTCCAGAGCACCTTGTCACTGCGGGTTGGATTGTTGCTGATGACGGCATTTGCCGCCTTCAGAATAGTGCCGGATGAACGGTAGTTCTGCTCCAGTTTGACCACCAGGCAGCCTGGGCGTTGCCGGGCAAAGGAGAGGATGTTCTGCACCTCGGCGCCACGCCAGCCGTATATCGACTGGTCGTCGTCCCCCACCACACACAGGTTGCCATGCCGTTCTGCTAAAAGCGAGATAAGGCGGTACTGACAGGCGTTGGTGTCCTGATATTCATCCACCATCAGATAGCGGAAACGTTGTTCCCAGTATGCACGGACCTCCGGCAGCGTTTCCAGAAGCTGTACCGCCAACATGATGATGTCATCAAAATCAATGGCGTTGAACGCCTTCAAAAGGCGCTGATAGCGGGGATACAGGGCAGCGGTCGCCGCCTCGAGGGGTTCGGTTGCGGTTTTGGGATAGGCTTCAGGCCCAATCAGCCGGTTTTTGGCCCTTGAGATCCGCCAACGGATACCATCCGGGGGATACCGTTTAGGGTCCAACTCCAGATCACGCATGGCTTGACGCAGTACGCCGGCCTGGTCGCTTTCCGTGTAGATGGAAAAATTGGGTTTATACCCCAGTTGCCGGATATCGCGGCGCAGCATACGCACTCCCAGCGCGTGGAAGGTGCTGATGACCATCCCCTCTGCCGCCTTGCCGACCGTGGCGGCAACCCGCTCCTGCATCTCCCGGGCAGCCTTGTTGGTAAACGTGACTGCCAGGATCGCTTCAGGCGGTACCTGATGGTGTCTGAGCAGGTAAACGATCCGGCTGGTAATGACCTGCGTCTTGCCCGAGCCGGCGCCGGCAAGCACCAGCAGGGGGCCTTCGGTGTGGTGCACCGCCTGATACTGTTGGGGGTTCAATCGTGGCATGGGGGAGTGGGTGTAGCACGAAACGACGCTGAGTGCAATCTGGGGTTCTGCCAGATGTTGCATGATCGTGACAAACGGGTAGAATCAAGGCATGCTACCTACTCAGGAGGAAGGCCGTGACCGCTGCCACCAAGTCCAACAAAGGGAAAAAAGGGATGACCGGAAAGCCGAAAGAGCAGGCCAGCGCCAAAGAGATACCGATGGCAGCAAGGGTTGAGGCGTCGGTACCCCCTACAGCGAAGCGGATCAGCAAGAAAGGTATGAGCCTCAGGGAGGCTGCGGCGCCTCCGCCGCCTGCCACTGGCGTCAATCTCGACGAGAGCCAATGGTATCTGAATCGGGAGTTGACCTGGTTGGACTTTAACCAGAGGGTACTGCATGAAGCGGCCGATCCACGGACCCCTTTGCTGGAACGGGTGAAGTTTCTGGCCATCGTCAGCGCCAACCTGGATGAATTCTTCATGAAGCGGATCGGCGGACTCAAACAGCAGCTGGCCGCCGGTGTCCAGGAGTTGACCCCCGATGGCCGTTCCCCGCGTCAGCAGCTGGTGGAGTGTCACCGTCTCATCCGAAATCTTGACAGTCAGAGGGAAGCGCTGTTTCGGCAGGCGCTGAAACTGCTCCATGACAAGGGGATCGAGCTCGTCTCCTGGAAGGAACTTGCGGCCAAGGAACAGAAGTTGCTCAGGGAACAGTATGCCCGTGACATCTATCCGTTGTTGACCCCCCAGGCCATCGATCCGGCCCATCCGTTTCCCTTTGTCTCCAATCTTTCCCTGAATCTCTTGGTGACGGTGCGCTATCTGCGGGAGAAGGCGCTCTCCCTGGCGCGAATCAAGGTGCCGCTGGGACCGGGAGTGCCCCGTTTCCTCCCGGTGGGGGATGGTGAACGGTTCATACGTCTGGAGGAGGTGATGGCAGCTAACCTGGAGATGCTCTTCCCCGGCATGAAGGTGGTGGCCATTGAGTTTTTCCGCGTCACCCGCAACGCCAACACCGAAAAGGACGAGGAACAGGCCGACGATCTGGTCGCGATGATCGAATCTGAGCTTCAGGAGCGGAAATTCGCCCCGATTGTACGCCTTGAGGTGGCCACCGGCATGGACCCGGTCCATCGTGGGCACCTGGCGGCCCAGCTCGAACTGGACGAAGAGAGTGACGTCTTTGAGGTGCCGGGCATGTTGGCCATGCGTGACCTCTTCGAACTGGCCCGTCTCAATCATCCCAAACTGCATGATCCGCCCCACCATCCGGTGGACCAGCCGCTCTTGACCACCAACCGCAACATCTTTCATATCATCCGGGACGCAGGGGCGCTGCTGGTGCATCACCCGTACGAATCGTTCTCGTCATCAGTGGAGCGCTTTCTCAACGAGGCAGCCGACGATCCCAAGGTCTGCGCCATCAAGATGACCCTGTATCGGACTTCGCGGGAGAGCCGTCTGGTGGATGCCTTGGTGCGTGCCGCCGAGAACGGCAAACAGGTGGCGGTGGCAGTGGAGCTGAAGGCCCGATTTGATGAGGCCGCCAATCTGCATCTGGCCGAGCGGATGGAGGAGGCCGGTATCCATGTCACCTATGGCGTGGTTGGCTTAAAGACCCATTGCAAGGTGACCCTGGTGGTACGTCGTGACTATAGTGGTATCCGCCGTTACGTGCATATCGGTACCGGCAATTACCATGGCGATACAGCCCGCATCTACAGCGACCTCGGCCTCTTCACCAGTGACGATGCCATCGGGAGCGATGTCACCGAGCTTTTCAACTATCTGACCACTGGTTTTACCCCCCGTCGCACGTATCTCAAATTGCTGCCGGCCCCCAAACACCTGAAGAGGGCGCTACAGGAGAAGATCGAGCGGGAGATCGGCCAGCATCGGGAAAAAGGGGGGGGGCACCTTCAGTTTAAGATGAACGCCCTGGAGGATGCCGATATTGTCGCATCACTTTATCGGGCCACCCAGGCCGGGGTAAGGGTTGATCTCTACATCAGGGATTCCTGCCGTTTCAGGGCCGGTGTTGCCGGGCTTTCGGAAACAGGGCGGGTGGTGAGCGTTGTCGGTCGTTTTCTCGAACACAGCCGGATCTATTATTTTAGAAACGGTGGTGCTGAAGAGTACTATATCGGTTCAGCCGATGCCATGAAGCGCAACCTTGAGTCACGGGTGGAGATCCTGGTCCCGGTGGAACAGCCGGAGCTGCGCTTGCGACTGCGAGCCATACTGGATGCCCATGACGCTGACCGCCGGTCGGCCTGGGATATGCTGCCCGATGGACGTTACCTCCAGCGCCGCCCCAAGGGGGATGCTGACCACGCCGGTCTGCACCAGCTCCTGATTACATCGGCTGAAAAGGCGGCACGAGAGGCACGTCGTCTAAAGAAACGCGTGGCCCGGGGGGCGTAGCGTCCCGTTTGTTGTCACTGCTGTTGCAACGCAACAATGCATGTTGCAGGTTTGTTGCTATGAGTAATGTGCTGTAATCACAGCTAAAAATTATACCTCCAGCTGTTTTGCGCGTTTTGCAACATGCCGCACGAGCGATATGTCATTGTAACATACCAATATTGTGAATATTTTATTGTTGGCACATTTTGTGTATGTCTGTCTTGCAACTGCGTTGTAAGGAGGTGCGTCATGACGACCATCAGTCAAATAACCCATGATTCACCAATCTCCCATCAAATGCATCCGGTGGCCCGTTGGCTGCTGGGTATCATTGGAGCGGCGTTGCTTGGCTATGTGGGCTGGTCGGTCTGTTTTGTCCTTTGTCGCCTGGTGGGCGTGACCGCTCTATAAACGGATTGAAAGGACGTTGCGATGAAAGCGAAATGTAATTATGGTGGGCTTGTCGGTGTGGTACCTATGGGGACGCTGAAACTGCAGGAGACGGTGTCTATTGCCGGTGGCGAATCCCTGGTGCAGCGCGCAGATGAACTGTATCGCAACGGGAACGAGCAAGATGCCCGGGCAGCGGTACGGGAGGCGTTGCAACTGGCCATGCGTCGGCTCGACGCGGTGCACGGCACCGGGCAGCAGACACGGCAGTCTGAAGCCGGTTCTGTGGGGGAGGTGGCCTGGGACGTCGGGTAGCGTCGGTTAACGGAGACCTGCCATATCAAGCAGTTTACCCCAGATACGGTTGAACCATCGCCCCAAGCGAATGGAAAGTCGTTCAAGCCAGGATTCTTCCCCCCGCTGTTTTTTCAGAACCAATGCCAAATTAAGACGAGTTTCATAATCATGCGGGTTTACCGCCTGTGCCAGGCGTAGCCATTCCAATGCGCCATCGAGGTCCTGCAGCATGGCCAGTGAGATACCCATCTGGCGCATGGCGTCGTAATCGTGCTCATTGACCACGAGCGCCCGCTTGAACCACCCCAGGGCCTCCTGATCCTCCCCTACCTTTGAGTAGGAAACACCGGTCTGCCGCAGGGCATCACCATCGTGCGGGTTGATAGCCAGGGCAGCGGCGTAGAAGCGGATCGCCTTGCGGTCGCGGTCCAGCCGGGAATGAGCGATGCCCATGCAGCGCAACGTATCGGCATCGTTGGGAGAAAGTGCCAGCACCCGGTCAAAGGTGCGCACAGCGCTCCATGTCTTGTTGTTCATCAGCTGCCAGATGCCGATGCCACGCTGCAGAAACGGGTCATCCGGCGCCAGAGCGGCAGCCTCCTCTAAAAGACGTCCCTGCTCTTTGCTGCTGTGATCGCGATACCAGGCTGCCTCGGCCTGGAAATAATATCCGTATGCGGGATCACTCCGGGCAACCTCCAGGCTGTGCGTCAGCAGTTTCTCTCCCTCATCGATCCGGCCCAGGTCAAACAGGTCATCAACACGCGAGGCGAGTTGTTGAAATTCGGCACGTTCCACGTTGTCGGCACTCCTCTCAGGTGTCACTCAGTCCATAACGTTTCATCCATCGCCACAGGGTAGTCCGTTCAACTCCCAGTTCCCGCGCTGCGTCGTTCCGATTGCCATCGTGTGCCGCCAGAACAGCTCTGATCTCTTCAACGGTTGGGATCCGGCCTGAACGTCGCGTTTCTGGCGGAGCCGCTTCAATGCTGCTTTCAACAAAACTGCGGGGCAGATGTTCCAACATGATCTCGTTTCCCTTGCACAGGATAACTGACTGTTCCAGAAGGTTGAGCAACTCCCGTACATTGCCGGGGAACGAGTGGTGCAGCAGTAGTTTGAGAACGTCCGGGGCGACGTTTCGGACCTTTTTATTGTAGGTCATATTGAACCGTTGAAGGGCCATATCCACCAACAGCGGGATGTCTTCTCGACGTTCCCTGAGGGGCGGTATGTTGAGGGTGACGATATTTATCCTGAAGTAGAGGTCCTGGCGGAAGGTGCCGTTGGCTACCATCTCCTCAAGATTTCGGTGGGTGGCGGTGATGAAGCGGACATCGGCCTTGATGGGCGATCTGGCACCAAGGGGCTGAAACTCATGATTCTCCAAAACCCGGAGCAGCTTAACCTGAAGGGGCAGCGGCAGGTCGCCTACTTCGTCGAGGAAAAAGGTCCCCCCCTGACAGAGTTCCAGTCGGCCGGGGCGATTTTCGGTCGCCCCGGTGAACGCCCCTTTGCGGACGCCGAAGATTTCTGATTCAAGAAGGGTTTCCGGCAGGGCGCCGCAGTTGACAATCACCAATGGGCCGCTGCGGCGGGGGGAGAGTTCATGAATTGCACGGGCGAACAGCTCCTTGCCGGTGCCTGATTCGCCGTGGAGAAAGACGGTGGCATCACTTGCCGCAATGTCCTCCATGACATCAAACAGACGTCGCATGACCGGATTGCGACTGACCAGGCTGCGGAAGGTGTATTTTTCACGCAACTCCTCACGCATGCTGGTGATCGGCGTCAGGTCCCGCACGGTCTCTATGCCACCCATCACCTTGCCGGCACAGTCGTACAGAGTCGAAGCGCTCACCGAGATCAGCTTCTTCCGCTCGGTGCGGTCGATAATCTCCACCTCCCGCTGGATCGACTGACCGGTGGCGATGGCTTCAACCATCGGACAGGCGCCGGTGCAGACCTCGGTACGAAATATCTCATAGCAGGGTTTGCCGATTGCCTCATCGTGACTCACCCCGGTAATCTCCTCGCAGGCCCGGTTGAAGTGGGTGATGTGCATCCCCTCATCAACCGTAAAAAGGCCATCAGGGACTGAATCCATGATGGCGTAAATCCTCCGGAGACTGCGAATGGTCTCCACACCGCCGATCGGTTTACCTTCTCCATCGTAGAGTACCGAGGCGCTGACCGAGACCGGCACCGGATCATCCTGGCAGTTTTGGATGGTTACCTCCCGGTTAAGGACAGGTTTCCCCTTTTCCATGGCTTCACGTACCGGGCAGTTACTGAAACAGGCCGCAGTGCGGAATACCTGGTGGCATGCCTTGCCGATAGCGCTTTCTCTGGGAATACCGGTGATCAGTTCGGCGGCCCGGTTGTAGGCCATGATTTTCATGTTTCGGTCGACGGTGAACACCCCGTCGGCAACTGAGTCCATGATATGGCTGATATATTCGAGGTGTTCACAATCCTTTGTCTTCATGCAGAACCTTTCCCTCCGGGACAGGCGGGACAGTTACCATCAGATTTTGGCTGTGCAGCGCAGTTGTTGTTCAGTCCGGTTGCGGGCGATCCGCATCAGCATGACGCCGGTCATGGAGAATAGCACCCCGCCAATTACAAGGGTAAAACCGGTTATTGTGCGGGTTGCAGGCCCGACCACCAGGACACCGACACCGGCGAAGGTGCCGAGGCCGCCACATATATACAGTATCAGGGCCAAGATGGGAACAGTTTGCGACGATTTCATCGAGAATCCTCTCTATAGGGTAGATAAAGAAGGGGTGCAGCGAGCAACACTGCACCCCACGAAACCACAGACGTTACTTCTTCAGGAAGGCAAAGATCATCGCAACCACGAGGGTGAGGCCGGTAAAGAGCGCCAGGAACCCAAAGGCCTTGAAGAGGAAGTCATACCAGACGCTGCTGGGTTTTTCGCAGACAAAGCTTTCGGTAATCCCTTGTTCCTCATAGCGTTTCCATTGGTCACCGCGTTCCTCAACAAACTCTTCCTTCGACATCTGACCGTTAAAGATCACGAAGTCCATCGGGAACTTCTCGGGACGACCGTGGGTGTTGAAGAAGTGCACCGTGAAGATAAAGCCGGTGGCTAGCAGGGCCTCGTCGGAGTGGACAATGGTTGCCACGTTGAACATCCAGCCCGGCAGGAACTGGCCGAAGAACTCGGGGAACCAGAGCATCAGACCGGAACCGCCGATGGCAAACATACCCCAGAATACCGCGATGAAGTCGAATTTTTCCCAGTAGGTCCAGCGGTCGAAGGTCGGTTTGGGCCCTCTGAAAAGGAACCAGCGGATCATGCCCGTCACATCTTTGAGGTCGCGGAAGTTGGGCATGAGGGAATCGGGGCCGAACATACGCTGCAGGAAGTTGCCGCGGATGTCATTGCGCAAGAACAGGAAGTCGATGCTCATCCAGAGAGCGCCCAGGAAGTAGTAGAAGGTCAGGATGGCGCAGCCGCGGTGGATTAGACCGGCGTACTCGATACCGCCATAGAAGGACATCAGGGTCTTGGCCCAGGGTTGGTCGGAGAATTTAAGCGGAAGACCGGTCAACGAGAGCCCCAGGAAGCTGACGATTACGGTAAAGTGCAGGAAGATGTGACGTTTTTTGAAGCGGTAGTACAGTTTGTGCGGATCCTCTACATGGTGCACATGGCCTTCGAACAGGGCCTTTTGCTTCTCACGGTTTTCCACAAAGCCACGGAACATCCAGAGCAGGGTATGGAGCCAGAATACGGCAAACGTACCTACCAGAAGTCCGGTCATCGCCTTGAAGGTCCAGTACAGAATCGGGTAATTTTTGCGGTCCGAGTGGCTGCCATGGGCGTAGAACTTGGCAAACAGTGCCGTCGCCTTGGTGTGGCACTGGGCACAGGTTTTAGCGCCGTTTTGCGGATTAATGCTCGATGCCGGGTCGTCTTTGGGTAGGACGTTATGCGCGGTGTGGCAATCGGAGCAACCGGCTGCCTTTTTCAGCATGCCCAGTCGGTACCCCTTACCATGGTAGCTCTCCAGGTAGGTCTCCACCGCAGTGGGGTTCACGTGGTTACGCTCCATCATTTTTTCATCATTGTGGCATTTGATGCAGGCATCGACATGGAACATCCGTCCTGCAACCGTTGTGGGTGGTTGTATTTTTTGAATATTGTGCAGACTATGGCAGTTGGAACAGTCGGGGGCATCCTGGTTTCCGTTCAAAACCGCCTTTCCATGGACCGAATTCAGAAAGCCCTTTTCGTTGGGGTGGCATTTCAGGCAGGCGTTCATTATCGCCTTCTTATCCCCTTTGGTGGGGACCATGCTATGAATATCGCTATGGCAGGTGGCGCAGGTGAGGCCGTTGGCGGCATGGACACTCTTGGCGAACTCTTTTGCCTCGTTACCGTGGCAACGGGCGCAGTTTACCTTGTCTAATTTGGTAAAGCCGGTCATATGCCTTTTCAGGTCAGCGCTCTGCAGGTGGCAGCTGGTACAGCCGTTCTTGCCGTGAGGTGAGGCGCCGAAGGCATCGAGGCTGATCTTATTGCCATGGCAGCCCAGACAGTTTTCTGGGTCGTAGGCCATGCTGTTGGTCTCGGCCCGGACGATAACCGGGGAGGTCAGTAGACCAAAAAGGAGGAACAGGGTGAGAAACGGGAAGGCAAGGTGTCGCATGGTTAGTACTCCTGACAGGTAGTGTGATCAATCAGCAATTGAGCGCAAAGGTCCGCAGCGTCGGGCCGCTGTCGTACCTTGAAACGGAATTCCATCTCCCGCAAAAAAAGGGGGAAATTGTGGCGAAAGCCCCCCTGATATCGGGCCAATCCTTTTTTGGCAAATTGCCAGAACTGGCGGGGGAGTTCTGCTGCGGCGCCTTCATGAACATACAGATGTATCTGGTCCAGCAGGTGACGTCTGATGCTTTCTTCAGTACGGCCATAGAGCCAACCGTTGATGGCGGCAACAGGGCGCGGCTCCCCCTGTTCTCCGTCAGTAGTGCAAAATAGCAGTGAAAGGGTGTTCAGGGAACTTGCGATGGCGCAGATCGGTTGTGCCTGACGTCCGAAATCAGGGTGGGAGTCGTCACGGTCAAACAGTCTGCGTGAAATGCGCTCTGAGCTGAAATGAGCCACGGCTGAATCCTCACAGCAACGGGCCATGCCTTCACGGGCACGGAGAAAATAGCGTTGCACGGTCTTGATGTTCAGGTTTAACTCCGTTGCTACCGAGGTGGTGGTGGTCATTTCCCAAAAACGTCTGCCGATGATACGGATCGTATCTTCCGGCAAGTGTGAGTGACGGGGCATCGGTGTGAATTTGTGTGCGCATTGGGCGCATTTGATACGACCATCCTCGAGGTGGTAGGTCTTGCCCTCGCCGCAGAATGGGCAGGTTGTTGCGGCAGTAGCGGGAATGGTCATGAAGTCGTCCGGTACGATGGTGTAGTCCGAATATCTGGTGTAGTCAACCTTCAGGCACAAAAAGACAGGAAGGAAGGCCTTCCTGTCGTACATACTGGGTGGTGAGTTGTTAACTCACCAGTCTGATGGCAATATGTGAGAGGGCCGGCCACGCCACTGCCAAACCGGCGCCGGCAGCGAATACCCCGGCAACTGCCAGGACCTTGCCGATGTACTTGCGATCATCAAGATCAGAATAATTTACTTTTGCCTTCATGCTGAAGCTCCTTTCAGGATTGTATGTATGCCCTCTGCATTAGCTGAAAAGGCTGACAATGGCGCCAATTGCACTGGCGGCCGACCAGGTGACGAAACCTGCCAGGAAGATAGTGATACCGGCAAAGAGTGCCAGGCTACCGCGTGCGGTGGTCTCTGCCACCAGGGTTGAAAAATTGCTTTTTGCTTTCATGATCCTGTTCCTTTCTCAGCGTGGTATGACGATTGGGTGCATGTTGGATAGGTTAGATGATGTTAAGCTGTTTCAAAAGCTTGCGAGCGGCTTCGCTCCCTTCGCTGAACACCCTGATACCGGCCTGTACCATGGTGTCAATAAGGGCCCCTTCGGGGCGTGTTCGACAGACTACTTGATGCACCCCCAGTTCATTGAGCCATCTGGGAAGCAACGGCGACTCCTTGGCATCCCAGATGCCGATACTGATGTTTTGTGTCTGGGCAGGTTTTTTAACATCGTGATCAACGATGAAAAAAATCCGCTCAAAGCCACTGGTTGGGTGGGTCAGGTTCCCGTAGTACGGTATGGCTATCTTTCCAGTGGTCATTTGCGTCCTCGTTTGTTCTGTTGCGCGTGAGCTTCTGTCCAGTAGTATTCCACTAAGTATGCCAACAAGATAAAAATTTTTTAAAAAAATAAAAATATAACCATATCAGCTTGTTATATCTTTACAATCCGTTGCTGCAACATCCTGAAACGCCACGTCTGCAACCGTTGCAACTGCAACATCTGCTAGGGTTATTGATAAAATTACAAATAATTGCAGTTTGTTGTGTCTTTGCAACGGTGTTGCAACATGTTGCTGAATTTGCAACATCTGCGCTGGCTCATTGCACCATGCTGAATCTGGACCTGTGCATTAAGTGTAAATGCAGTTATCCCTATCTTGAAATTTGAGTATTCTGTGCTATATGTGTAACACTGTTTGACAAGTCGCAGACTAAACCATCGTGGGGGGCCTATGGAACGGCAACAGGGTGAGGGTGTGACAGCGGGCGGTTTTTCAGTGGCACGTATCCTGGCAGAACGAGGGGTTTCAAGACGTGACTTCCTCAAGTTCTGTTCTACTGTTACAGCGGCCATGGCCTTACCGGCTGCCATGGCGCCGAAAGTAGCCCACGCATTGGACCGGGTACAACGCCCAACCCTGATCTGGCTTGAATTTCAGGACTGCGCTGGCGATACCGAGGCATTGCTGCGGGCTGCCAACCCTACGGTCGGCGAACTGATCCTTGATATACTCTCCGTTGATTACCATGAGACCATCATGGCGGCGGCGGGGCATCAGGCAGAGGCGGCACTCGAAAAGACGATCACGGATTACAAGGGCAAGTACCTCTGTGTGGTGGAAGGCTCTATCCCGCTGAAGGACGGTGGTGTGTACGGCTGTGTGGGGGGGAGGTCAAATCTGGATCGTGCACGCCAGGTGTGCAGCAATGCAGCCGCCACCATTGCGGTGGGCACCTGCGCCTCCTATGGCGGGATAGCCGCTGCCGTCCCCAATCCCACCGGCGCCGTGGGGGTTGCAAAGGCTGTTTCGGGCGCCACGGTGGTTAACCTGCCCGGTTGTCCCTGCAACGCCGACAACCTGACCGCTTTGGTGGTCTATTTTCTCACGTTCGGTAAACTACCGGCCTTGGATGGCCATGGTCGGCCGCTGTTCGCGTACGGCAAAAGGATCCACGACAACTGCGAGCGTCGCCCCCATTTCGACGCAGGCCAATATGTTGAGCAGTGGGGCGATGATGCCCATCGCAACGGCCACTGTTTGTACAAGATGGGGTGCAAGGGCCCGGCCACCTTCCATAACTGTCCGACCCAGCGGTTCAATGAAAAGGTCAGCTGGCCGGTTGCCTCCGGCCATGGCTGCGTCGGTTGTTCCGAACCGCAGTTCTGGGACACCTCGCCCCTCTATCGTCGTTTGCCTAACGTGCCTGGCTTCGGTATTGAAAAGAGCGCCGATATGGTCGGCCTGGGCTTTGCCACGGGGGTGGCCGGCGCCTTTGCCATCCATGGCGCCATGAACGCCCTGCGCAAAGACACGGATAAGACTGACGAACATCCGAAAGGGGAGGAATAGTCCATGGCCAGGATAGTGGTTGATCCGATCACCAGAATTGAAGGGCACCTGCGGATAGAGGCTGAGGTCGAGGGTGGCAAGGTAAAGGACGCCTGGAGTTCCAGTACCATGTACCGCGGCATTGAGAAGATTCTGAAAGGGCGCGACCCGCGTGACGCCTGGTACTGGACCCAGCGGTTCTGCGGGGTCTGCACCACCGTGCACTCCATCGCCTCAATCAGGGCGGTGGAAAATGCCCTCAAGATCAAGGCGCCGCCCAATGCTGAACTGATCCGCAACATCATCATCGGTATCCAAAATGTCCAGGACCACGTGATTCATTTCTATCATCTGCATGCCTTGGACTGGGTGGATATCACCTCGGCCCTTACGGCTGACCCTGCCAAGACCGCCTCATTGGCGGCATCCCTCTCGAACTGGCCCAATAACTCCGCCACCCATTTCAAGGAAGTGCAGGACCGGCTGAAGGCCTTTGTCGGCACCGGGCGTCTGGGGCCCTTTGCCAACGCCTACTGGGGGCATCCAGCCTACAAACTGCCGCCGGAGGCCAACCTGATGGCCACTGCCCACTATCTGGAGGCACTGGAATGGCAGAAGGAGGTCATCAAGATCCACGCCATTCTGGGGAGTAAAAACCCGCACCCCCAAACCTTCCTGGTGGGAGGGATGGCCATCCCGATCGATCCCGATTCCCAGAATGCCCTGAACGCCGATAAGCTGGTGACGATCAAACGCCTGCTGATGAAGGCCCAGGAGTTTGTCGAACAGGTCTACATCCCCGATTTGCTGGCGGTTGCCGGGTTTTATAAGGAGTGGGCGGCGATCGGCGGCGGGGTG
>JAJYCS010000075.1 GCA_021778115.1 Deltaproteobacteria bacterium
GCCATGATCGGCAGCGACAGGAGCAGAGAGCAGAGGAACCAGTTGCGCTGGCCGGTCAGTTCCGCATCGGCCGCATCCTCGGCGGCGGTCAGCTCAAGGGGGGTGTATCCGGCGGTCTGGACGATGGCAAAGAGCTGCCCCTTGTCCAGTCTGGCCGGATCGTAGCGGACAAAGCCGGTACCGGCCGCCAGATTGACCACGGCGGTGGCGATGGCTTCGTGCGCCAGCAGCGCCTTTTCGAGGCGTGCCACGCAGGAGGCGCAGTGCAGGCCGCTCACGCCGAAGGTCAGTTCCCCCGGGGGTTCCGGGGAGGTGCCGGTCACCTGCAGCGGGGGGGGCGTCACGGCTCGTTCCTCGGATTGGCGAAGTCACCCCGGAGCCAGTGCTGCCAGGCGATCTTGAGGGCGGCGGTGATCGGCAGCGCCAGGAGGATGCCCCAGAATCCCATCAGTTCCCCCAAGGCCATCACCATGATGATGGTCAAAAGCGGGTTTAAGTTCATCGCCTCCTTGAAGATCAGCGGCTTGATCAGGTAGCCTTCCACAAAGTAGATCACCGAGAAGACCCCCAGGATCGTGAGCAGGATGGCCCCGGTGCCGATGGCCAGCCAGGCGAAGAGGAGGGGGGGGAGCATGGCGATGATCACCCCGATGAACGGGAGGATGGAGGCAAAGCCGGCGAAGATGCCGCAGAACAGGGGGTGCGGCACATCCAGGAACCAGAGGGACGGAATGGTCAACAGGGCTACGATCAGTGATACCGCCACCTGACCCCGCAGGTAGCCGCCGATGCTGGCATCAACCTCCCTGCCGATCCGCAGCACCATGGTGCGGCGTTCCTCCGGAATCCACGAGTAGGAGGTCTCGATGGCCTTCTGTTTGTAGAGGAGCATGAAGAAGACCAGGATCGGTGAGAGGATGACGTTGAACAGGTTGAAGAAGACGCTGCGGCCAAAGCCGTAGGCCCAGGTGCCGGCCCGTTCGGCCACCTTGTCGGCGTTGCCGGTGATGTTGTCCGCCAGCCAGTTCAGCTCCTGCGAGCCGTAATGCTCCGGCAGGCGGTCCTGCCACGAGAGGAGCAGCTGCTTCAGGCGCTGCAGGTAGAGGGGGAGGCTCTGGAGAAAATCGTTCCAGTTGATGCTCAGTTTGGGCACCATCACGATCAGGGCGAAGGTGGTGAGCAGGGCCATGCCGATATACAGGACGATGATGGCGTGGATGCGCCGTATCCCCCGCCGCTCCATCCTGACCACCAGCGGGTCGAACAGGTAGGCAAGGACAAAGGAGAGCAGGAAGCAGGAAAGGGTGTAGCGCAGGGCATAGCCCAAGGCTACGGTGAGGACGATCAGCAGCAGGACGGCGATGAGGCGGATGTAACCGCTGCTGCGTTGGCTGGTGAAGGATTCCAGGGGAGGAGACACGGATGACCTCCCGGTCAGTTGACGGCCCGCAGGCTGGAGCTTATGGAGAGCAGATTGTGCTCCTCCAGCCAGTCTTTGACCCGGTTGCTCAGAAAACGTTCTGTTAACTCCCCCAACTGCTGCTCCTCGTGGGGGAAAAAGGCGAGGATGTCGTGTGAGGTGACATAGGGGGGGCGGCCGGAGAGGGGATCGCAGCTCCTCGTTGTCGTGGGTGCGGTTGAAGCCGGTCAGGAGTTGTCGCTCGGCGGCGTGGTCGAAATGGGGGATCTCCAGGAAACGGTCCTGGCGCTGATCCAGCTCCTGCCGTAGCAGCTCACCCTGATCGGCCCGCACAAAGAAGATCTCGCCGGTGGCTCGGTCGAAGAAATAGACCCGGTCGGCCTCCATGTTGGTAAAGGCCCCCAGCAGTTCATCCCACAGTATGGCAACGTGTTGCGGCATGCAGACTCCACTTCTTTGTATTGACAGGTACCGGGTGGGACGGCACAATCCCGCCCATGCGGACCATTTTTCTAGCCGATGCCCACCTGCGCAGCCCCGATGACGCCAATTACCGGTTGCTGCTCCGCTTTCTGGGCGAACTCGCGGGCCGGGTGGAGACCCTGTGCATCCTGGGAGACCTGTTCGACTTTCGGGTCGGCCTGCCGTCACTCCCCTTTCCCGAACAGGAGCCGGTGCTTGACGCCCTGGCCCGGTTACGTCGTGGCGGTACCCGCCTGCTCTACCTGGAGGGGAACCACGACTTCCACCTGGGGACCGCGTTTGCACGCCGGATCGGCGCCGAACTGCACCGACGACCGGTGATGGTCGAACTCCAGGGGGTACGGGTCATGCTCTGCCACGGTGATCTCGTCAATCCGGCAGACTGGCGCTACCGGCTGCTCTACCTGGCCCTCCGGAATCGGGGGACGGCACTGGTGGGCCGCCTGCTGCCCGCCCCCCTGGTGCAGGGGCTGCGTCGCCGGCTGCAGCGGACCAGCCGGTCCCGCTACCGCGAGGACCGGGACCGGTGGGATTACCGGGCGATCATCACGCGCCATGCCGCCACCATCCGTCGGCAGGGGTGCGAAGCCCTGGTGCTGGGGCACTTCCACCTGCCGTTTATAGAGCACGATGGCCGTTTTACCCTGCTCTCCCTGGGGGACTGGATCGGTCAGTTCTCGTACGGAGAGCTGCAGGACGGCCGTTTCACCCTGACTACCTATTCCCCTTGAAGAAGGTCTCCAGCGCCTGTTCACCCACCTGTGACGCCTTGATACGCCAGCGGTTGCCGTTAATAACCAAGGCCACCAGGGCGATCTGCGGCCTGTCTGCCGGCGCGAAGGCGGCAAACCAGTTGTAGTGCCCTTTGGGGTTGTCGCCATCGATGCTGCCGGTCTTGGCCGCCACGCTGACGCTGGCCAGCAGATGCCTCCCCTGGGGGCTGCGGAACGCCCGGCGTGAAGTCCCTCTGGTGACGGTGCCGGTCAGCATCCGGGCCAGGTCCTCCGCCACCCGGGGAGATACCACCTGGCGCAGCTCCCGTGGTGGCGGCAGCGTCAATTCCCGGTTCTCCCGGTCTGCCCGGTCCACCAGACGGGGGGTCATCATGATCCCGTTATTGGCGATGCTCGCCGTGATCATGGCGGCATGGAGCGGTGAGACCTGCAGGCTGTGCTCCAGACCTGACCCCAGCAGACGGAGACCGCGGGTGGTGGTCGGAGTGGGGGCTTGACTGGTGCGGAGCGGCAGGCCGGGCAGGAGGGGGGTGTTGAAGCCGAAGCGGGTGCAGGCGGCCTGTAGACCGGCGCTGCCCACCAGATCGCTGGCGATCCGTCCATAGACCGGGTTGCAGGATTTGCAGATCGCCTCGGAGACATCCATCTGATTGTTGCGTCCCCTGGGGCTGGGATCCCAGCCCGCAGGGGCCTCGGAGACCGGTCGGCCGCGGAAGGCCACCACGGTGTTGAGGTTGATCTTGCCGTTTTCAAGGGCCGCCGCTGCTGTCACCATCTTGAAGAGGGACGCCATGGGGTAGAGCTGGTAGGCCGCATCCCGGGACCAACCCGGCATCAGGGAGGAATGGGCGGCCATGGCCAGGACCCGCCCCGTTGCCGGTTCCAGGGCAACCACCACGCCGTAGGGGACCTGGGAGGAGGCAAGCAACCGTTCAATCCGCTGCTGCAGGGCGGGTATAATACTGTAATGCAGGATGGTGCCGTCACCGGCAGTGGCCGCGAGGCCGGCGCCATCCAGATGGGCCGAGGGGAGCAGATTGCTGGCGGTGTCGAACAGTTCGGGACCCACCGTGAGGGGTGCGGGCGCTGCCGGTCCTGGAGGCTTGTTCCGCCAGGTGCTATAGGCACTGGCCCCTTGCCGGATCAGGAGGAGCGCCGAGGGGATGAGGAACAGCGTCAGCAGTGAGGCCAGGACAAGACCCCGCTTGCGTTTGGGCTTGGTCAGATGTTTCAGGTCACGCATCGATGAACTATAGGACAACTGCAGGGATGGTGTCAATCCGCGGAAGGGCTCTTTCTGAGGGATGAGGCAATTCCGGAGAGCATGTTGCCGTTTTATCAGCAGGCGCAAGAATGAATGACAACGGTTTCAGTGGGTTATATAAGCGATTGCTTTGACCTCACAACAACGGGCATGCTATATCGGCAGCAGCAAGGCAATGCAGTATCTGGGGAGTGTGCGTTAGACGGACATGAGATCGATGTTTTTGAAACTAGCAGCCCTTATTCTGCTCTGCCTTCTGCACGGTTTTACCCCTCCATCGGCCAGCGCTTCGTCACCGTTGACGCTGCAGGCCGGGAAATCATCCTATCCCCTTGCCGGTCATCTTGATGTTCTTAAAGATCCCACGGGAACCCTGACCATCGACCAGGTCAGCGCTCCCGGCATGGACAGCCGGTTCAAATCGGACAAGGGAGATGTGCCCAGCTTCGGCATGTCAAAAAGCGTCTACTGGCTGCGGTTTACCATCAGCCCCGGCACGTCGCCCGAGCAGCTCTGGCTGCTGGAACTGGCGGCGCCCCACCTCTACTACGTTGATCTCTATGCCCCGTTGCCGGGGGGCGGTTTTGAGCGGATGCAGGCAGGCTCCATGCGGCCCATGACCGTACGTGCGTTTCCGCATATCAACCCGGTTTTTCCGCTTGATTTCAGTGGAGCTGCCCGGACCTTCTATCTGCGGGCCGATGCCCATATCTTTGCCTACTTTCCGCTAACCTTACGGACACCTGAGGCCTTTGCCGCGCTGAACCACCAGCGCGATATCTTCTCCGGCTGTTTTTTCGGCGGTCTTCTGGTGATCTGCCTCTACCACTTTTTCCTCTATCTCTCGCTGCGGGACAAAACCTACCTGTATTACGTCTTTGAGATCTTCTGCGTCATGCTGTTTGAGCTGGCCACCAAGGGATTTCTTCTGGAAACCGTTGCCGCCGGGCATCCAGAGCTTAATCGCTACACCTACCTTACCGGCGTGTTTGCCTCCTTTGCCGGGCTGCTGTTTGCCCGGAATTTTCTTGCCACTGTCCGCAATGCCCCGGTTGTCGATTTCATGCTGCGCCTGTTCATGCCGATAACCCTTATGGTCATTCCGGTGGCCCTGCTGGTATCTCCGGCGGCCGGCAGGGGTATTCTGGCCGTTATCGCCGTCTGCAACACCATCATCGCCCTGGCCGGTGGCGTGGTCATCTTCCGGCGGGGGTACCATCCGGCCGGCTACTACCTTGCCGCCCGTATCTTCCGCATTATCGGATTGTGGATCTATGCAGCGGCGGTCTTCAAGCTGCTTCCCTGGAATTTCGAGACACTCTACGGCATCCAGATCGGGACGGTACTGGAGATCGGGCTGCTTGCCTTTGCCCTTGCCGACCGGATCAACGTCATGCGGCAGGACAAAGAGATTGCCGAGGCTGCAGCGCTTACGGCGGCCAGGGAATCAGAGCAGAAGGCGATTGAACTGGCAGAAGAGATGACCATTGAACTGCGCGAGGCCCTGGAACGGCAGAACCGGTTTCTGGCCATGCTTTCCCACGAATACCGCACGCCGTTGGCCATTGTCAGGGCCAACCTCGACCTGATGGAACTGCAGGAACCGGAAACCGGCGACACCAGGGGGCCGCGGGTGACCACCATGAAGCACGCGGTGGGACGGCTGGTAGAACTTATGGAGATATCGCTGCAGAAAGAGCGGCTCAACGGTTTTCGAAGCGCGGTTGCGCTGGAACAGCTTGAACTGGTCTCGTTCCTCGACAGCATTGTCGACAGTGCCGAGGGGTTGTGGCCGGAACGGACTTTTGTCTTTCATCCCGACATCAGCGCAGCAATGATCATGGCAGAAGCCGCAACCCTGAAGACAGCGCTGTTCAACCTGCTGGACAACGCCTGCAAATATTCGCCGCCTGACCAGCCGGTAGAGATTGAATGCCGTATCGACGGCAATGTTACCGTCGTCGTGATCCGGGATCGCGGCACAGGGATCCTGCCCGGAGAAGGACAGAAGGTATTTGAAAAATACTATCGCGGTTCCGGCAGCAGCGACACCAGCGGCTCCGGTGTGGGGCTGTGGCTGGTCCGGCAGATTATCCAGCAACTTGGCGGCAGCATTGTGCTGGAAGAAGCCGCCAACGGCGGCACCGCCGCTGTTGTCCGTCTGCCGCTGGCCTGAACCATTGTTGGAATTCGTCGGTTGCACCGAAAACCATCTTGTTTCATACTCGAGCGCATGGATTATTCACCACCGCAGAACGCACCGCAGGCAGCGGAACCATCCGCACATCGGATACTCCTGGTTGAAGACAACAAGGCCTTGCGGGACAGCGTTGCCGAATACCTGACCATCGTAGGGTATGACGTAACCGCTGTGGAATCCGGTCTGGCATTCTATCATGCCCTGGCCGAACAGACCTTTGACGTTGCCGTCATCGACCTGGGGCTTCCCGATATCAACGGCCTGCAACTGGTGGAATATATCCGCAACAACACCAAGATGCGCTGCATCATCCTCACTGCCCGCGACCTGGTGGACGACCGCATTGCCGGGTATGATTGCGGCGCCGACCTGTACATGGTCAAACCGGTTGATTGCCGCGAGCTTGCTTCGGCCCTCACCCGCATGGTGCAGCGTGTTGCCGTGCAGCGCGACGACACAAACGGCACCGGTCAATGGCGGTTGAACCGCCACAATGCCACCCTGGTTACCCCCTCCTACGCGATTATTCCGCTTACTGCCCGCGAGATGGACTTTCTGCTCTGCCTTGGCGCCGCTTCCGAAGAAGCCGTTCCGCGCACCGATATATTGGCAGCCCTTGGCTACAGCAACGATGAATTCTCCAATCGTGCCCTCGAATCACTCATCCGCCGCCTGCGCCGCAAGATCGAAGAAGTCTTCGGCTCATCCCCCATCCTCACCCGCCACGGTGTTGGCTACTCGTTTTCCGTTAGGCTCACGCTGGGTTAATCCTACATCCTGCTGCTGACTCATCTGTCAGATTTCGTCGGTTTTGGCGCAAAATCTGTGGGTATTTGTGGACTTAGCAAGCCTTGTTTTCTCCTCTAGTATTGCCGCCAGAGACACCAAACCGATCAACCTCTCAAAAACAATTGAAACACAGAGACACGGAGCAAAATCCAGGAGCTGAAAACTCAAAACAGTCCTTTTGATGCACCCAGAAGGAACCTCTTGTTTTTAGTGCCAAGCCTTTGATTTCTCTGTTGCTCCGTTGCTCTGTGTTTCATGAACAGTCGTTTGCAGGATACACACAAGGAGCATAAGCCATGAACAAAGTCTATCGTCTGATCTGGAGCGCAGTCCGTCAATGCTGGATCGTTGCCGCTGAAAAGGTCACCGCCAAAGGGGGCATCCCGGCCCGCACCGTGGGCGCCCTGTCTGTTGCCGCCCTTGTGGCCTGCGGCACAGCGGCCCATGCCCTGCCCACCGGCAACAGCCTGGCGGCAGGGCAAGCCACGGTAAGCACCCCGACTGCCGGTCAGATGCAGATCACCCAGACCAGTAACCGGGCGGTCATCAACTGGAACAGCTTTGGCATAGCAACAGGCGAATCCGTTAACATCAGCCAGCCCTCCAGCAGCTCTGCCCTCTTGAACCGGGTCATCGGCAACTCCTCATCGGAAATCTACGGCAGCCTCACTGCCAATGGTCAGGTCTTCCTGATCAACCCCAATGGTGTCCTGTTCGGTAAGAGCGCCAGTGTCAATGTCGGCGGCTTGGTGGCCTCCAGCCTCAACATCACCGACACCGACTTCATGAACAACAACCTCAAGTTCTTTAAAGACGGCAGCGCAGGCAGTGTAGTGAACCAGGGCACCATCACCGCCGGGTTTGCCGCCCTGCTTGGCCCAACCGTCGATAACAGCGGCTCCATCATCACCTACAAAGGCTCCACCGTACTGGCTGGGGCCGATGCCGTCACCCTTAACTTCGACACCAGCGGCCTGATCGCACTTACCCTTGACCAAGGTGCCTACAATGCCCAGGTACAGAACAGCGGCATCATCGAGGCAGACGGGGGCAGAGTCATCCTCAGCGCCAAAAGCGCCGACAGCATCCTGAAAAGCATGGTCAACAACAGCGGCATCATCCGTGCCCGCAGCGTGGACACCAGCAACGGCCAGATCCTGCTGCTGGGAGACAGGGACAACGGCACGGTCAGCGTGGGGGGCACCCTGGACGCCACCGGCGGCAGCATTGAAACCAGCGCCCACGACGTCACCTTCCAGAGCGGGGCACTTGTCAAGGCCAAGAACTGGCTGATCGACCCCGTTGACATCACCATCAACGACGCTGCTGCCAGCGCCATTGCCTCGGCCCTGTCTGCTGACGGCAGCTCAGTCACTGAACAGGCCGACAACAGCATCACCGTGACCAGCCCGGTCACCTGGACCAGCACCGGCACGCTGATACTCAACGCCGGAACCAACATCGCCATCAACGCCAACATCAGCGCCACCAACGGCACGCTGAAACTCCTCTACGGCCAGAGCAGCGGCGACGGCAGCGGCTACGACTACAGCCTGGGCAGCGGCGCCAAGGTAAACCTCTCCATGGGCAACCATTTCTCCACGCAGCAGGGGAGCAGCGGCACAGAAATCCCCTGGTACGTCATCACCCTGGCTTCGAACGCCTTATCCGACTTCGCCTACAGCGGCAATTACACCCTGCTGGGGCTGACCAACAGCAGTATGCTTTCCGGCCACTACGTGCTGGGGGCGGATATCACCATCACCACGTCGAATTTTTTGGGGACAGCCTACGGCCCCATCGGCACCTCCAGCACCAGCCCCTTCAGTGGCGGCTTCGACGGCCTGGGCCACACCATCAACGACTACCCTTTCAACGCTATCCGCGACTGGGGTGCGTACTCGTATACCGACTACGTGGGTCCGTTCGGCTACAACACTGGCGTTATCCGCAATGTCGGGCTGGTGAACGGTAGCGTGACCGGCGGCAGCTACGTGGGCGGCCTGGTGGGCTATAACAGCGGCAGCATCAGCAACTGCTACGTCACAACCACCGGCAGCATAACCGGCAGCGGCAGCTACGTGGGCGGCCTGGTTGGCTATAACAGCGGCAGCATCAGCAACAGCTACGCCACCGCCAGCGTGACCGGCGGCATCAGCGTAACCAGCGACCTGTACAACAGCAGCGTGACCGGCAGCGTGAGTTACCTGGGGGGCCTGGTGGGGTATACCAGCGGCAGCATCAGCAACAGCTATGCCACCGGCAACGTGACCGGAAGCGTGACGACCGCCAACGTCCGCAACAGCAGCAGCGTGACCGGCAGCGTGAGTTACCTGGGGGGCCTGGTGGGGTATACCAGCGGCAGCATCAGCAACAGCTCCGCCACCGGCAACGTGACCGGCAGCGTGACGACCGGCAGCGCCGGCGGCAGC
>JAJYCS010000076.1:0-4485 GCA_021778115.1 Deltaproteobacteria bacterium
CGTCCAGCAGAAACCAGCCGGTGTAATACATGACAATGCCGCCGATGATCACCCCCACCGAGGCAGCGGCGTCTCCCACCACATGCAGAAAGGCGCTCTTCACGTTCAGATCGTGGTGCGCATGGCTGTGCAGGGTTTGGGCCGCCAACAGGTTCATGACGAGCCCGATAACGGCGATCACCAGCAACGGCCCGCTCTTGACCGGCTCCGGCGCGCTGAAACGTCCAAAGGCCTCATACAAGATCCCCAGCCCCATAACGAACACGGTCAGGCCGTTGACAAACGAGGCAAACACCTCAAAACGGTGAAAACCGAAAGTATGGCGCTCCGAAGCTGGCAACGCGGCCAGTTGCACCGCCGACAACGACAACACCAGTGCGAACAGATCCAGAAAGACGTGGGCCGCATCGGATAACAGCGCCAGGGAGTTGGTCCAGAAACCACCGGCCACCTCGGCCACCAGGGTGACGGCGGTCAGGGCGATGGCGAGCTTGAAGCTGCCGGTGAGATGCCTGTCGATGCCGGTGGTCATATTTTGCCTCTACAGAACTGCATTGAACAGGTAACCGACCAGGACGATGGCAACCGCCACCACACTGAAAAAGGTGATCAGGAGACGCCGCTTGAGTACATTACTCAGGATCACGGCCTCCGGCAACGAAAGGGCCGTCACCGCCATCATAAAGGCCAGGGTGGTGCCGATCGGCAGTCCTTTCTCCATCAGGGCATGGACGATCGGGATAATCCCGGCGGCGTTGGAGTACAGGGGGACGCCGATCAAGACGGCCAGCGGAACTGCAAAGGGGTTATGGGGGCCGGCGTACTTCAGCAGAAAATCCTGGGGGGCATAGCCGTGGATGAAACCGCCGATCCCGACCCCGACCAGAACGTAGGGGAAGATCTTCTTGATCAGATCGCGCGTGTAGCCCCAGGCGTAACGGAGCTTCTCACGGAAGCTCATGGTGACGGTCTCCCCCTCCCCTACCTGCATCTGCCAGACGTAATCCTGTACATACCGCTCCATCTTCAGTTTACCGATGACGATACCGGAGATGATCGCCACCACCAGGCCGGTACCGGTGTAGAGCAGGGCCACCCGCCAGCCGAACAGCCCCCAGAGCATGATCAAAGCGACCTCATTGACCATCGGTGAGGAAACCAGAAAGGAAAAGGTGACCCCCAGCGGCACCCCGGACTCCACAAAACCGATAAAAAGGGGTACCGCCGAACAGGAACAAAACGGCGTGACGATCCCCAGCAGGGCCGCCAGCACGTTCCCCACATACTCACGTTTATGGGACAGTATCCGCTTGGTCCGCTCCGGCGGGAATGAGGAACGGATCACCGCCACCAGATAGATGATGGTACAGAGGAGCAGGAAGATCTTGATGGTATCGTAGATGAAAAAATTGAGGGCCTCGGCCAGGTGTGAACCCGGCTGAAGCCCCAGAAGACTGAAGGTGACGTAATCGGCAAAACGTTGCAGCATGGTGAATACCCTCGGCGGCGTATTAACAACTATATGACTATATACTCATATACTCAGATGAACGCTCACGTCAAGAGGTAATTACGAACAGGTATCACACACCGCCGGGCAACGACTATCTGAGCATCCCCCGCTCCTTCAGCATATCACAGGGGTTACGGCGCACCAACGGCACGGTGTAACCCTTTTCCTTGGCCCGCGCCGCCATCTGCTGATGATGTTGATTCACATACTCCGTGCAGGCGGCATAGTCGGTAAAACTGCGCATCTTTGCCTGATGCCCGATACGCTCCTGCGGGGTCATCAACTGCCAGCCATAGGTGTTCTGCTGGGTTCCCTGCCAGCGCCAGGGTTGGGCATCCGCGAGGGCGAAACTCATGGCGAGGGCCAGAGTGCAGGCAATGGTGGCCACGATCCGTTTCATGGCAGAATCCTCCTCTATGGTTGGCCTTGGAGATACTTCTCCAGTTGTTTACACACTACAGAAACATGATGAATATCCCACGCTGCTGGTGTGAAGAATTTGTGCATGATCACGTTGCATGTCGACTGTGCAGCCGTTCTTTGATGATCGCCGTGATGGCCGCCTCATCCGGAAAACTGATGGCGCCCGCCGGACAGAACCGTGCACAGGTGCGGCATTCCACCACACAGTGATACGGATGTGCCACCACCGTTCTGCCGCTTGCCTCGTCAAAGGCCAGGACATCATTTCTGCAGAAGTTGATACACTCGCGGCAACCGGTGCAGAGGGCTGCATCAATGGTGGGAAACCAGGGGATCTCTTCCCGGGGTATGCCACGCCACTCATTCATGAGCGCCCTCCCCTCACGGATTGTTCGCCGCCATCTCTCTGATGGCGGCCACCGCCTCTTCCGTCGTCTTGTTGCGGATGTCCAGGGCGATATGCTTCGACTTGTCAAACCCGACCGCCTCAAAGGTATCGCGATACATCTTGCACTGCATCTGCGGGTCGCAGGCCGCAATGTAGAGCTTTTCGGTCGCGCCCCCACTCAGGAACACCTTGAGAAACTCCTCACCATCGCCAACACAGAGCTGCGGGTGCAGACAGACGTAGTCAAAGCACTTCTCCCGCCGCACATCGGCCAACACCCCGAAGATATCCATCTTGGTGAAGCTCGGACAGGTACCTTGACAGACACACAACACAAACCCCTTCTTACCAGACATGGCAGGCTCCTCCTTTCCGCTTGTCAGTGCCGAGCTGCGGCCCCATGACGGCTGCGGCACAGCGCGCTCTGGGCCAGCATGGCCACCACCTGCTGGCAACAACACTTTCCACGGGGCGACCGCTCAGCGCATTCCGTGCCGCGGCAGGCCCCGGTCATGGCATGGACCTGCTCAAGGGTAGTGGCGCCGGCACGGATGGCATCGCAGATCTGCCCTTTGGTAATCCCCTCACACCAGCAGACGATCTCCTCATCCGGGGCCTCGAAGATGTTGGGGGTATAGTATTTTCTCTGCTCCATACTGTTCACAACCTGATTACGTGTCGTCCGGAGATACATAACCAACGTTACCCTGTTTCAGAGTACCATGACTGGACTGGGCTGCAAGGCGCCAGGGTAAAAAGGGCCGGCGGGATTACCGCCGGCCAACCACAGAAAGGGAGGGATCTGCGTCATGCATCCCGTGGGTACTGCGGTGCTGCCTGCTGCGTGGTGCTGCTCGTGTGACAGGTCCGTCTGTTATGTGCCGCTGGTGCTGATGGTGACCGTCTTTTTGAACTCTTTCCACAAGAACGGGTCGTCCTCCATGGTGCCGAACGGCAGGTACCAGAGCTTGACCTCAAGTTCCAGGCGGTCGCTGGTGATGGTGGTTACCTTGGCCCCGTTCTGCTCGTCTACCTTGACCGGGAAGAAGATGTCGTAGCTCTGGGTGACGGTCCGCAGGGGGGGCAGGCTGGTGTCTTCCAGCATCCCGCTCTTCTCATAGGGACCACGCCCCATCCGGTCGCCGCGTCCCAGTTGCTGGGGCACCGGCATGAATATCTTCTCGGTGTTGAATACCTCGTTGCCATTTTTGTCTTTTGCCTTGACCGACAGAACCAGTCGGTTGGGGGTCGGTCAGCCGTCCGGTATACCGTGGCCGGCCCGGTTGGTCAGTTCTATCCTGACCGCCGCCTTGGGGCGGATGGTGGTGTTGTCGCGCCAGTAGACCGAGTTGGTGGTGACCTGCATCTCTACCGCCTTGTCTGCCATCACCGGGGAGCGGTAGCTCTGCATGTTGTGACCCAGTTTGCTCTCTTCCATATGGCACTGCTGGCAGGTCTTGTTGCCCCCCTCCGGTACATAGGCCATGAGGTAGCTGGCGTAGAGGGTGGCGCACTGGGTCGGTTCATCCAGTTCCAGGTTGGGACCCTGACCGTGGCACTGGCCGCAGAGGATGGAGGCGGACATGATAGGACTTTTGCCCAGTTTGGTGAATTTGGCGTCCATATGGTCGCCAACCTTGCTGCCGTAGACGGTGTCTTTCCGGGGATAGCCGTCGGCCCATTTGTGGGTGATGGCGTTGCGGTTGTGGCAGACCAGGCAGTTGATGTTCAGGCTTTTGAGCTTGTCTGCAGCTGCGGTGGCCTTGGCGTCGTCGTCGTTTTTCTGGGCGTCCTGCCAGGCGTTGATGGTGGTGACGATCTCCTGGGCGACGTTGTCGGTGGCGTCTGCCAGCTGGGGCAGATGGCATTTGGCGCAGCCCATGAGGTGTTCGACCTTGACGTCTTTGAACGACTTGACCCCGGAGGCGGGCCATGCCATCAGGCCGTTTACGATGGTGGTCTTGATGGTGGCGGCGGTTCGGCCGGTGCCGAAGATGGAGTGGGAGTGGATTGACTTGGCCCACTGATCGTGGATATCTTTGTGACAGCCGATGCAGGAGCTTGAGTCGTACCGCGCCGCCAGTTCGGCTATGCTGTTGGCCTTGGGCTGCTGGGCCGCAAGGGTCTGGTCTCGACCGATACCAACACCGCCGGCGGCGGC
>JAJYCS010000076.1:4585-9300 GCA_021778115.1 Deltaproteobacteria bacterium
TATCTTTGTGACAGCCGATGCAGGAGCTTGAGTCGTACCGCGCCGCCAGTTCGGCTATGCTGTTGGCCTTGGGCTGCTGGGCCGCAAGGGTCTGGTCTCGACCGATACCAACACCGCCGGCGGCGGCAAGGGAACTGATCAGCAGCATGGCCAGGCAATTACAGAAGAGGGTGATGCATCGCTTCATGAGTTTGTTCTCCGGGATGGCTGAGCGGTCAGCAGCCTTGCAGGGCAACGGCGGCCTTGTCTACCTTGACACGGTCTCCTGCCTTGAGATCACCTGCGTTCGGGGCCTTGATGGTCAGGTTGCCGCCGTCGACGGCCGTTACCTGGCCGGTTTTGCCGTTCAGTTTTACCTTGGCGCCCTGCTTGAAGGTGGCACCGGCCCCCATGGCAACCACGGCATGGCCGTCGGCGACGGAGACCACCGTGCCTTCGGCGGCAAAGGCGGCAGTGGCGGCAAACAGGGACAGGACCAGCAGGATGATGAGCTTCTTCATGATCTGATTCTCCTTAACGTGGTTTGTAGCAATCAGGATGGCGCCGGCGCTAATACGGCGCGGCCGGGGCAGCCCACTTGAACTTTACCGGTGGTTTGTCAGCGGCAGGAGGTTGTTGCGGGGCGCTTTGCTGCTGCACCTGGGGTGGTGGCGTCGGGGCCGGTGGCGTTTGGGTCTTACCTGGGTTACCCGGCGTCGTCGTATCGGTCTTGCGGAAGCTTATCTGCTCCACCGGATCGGTGTTGCTGTCAATGCTAATGGTCTGCACCTTTCCGGAGCGGTGGGTGACGACGATCTCGTCCGCCACAACGGCCGTGCCGGTAATCATCAGCCCCACGCCGGTCAGGGCCATCAGTCTCAGGATATGCATGGAGTATCCCCGTTTCCGTAGCGGGGCAGGGGAATCACTCCCACTGCCCCGTTTTTTACGCAGCAAGCTTAGAAAATGACCTGCAGTTGGGTGACGAAGGTGTTGAAGTCCTTGGTCCGGAGGTTCGTCCCCTGTTGACCGCTGTAGGTGCCTTTTTTGTCAAACATGGTCATCCCGTATTCCATGGTGACCTTCAGATTCTGACCCCAGATGTAATAATTGGCGCCGAAACCGGCCCAGTCCACCTTCTGATTGTAGATATTGTTCAGGTTGGCGAACTTCCACTGCTCATAGCGCCCGAAGAGCTGCAACGGCAGTTGGGGCAGCAGGTAGCCGGCCTTGAGGTACCAGCCGTTCTTCTCGCCGTTCAGACCGATGGCCTCGCTGTCAGGATTGGCCCCTTTGTACGCGCTGTCCAGATTGTACCGGACATAGGCGCCAGAGAGGGTCATGGTGCCGATATCCTTGACGGGATACTCGAAGAAACCGTCCAGGGTCCAGGCGTAGTAATCCTTGGCGCCGGTTTTGGCCACCGTGTCGCTGTAGGCGATCTCAGGCTCGTACTGCATGGCCCCGCCCAGGGTCAGGACCTTTTTCTTGCCCAGGTAGGTGCCTTTGTAGCCGTAGTCGCTCTCCGGATCCAGGAGGCTGACATGCAGCCGGCCGCTGTACCGGAAGTTTGATTTTGGGGAGGTGTCGCCCGAGGAGGCCTTGCGTCCCTCCATCACATCCAGGCGATACTGTAGGATATCCTTGAAGGCGTTGCCCCAGACCGCCACCCCCAGGTCGCGGGTCTCGACATAGGGGGCCCTGATGAACAGCGACCGGTCCAGGGTTAACGGCATCTCGCAGGCCTCAAGATTCTCGCGGGTGAAGTTGTACTTGAATTTACCCACATTGATCTTGAAGGAGTCATGGAGATTGAAGCGCACCACGGCATCCAGCATGGTAAAGACCGGATCTGAAGGGTTGCTGACCACCCCCAGGGTATTGATGCTGCCCTGGTTGGCAAACTCGGTCTGCACATAGAGGCTCATCATGTCGCCATACGCCCCCATCAGGGCCAGACGGTTACGACGGAAGTTGAAGCTGGCGGTGGTATCGTCGTTGTTGGCGCCGGAGCCGGTATCACGGATCAGCATCTGGAACTGCCCCTTGTAGTCCAGCTGCAGTACCCCTTTGTCGTTGGGCCCGAAGGTGATCTGGGGGCCGGCCATGGCCGGTGCGGCCAGACCCAGCACCAGGGCGGTAGAAGCGCTGATTTTACCTATTTTCGTCATAGAGGGTCTCTCCTTTGGTGTGGTTAGAGCGGTTCATCGTGCGTACTGGACCTCTAGCAGCCGCTGGCGCTGCCGCCACCTCCGGTGGTGGGGATCGTGGTGGTCGCGCCGCTGCCGGTAAAGTAGGCCTTATCCTCGTTGAGCTCCTGATTTGCACGGGGGTCGCTGATTGCGGTGTACGTGGCGTTGGCGACCGGGTCCAGCGTAATATAGGTCAGGGGGACAATGGCGGTGCCGGCGATGTTGAAGGTCCGGTTGATGGTCGTTCCCGGCGACACGGCATCGGTTTGCCATGCTGCTGCCACCTTGTTGGCGGTGGCGGTGGAGACATACGAACCCCATTGCATCATGGAGCCGTCATAGAGGGTCACCGGCCAGTTGAGCATCCCATCCAGCACAAAGAAGGGGACCGATGCCCGGTGTCCTGAGAGGCAGTATACGTAGTTCATCGATTTGGCGGCGCTTACCCCCTCTGCGTTCAGATAGGCCGTCTGCGTTGCCACACTGTTCATGACGCCGGTTTTACCGGTCGCCAGGGTCCAGTATTTGTTGTAGTCGTCTACAATCGCATTTTGAATCTTGGTGGGGATTGATCCGCCCCGCGCATCAATGATGGCAACGCCGGTACTGTCGATCTTGGTGGCGCCGGCGTTGATGCTGTCGACCAGGGTAAGCATCTGGCCGATGGAATAACGGACGTTGAAGTTGGCCGTGCTGCCGTTGTAGAAGTTACGCACGCTGAATGTCGAGGCTGTGACGGTCGGTACCGTTGTTGTCAAGGCATAGGCGGCGCTCCAGCTGCCGGCAGTGGCGGCGTCATTCCAGGCGTCATCGCCGCCGTTCAGTATCTTCAGGCGTGCCTTGGGGAAGCCCCAGTAGCGGAAGGTGTAATAGGCCCGGGTGGCGTTCATCAGGCTTTGGCCCTTGCTGACCGTGAAGACCACGGTTGTATTTTGGGTGATGCCAAAGCGTTGCAACCAGCCGTCCACCATGGGGCCGGTGGGGATTTCGCTGGTGTTGGTCCCCACCGCCTCTGTCCGGTTGATGGCGAGCTCGGTGGATGAGTTCAAAAGCTGGGCGCCAGGTATATGGAGGGCGGTATAGTTTGCCGCCGGGCTGACGGTGACAATCACCACCTTGTCGAGGCTTGCCGGGTCGCTGTTATTGACCTTCCCCTCGTCGATCCATTGCTTGAGGGTGGCGGCGTCGATCAGCGCGTTCGCGGTCTTGGTGGTGGTGATCGAAGCGGTGGGGTCGCTGTAGCTCCCGCTGCCGCCACTGCCGCAGCCCCAGACGCTCAGCAGGGCGGCAACCAGTAGACCCGCCAGGCTGAACAGCATGCTCCTTCTCGTCATCCGTAGTCGTTGCATCATGGATACCTCCTGAGGTTTCGGCCGTCAGGCCGTTGATCATGCAGCTGAAAACGACTAAACAGCATAATAATTTGTAATTATTATATAATTAAAAAATATTAAAGTATGTTGTATACATCATTGAGTGGACTTTCTAGCATGGTTGGTATAGGTTGCATGAACGAAAAGAATTCCTGAGGGTATGCCCAAATAGCAGGGGTACTATCTGAATATCTTGATAGGTGGATGGGAGCGCGATGGATCTTGACGTCTTCAAAAGCTTGGTGGCGGTGGCGGAAACCGGTTCCTTCTCACGTGCCGCAACACGCCTCTGTGTGAGCCAATCAGCGGTGTCAAAGCGGATAAAGCAGCTTGAGGAAACCCTGAACCTGCCACTTCTGGACCGTTCCGGGGCTCTGCTGCAGTTGACCGCCGCCGGTCAGATCGTTTGCAAGAACGCAACGGCCATGATCGCGCTCTGCCATGCTTGCCTTGAGGAGCTCAATGGCCTGCGCCAGAGTAACAGCCTCGCCTTTTGTTGCACCCCCTCCTTCGGTATCGCCTATGTCCCGCAGATAACACGGCTGTTTATGGATCAGAACCCGACCGTGACCAATTTTTCGTTCTCCTTTGCCAATGTGGAGAAGATCATGAAGGATCTGCAACACGGCGCCATCCAGATCGCGGTGGTGGAACACTGTGCGTTCTATCCGGTGCAGGGGAGAGAGCGGGAGCGGTTATCGGATGACGAGATGCTGCTTGTCGGTTCGCCACAGCTCGGATTGTCCGGTGCAGGCTGCGGGGTTGAAGAGCTGTTGCGATGTAACCTCTATATCCGCGCCCCCGGTTGCTGTTCGCGGCTGATCCTGGAGAACAAGCTCTCCCGCATGGGACGCTCGTTGGATGAGTTTCACAAGGTCCTGACCTATGATGATCTCAGTGTCATCATAGCGTCGGTGCTGGCAGGGGACGGCATCGCCTATCTCTCCCGCGATCTGGTGCAGGAATATCTTGCGCAGGGCCAGTTGGCTTCCTATAGCGAGGAGTTCGGAGAGAGCCTTACGAGATCGCTGCTGGTGGGGCACGGGTACGTTCCGACACCGGCCGCGGAGCATCTGATCGGTATTATCCGGGATTGTTCTGGGGTAGCGGCTGCGTCGTAGGTGTGGTGGCCTGTCTGTTACGGCAGGTCAAGGGGGGAGTTGATGGATTC
>JAJYCS010000077.1 GCA_021778115.1 Deltaproteobacteria bacterium
CAGCCTGGTAGGGCCCTACACCACGCCAATCAGCTGCTTGGGACAGGCGGTCCGGGAGAGGGGCCAGAAACGGGTGCCTGAACCACCGGCAAGAATCACAAGATACACAATGAACGTTCCTTTAGCGGTACTGGATCCGGTCAATGAAGGAGGCGATCTCCCGTCCCAGTTCACCGATCCGGTCGGTGGTATCCAGGACGTCCCAGAGGGTCTGCCGGAAATAGACCACCTCCCGGCCGGTGGCGCCATCCAGAAGGCGCCCCTCCACCGAAAGCCGAAACCGTCCTACCCGGATGAAACGGCCGGTCAGCAGCAGGGTCCGGGGCCCTGCGGTCGTGGCGCCCCGCGTCACCTCACGGTAGATCCGGTACGAGCAGAGATAGCGCTGCATGGATTCGGCCAACCGTTGCGGCAGTGCGGCGTATCGGCGGTCCCGGGAGGTCATCCGGTCCGCTGGACGGTCGGTGAAGAGCTCCCGTTGCAGGGTGAAATCAGCCACCACCAGCCGGTGGTACGATGCCATCGGCAGCTGATTCACCAGGACTTCTTCGTCAAGGGTGGTGGTGGTGGTGGCGGCGCAGCCGACAACCAACAGGGTCCCGACTAGGACGAAGGTGATGAGCAGGGATCGTAAACGATCAGGCATCGGTCCGCTGGTAATCATCCTGGAACCGGACGATATCGTCCTCACCCAGGTATTCGCCGCTCTGCACCTCGATGATCACCAACGGTATCTTGCCCGGGTTTTCCAGGCGGTGCTGCTCGCCGATCGGGATAAAGGTGGACTCGTTGACATTGACGATGAACTCCCGCTCACCGCAAGTCACCCGGGCAGTGCCGGAGACCACGATCCAGTGTTCGCTGCGATGGTGGTGCTTCTGCAGGGAGAGCCGCTCCCCCGGCTGCACCTCGATCCGCTTGATCTTGTAACTGGCGTTCTCCTCAAGCACCGTGTAGGTGCCCCAGGGACGTTCACCCCGTTCCGTCTGCATACCGTCACTCCTTCGCACGTAGGTTCAGATACCGCTTGAGGGCCTCCCGCCAAGGCTGGGGTGTAAAGCCGGTATCGGCAACCAGCCTGCCGCAATCCAGGGTGGAGTGCAACGGCCGCCTGGCCGGGCGGTTTAACTGTTCCGTCGTCATCGGGTCGACCTGCACCGCCATACCCGACTCTTCAAATATCGCACGGGCAAAACCGTTCCATGAGGTGGCGCCGCTGTTGGCGATATGGTAGGTCCCCCGGCAACCGGCATCCAGCAGGGCGACGATCCCCCTCGCCAGATCAACGGTCCAGGTGGGGGCGCCGATCTGATCATCCACCACCGCCAACCGTTCCTTTTCACGCCCCAGACGAAGCATGGTCTCCACAAAATTCTTGCCGTGCAGGCCGTAGAGCCACTGGGTCCGCACCAGCAGATGATCGGGATTTATGTCGGTGTTCAGCTCTCCTGCCAGCTTTGATTCGCCGTAAATGTTGAGCGGCTGCGGCGGATCATTCTCCCGGTAGGGTTGCCCCTTGCCGCCATCAAAGACGTAGTCGGTGCTGACCTGCACCAGGGTGGCGCCAATATCACGGGTTACCAGGGCCAGGAAGGCGACCCCTTCCCCATTCACCTGCATGGCGGTCTCGGCATTGGCCTCACAGCCATCCACATCGGTATAGGCGGCGCAGTTCACTACCAGATGAGGTTTCAGCGTGGTCAAGACCTTCTGCACCGAGCGGATATCGGTGATGTCGATCTCCGGCAGGTCCACCCCCCTCCCCCGCTCTCCCAAGAGGGCCAGCAGGTCGGTCCCCAGCATCCCCTGTCCCCCCACCACCAGGATCATTGGGCGCCTCCATACTGCTGCAGGTAATACTCGCGGTAACTGCCGGAGGTCACCGCATCCACCCAGGACTGATTGGTCAGGTACCAGTCGATGGTCTCGGCGATGCCGGTCTCGAAGGTATAGGCCGGCGACCAGCCCAGGTCTATCTTCAATCGTGAGGCGTCAATGGCGTAACGGCGGTCATGCCCCAGCCGGTCTTTGACGAAGGCGATCAACCCGCGGTTCGTGCCCGGCGCCCTGCCCAAGCGGCTGTCCAGGAGGTCGCAGACCAAGTTGACGATAGCGATATTCTGCCATTCGTTATTGCCGCCGATATTGTAAACCGATCCTGGCTGCGCATTTTTCAGAATACACTCAATGGCTGCGCCATGGTCCTGCACATGCAGCCAGTCCCGCACATTACTGCCGTCACCGTAGACCGGCAGGGGTTTCTGGGCGATGATATTCGCGATCAGAAGGGGGATTAGCTTCTCGGGGAAATGGAAAGGGCCGTAGTTGTTTGAACAACGGGAGATGAGTGTCGGCAGGCCGAAGGTTTCGTGGTAGGCCCGCACCAGGAGATCGGCGCCTGCCTTGCTGGCCGAGTAGGGGGAGTTCGGGGCCAGCGGGGTCGTCTCGGTAAAGAAGCCGGTATCCCCCAGCGAGCCGTACACCTCGTCGGTGGATATCTGATAAAAGCGAAACTGCGGCACCGCCCCGGCCTGCCAGTGCCTGCGGCTCTCCTCCAACAGGGTCTGGGTGCCCAACACGTTGGTGCGGACAAAGATCTCCGGTCCGGTAATGGAACGGTCCACGTGGGATTCGGCGGCAAAATGCACCACCGCATCGATCTTTTCTGTAGCCAAAATCGAGGCAACTAACGGAGCATCCCCGATATCACCTCTGATGAAACGGTAGTTCGGGTTCTGCTCCACCGCAGTCAGGTTTTTCAGATTCCCGGCGTAGGTCAGGGCATCGAGGTTCACCACCCGGCAGCCAAGATTACGCGGCATGAAACGGTTGATAAAGTTTGAACCGATAAAACCGGCGCCGCCGGTCACCAGCAGGGCGGTGGGGGTAAACGGGGTGATGGTCATGAATGGATTCTCCAGGTAACTACATGATGGTGAAGGTTTTTGTATAGCACAGGGGCACCCCCGGCCGCACGAAAAAACCGAATAACGGGAACAGACTCAGGGGTCGTCCGGTTCCCCTGCCAGCCCGTACTTGGCCAGCTTATAGCGGAAGGAGCGAAACGACATCCCCAGCAGCTCGGCGGCCCGTTTCTTAATCCCGCTGGATTTCTCCAGGGCCTTGAGCAGATACCGTTTCTCCAGCTCTTCCAAGGCCGGTTCCAGGGCGATGCCGCCGTCCGGTATCTCGATGGTGGACTGCAGGTCGAACCGCTTCGCCCCCCCCCGTACATGCGGCGGCAGGCTCTCGGGGGTAATCTGGCTGCGGTTCAGCACCATGCTCCGTTCAACGATATTCTCAAGCTCACGCACATTGCCGGGAAACGGATAGGTCATCAAGGTCTTGAGGGCATCACTGGTGATGGCCCTGCCGCGAGCCTCGAGGCAGCCGTGTTTGCGGGAGAGATGATCCACCAGGAGGGGGATATCCTCAATCCGCTCCCGCAGCGGGGGCATGATTACCTGCACCACGTTGATCCGGTAGTAGAGATCCTCCCGGAAACTCCCCTCCTGCACCTGTTCGGACAGGTTCCGATTCGAGGCAGCCACCACCCGCACATCCACCTTGCGGGTGGCACTCCCCCCCACCCGTCGCACTTCACGCTCCTGCAGTACCCTGAGCAACCTGGTCTGCATCGCCAGCGGCAGCTCACCAATCTCGTCCAGGAACAGGGTCCCGCCGTGGGCCTGTTCGAAAAGGCCGGCCCGTTCACCCACGGCGCCGGTGAACGCCCCTTTGGCATGGCCGAACAGCTCGCTCTCGATCAGGGATTCCGGTATGGCGCCACAGTTGACCGCCACAAACGGCCGTCCCTGACGGGAGCTGTTATCGTGGATCGCCCGTGCTGCCAGCTCCTTCCCGGTGCCGCTCTCCCCCAGGATCAGCACCGTGCTGGGACTGTCAGCCACCTTGCGCAAGATACCGAACAGTTCCCGCATCCGGGGAGAGATGCCGAGCAGACTGCCGAACCCCTCGCATGCCTGGGCCTTCTCCTTCAACTGCAGATTTTCCCGTTGGAGGTCCCGCTTTTCAAGGGCGTTACGGACCAGGACCTTGATCTCTTCCACCTTGAACGGTTTTGCCAGGTAGTCGTAGGCCCCCAGCTTCATCGCCTCCACCGCCTGCTCGGCGGTGGAGTAGGCGGTGATCAGCAGCACGGCGGTCTCGGGGGAGGAGGCGCGGATCCGTGCCAGTAGCTCCAGGCCGTTTAAGCCGGGCATCTGGACGTCCGAGATCACCAGGTCGATAGCCGATGAGGCCAGACGTTCAAGGGCCGTGTCGGCATCGGCCGCTGTCAGCACCTCGTACCCTTCCCGCTCCAGCAGTATGGAGATGAACTCCCGCATGCTGAGCTCATCATCCACCACCAGGATTTTTGTCTTCATACCGATCCCTCCCCCATGGGCAGGTGGATCGTAAAGACGGTCCCCCCACCCTCACCGGCCTGTGCGGTGATAGTACCTTCATGGGCCTCCACAATCCGATAGACCGTGGCCAGTCCCAGACCGGTACCGTCGGGCTTGGTGGTCCAGAACGGCTCGTACAGATGCCGGCTGGTCTCCTCATCAAGCCCCCCCCCCTGATCGGTCACCGCGATACTGACCGAGGCGTCTGACCGGCTGCAGTCTGGACGGTCTGACTGCTGCCATGCGGTCAGGAGAAGGCGGCCACCCTGGGGCATCGCCTCAGCACCGTTCTGGAGGAGGTTGAGCAACGCCTGTTGCAACTGGCCGCGATCCGCCAGCACCGCGATACCGGCAGGCACCTCTGAACAAAGCTGGATATGGGCAAAACGGCCATCGGCCTGCAACAAGGTCAACAGGTCATCCACCAGCCCCGCCAGCCCGAAACGTTCCAGTCTGAGCGGCGCCGGACGGGCATATGCCAGAAAATCGGTGATCAGCCCGTTTAAGCGCTCCGACTCACGGAGGACAATGGCCAGCAACCTGGCCTCATGATCCTGCAGGGCGCCATGTCCTGCCAGAAGCTGGACCGAGCCGCTGATGGCGGCCAGGGGGTTGCGGATCTCATGGGCCATACGGGCCGACAGCTCCCCGAGGGCTGCCAGGCGGTCCTGACGTTTGAGGGCCAGCTCCAGCTGTCTACTGTCGGTCAGGTTGCGCAGGGTGACGATCATGCCGGCCGGTTCACCGCGGACGTCACTGAACGGCACCGTTGTGTAGCCGACGATCAACGGCCCGGCAGCAGCCGTACGGTAGCTGAACTCGCCCTGTTGAGGCGTTGCCAGCGATTGTTCATGCCACGGCAGATGGGGGAAAACGGTCCGGCAGGGTTTACCGTAGGCTGCCTGCTGGCTGATGGCGGTCAGTCGTTCCAGATACGGGTTGAAGACCCGGATGGCCCCATCGCGAGTCACGGTCATCAGACCGTTTTCCAGGTGCTGTACGATGCTGCTGTGCAGACGCTGCAACTCGTCGTAGTTGATCTCGCTCGCCCGCAGGGCATCCTCACTGCTGCGGGCACGCTCCGTGAGGTAACCGGTGATGAAGGCGGTCACCATAAAACCGGTCAGGTGCAGGAAGATGGTATAAAACACCACCACACTGCCCCGCTGCAGGGCCGCCAGGGGGGAGAGGCCGATCCGTGCCAGCATGCCAAAGTACTGCAGGTCCACCAGAGCGCCGAAGAGGATGCCGGAGAGGGCTGCGGTATACAGCGCCTCCCGGCGTGAGAGCAGCAGGGCGGCGTTCATGATGGCCAGCAGATAGAGAAATGAGTACGGGCTGGCGATGCCGTCGGTATAGACCAGGAGCACCGTCACAAACAGCAGATCCCAGAGGATCTGCAGGTAGGTGAGAAACGGTTGCCAGCGGAGCCTGCGCAGCATGGCCAGAGAGCCGGCCGAAAAGAGGCAGGAGGAGACCATCAGCAACACAATGCCGCGAAAGGCGACGGTGCCGACTGCCTCGGGATCCTGCATCTTCAAAACGATGGTCGATGCCAGAAACAGGATGGTGACCAGGACCCTGGCAACGATAAAGAGCCGCAGACGGCGCTCGGTGATCATCAATTAGCCGCCGACGGTCCCCGCCAGCTTGAAAATCGGCAGATACATGGCAATGACCAGCCCCCCCACCACCGTCCCCAGAAAGACCATCAGCATCGGTTCCATCATGGCGGTCATGGCAGAGACCGCATCATCCACCTCATCGTCGTAGAAATCGGCGATCTTGGTCAGCATGGCATCCATGGCGCCGGTGGCCTCGCCGACGGCGATCATCTGAACCACCATCGGGGGGAAGATGCCGCATGACTGCAGCGGTTCCGCCATGGTCTTCCCCTCGGAGATGGCCTGGCGCACGCCGAAGACCGCCTCTTCCACAATCTTGTTGCCGGCGGTCTTGGCCACAATCTCAAGCCCGTCCATGATCGGCACCCCGGAACTGACCATGGTCCCCAGGGTGCGGGTGAACTTGGCCACCGCCACCTTACGGATCAGGGGGCCGGCAATGGGGGCCTTGAGGGCAAAGGCGTCCATCTTTTTTCGCCCCACCGGGGTGGCGTAAAACTTTTTGATACCCCAGAAGATGCCGAATATGGCGGCAATGATCACGATAATGTACTTGAGCAGGAAGTTGGAGAGGGCGATGACGAACTTGGTGGGGGCCGGCAGATCGCCGCCGAAATCGGCAAACATCTTGGCAAAGGTCGGGATGACAAAGACCAGGATCACCCCCACGACAATGATGGCGATGGACATGATGGTCGTCGGGTAGACCATGGCCCCCTTGATCTGCTTCTTCAGCTTCATCGCCTTTTCGATGTAGGCGGCCAGACGATTCAGGATGGTATCCAGGATACCGCCCACCTCCCCAGCAGCCACCAGGTTGACGTAGAGCTCATCAAAGGCCTTGGGGTGCTTGGCCAGGGCATCGGCAAAGGTGGAGCCGCTCTCCACACTCTCCTTGACCTTGAGGAGGATCTGCTTAAAGGCTGGCTTTTCCTGCTGCGAGGAGAGGATATCAAGACACTGGACCAGGGGGAGGCCGGAGTCGATCATGGTGGCAAACTGACGGGTAAAGATCACCAGGTCCTTGGTATCGACACCGCCACCGCCGAACGTGGGGAGCTGCAGCCCCTTCCTCTGCTCCTTGATGGTGATATTCAGCAGACCGGCCTTTTTCAGCTGGGCCTCCACCGCTGCTGCGGTGGGGGCATCGGTCACCCCCTTCTGCAGGGCGCCAGCGCGGGTCTTACCTTGCCAGGCAAAGGTTGGCATTATGATTCCTCCTTCGGAATCGGAATGTTAGCGCCGCTGCGGGGGGCGCATCCCCATAGTCGGATTGTTGATCATCTGTCTCAGTTCGTCTGGATCGGTGGAGCGCCCCATGGCGTCGTCCAGGGTGATCTGACGGCGGGAATAGAGGGAAAGGAGGGACTGGTTCATGGTTTGCATGCCGAACTTATCCTGCCCCACCTGCATCTGCGAGTAGATCTGATGGACCTTGTCCTCCCGGATCAGGTTGCGGATGGCCGGATTGGGGACCATGATCTCCAGAGCGAGGCTGCGACCGCCGCCAATCTTGGGGATCAGAGTCTGGGAGATGACCCCTTCCAGCACGAAGGAGAGCTGCGCCCGGATCTGGGGCTGCTGGTAGGGGGGGAAGACATCAACGATCCGGTTGATGGTCTGAGCGCAGGAGTTGGTATGGAGGGTGGCCAGACAGAGGTGACCGGTCTCCGAGAGGGTCAAGGCCGCCTCAATGGTCTCAAGATCCCGCAGTTCCCCCACCAGGACGATATCGGGATCCTGCCGCAACACGTACTTCAGGGCGTTCTTAAACCCCTTGGTATCGGCCCCCACCTCCCGCTGGTTCACCAGGCAGCCCTTATGGGGGTGTAGGTACTCGATCGGGTCTTCAATGGTGACGATATGCTCATGGCGGTTTATGTTGATGAAGTCAATGATCGAGGCAAGCGTGGTTGACTTGCCGGAACCGGTGGGACCGGTCACCAGGATAAGCCCTCTGGGTTTTTCGGCCAGCTCCCGCACTACCGGCGGCAGCGAGAGCTCATCAAAGGTGAGGATTTTGTACGGAATGACCCGGAAGACCCCGGCCACAGCGCCACGCTGGACAAAGATATTCCCCCTAAAGCGGGAAAGCCCCTTGACCCCGAATGAGAGGTCCAACTCGTTATCCTCTTCAAATTTATGCTTCTGAGAATCGGTGAGCACCGAATAGCAGAGCTGCTTGGTCTCAACCGCATTGAGCGGCGGCAGATCCGCAATGGGACGCAGTTTACCGTCAACCCGGATCTGGGGCGGGGTGTTGGTGGTGATATGGAGGTCGGAACCGCCCCCCTCCACCAAGATCTTCAGGAGATCGTGCAGGTTTGCCATGGTCGTTCTCCTTAGTCGTCTGCCACCGTCACCCGCAGCACCTCTTCCAGAGAGGTAACCCCCTCCTTCAGCTTGGTGAGACCTGACTGGCGCATGGTCTTGATACCGAGCCGCATCGACTCGCGCTTGATCTCGGCCGTGTTGGCCCCGTTCAAGATCAGTTCCCTGAGGGGGTCCAGCATCGGCATGACCTGATAGAAACCGACCCTCCCCTTGTAGCCGGTGTTGTTGCAGACCGGACAGCCCCGTCCCCGGTAGCAGACGTACTCAGGCGCCTCCTCAGGCGGCACGCCGGCATCGATCAGCGCCTGCAGCGGAATATCCTCCTTTTCCCGACATTCGCCACAGACCCGGCGGGCCAGCCGCTGAGCCGTAATCAGGTTCACCGCCGAGGCCACCAGGAACGGCTCAATCCCCATATTCAACAGTCGGTTGATGGTGGCCGGGGCGTCGTTGGTATGCAGGGTGGAGAGGACCAGGTGGCCGGTCAACGCCGCCTTGACTGCAATCTCAGCGGTCTCGAAGTCCCTGATCTCACCGATCATGATGATATCGGGGTCCTGGCGGAGGAAGGAGCGGAGCGCTGCGGCAAAGTTCAGGCCGATATCCTCATGGACCTGTACCTGGTTGATCCCGGCGAAGTTGAACTCCACCGGATCCTCGGCAGTGGAGATGTTCTCGGTCACCTTGTTCAGCTCCGACAAGGCGGAATAGAGGGAAACAGTCTTGCCTGAACCGGTGGGACCGGTCACCAGCACCATGCCGAACGGCTTGTGGATCTCCCGCTTGAAATGGGCCAGGGCGTCAGGTTCGTACCCCAGTTTGGTCATGTCCAGCTGCAGGTTGCTCTTGTCCAGCAGGCGCATGACGATCTTCTCGCCG